>CAZLJV010000020.1:0-20695 GCA_964559965.1 uncultured Oscillospiraceae bacterium | reverse complement strand
ATGATTATAGGCGGAGAAACTTATGAGATTCTTTCCAATCCGGTGCTTAATAAGGGCAAAATCAGCGGTGCCGTCATAATCATAATGAATGTGACTGAGCGTGAAGTCGGCGAACGTATGCGCCGCGAATTTACTTCTAATGTTTCTCACGAGCTTAAAACTCCGCTGACTTCAATTTATGGTGTGTCAGATATGCTGGCAAGCGGAATAGTTAAGAGCGAAGATGTGACCTCCTTTGCAAATACCATAAAGGAAGAGTCTTCGAGACTTATATCGCTGATTAACGATATAATGCAGCTTTCAAAACTTGACGAAAATCAGGTGCCGCAGGAACATGCCGATGTGGAAATTCACGCCTTGGCAGGTGATGTTTTGAGAAGGCTGGGAAGAAAGGCTGAGGAGATGCAGGTTAGCTTGCAGCTTGATGGTACGCCGGCAGTAGTAAATGGAATAGATTCTATTTTAGATGAAATCGTATATAACCTGTGCGAAAATGCGATTAAGTATAATCGCAAAGACGGTAGGGTGACTGTATATACTGGAGTTGAGCAGGGAAGAGCGGTGCTTCGTGTGTCGGATACGGGCATAGGAATTCCCAAAGATGATGTGCAGCGCGTGTTCGAGAGGTTTTATCGTGTGGATAAGAGCCATAACAAGCAGATTCCGGGAACGGGTCTGGGACTTTCCATAGTAAAACACGGTGTATCCTACCACAATGGCACTGTTCATTTAGAGAGCACCGAAGGGGTAGGTACAACCGTGACTGTTCGTTTTTAGATGTAGTTAGATAATTAGATTTAATTAGAAGCTTGGCTAAATGTGAATTTCGCCTTCGGCGAGGATTACGCCTGTTCCGCCCACCTGAATCTTGCAGCCCGGAGCGCTTGCATCGGACGCATCATCTGTATCGCTTGCTTCGATGTGGCTGAGGATGACGGAAGGACGATCCATGGCTTCGCCTTGTACGAAGCGGCAGTCATCTCCTGATGAAATGAAGCCATTCAAGTAACCGTAGTATGTAAGAGCACCGTTAGATGTTCCGGTTGCTGCTTCTTCGTCAATTTCGTACAGCGGTGCAAAGTTGCGTACATGGCAAGTTGTCGGTACTTCGTCCTGACTGCAGTCTAAAGTGAAAGCGTGAACTCCAACTGCTTCATAGCGTTCTGAAAGTTTAGAAAGAGCAGGAAAATCCGGTGTGATTGCACCTAAATCATCTTTAGATGCTACAGGCATCATAATATCAGGAAGTCCAGTTGAGATCAGCTGAGGAAGAAGGGTTACGCCCTTCTTTTTTTGTTCTTCGTATGATAATCCCATGATAGTATACAGTTCGTCTAATGCCGATGGGGTTGTGATTTCACCTAATTTAACAGGTGCTGCCATATCCATAAGCACGAAACCGTCCTGAATGACGATATTCAGGTCTCCTGATAAAGTATGGTTCATGTAAACATCATTGTCATTTATATATCCGCCATAAAGCAGTGCTTTGAAGGAGCCGATGGTGGCATGACCGCACAACTCTACCTCAGCAGCTGGAGTGAAGTAGCGAATCTGAAATTCCTTATCACCTAAACGCTTGATGAATGCTGTTTCTGAGTATCTAAGTTCAGCAGCAGTCTTAACCATAACTTCATCAGAAGGAAAATCTGCGCCTTCCGGAAGGATTACGACGCCGGCAGGATTACCGCCGAAGCAAGTTTCTGTAAATGCATCTACGATATAAAATTTCATATTTCTTCTCCTTTTCTCCTTTTCTTCTTTTCTTCTTTTCTTCTTTTCACAATTCTTGCGAATTCGGTTGGCAGCATTAATTTGTAACCTGCGGCAGTGGCTTACTATCCGAATCCTGATCACGGCAAGTTATCAGACAAGCATTTTCACCGTCCCACTGAATGCTGCTGGCTTCCACATGTGCGTTAATGCCGAAGTAAGTATTTCTAAGGGAAACTTCCTTATTCAGGTCGTTTAGAATATTTACAGCAGGGCAGTTAGAACATGGTGAAGTGCTGTGCATGAGAACCTGATAGCAAAGCCTGCCTTCCTTAATTTCAGGCGACATATTCTTGGTTCTCTGATTGATATATTTAAGTTTGAATGTACGAGGATCAATTACATAAATCCACGCATTCTGATTATCCAAAATACTCTTTAAGCTCTCGGAAAGCATATGAGTTTCATCTTGAATTCTCTTTTTTAACAGGAATATGGTCAAAATCTTCGAGAGATATAGCAAGATTCCCACCTGCTTATCTGTCCAGATTCGATTGCTGACACATTCATCGAAGCCGATAAATCCACGGAACTGGCCATTATCTAAAATAGCACAGTGCAGCATGGACTTTATATCCTGCGAAACCAAATGTGGCTGACATTCCTTATCCAGAGTATCGATATTAGGACAGTAAAGCACCCCTCTTTCGTCATAGCGAGACGGCCAGTCCTTATACGGTCCTTCTACAAAGCTGATTTCCTGCAGATTATCAATCTGAGGTTCGATTCCGTAGTTACACCACTCGAAAGTATTATAGCAAATTGTATTATCTGCATTATTTTCGAAAATATAAACTCGGCTCACATTAGTCTGACGGCCGACTTCTTCTAAGATATCATTTATGGCAACGGTAATGTCGCCAGTCTCATAAAGATGCTGTAGCACATACTCAGCCAGACTGTTATCAGCCATACCCGGCTGCACATCGGAGTCGATTCTGGTATTTATATTGCTTACTAAGCTCTTGATGGTTTCCGTATTGTTATCACTGTATATGCAAAATCTGTTCTTTCCGGCTTTTTTCGCACGATAGAGAGCCTGGTCTGCCTTATTATACAAATCCGTCAGCGTATTTCCATGTTCGGGAACCAGAGCCACACCTATAGATGCGGAAACATGAACATTTGCATCTTCCTCAGAACAAGTCTCCAGAAGAGCCGCAAGAAGCTGCGTGCATCTCTTTTTCACAAGCTCCACATTAGGTATGGAATCTATATAGACAGTGAATTCATCACCACCAATTCGCCCGATTATGTCATTGCTTCTAAATCTGTTTTTAATTTTAGTAGCCGTGCGAGTAAGAAATTCATCTCCGAACAGGTGACCGTAAGTATCATTTACCATCTTGAAGTTATCAAGGTCAATCATAAGCAGAGCCGAAATTGTATTAGGCTTAGCCGAAGGATTGGAAAGCAGCAGATTTACACGCTTTCTGGTCGCTTCTCTGTTATATAAACCGGTGAGAACATCTCGTTCAGCATGCTCCTGAATACCCTCTGCTGCCTTCAGGTTTTTTCGATTGCATGAAAGCTCATTGAGCAGTCTTACCTGCTGAAAAATGGTAAGTGGAATATACGGTTTAGATAGTACCAGGTTAGCTCCATACTGATATGCCAAAATCTCATTGTCCACATTCGGCGAATCAAGCAGCACCATGGACGAAATTTCCAGAGATTGTGCTAATTTAATAAGTGCAGCCGGTTCGCTGTTGATAAACGGACCGTCATTGCTACTGTCGATTATGATTGCGGAAATTTTTCCTACATCTCGTGCCAAAAACTGACGAGCATCATCGGGTGTATCTGCATTTAAAATTTGATAATCATAGCGCAGAATCTCTTTAAGCTGAGTTTGGGTTGCGCTTGTAGACGATGCAATAAGTATTGTATTTTGCTGTGACATGCGTATCCCCCTTTCGTACACACACAGAAATATAATTACAATAACTATACCAATAGAGTGCAGTAAAGGTCAAGGTGAAATGATGTTTTTTTATGACAAAAAAAGTACAAAAAATGTCTTAATTCATTGAAATCATTATAAAAATGTTGGATTTTATGCAGAAATGTATTATAATGAGTTAAAAAGGAAGGTGTGAAAAAATGAAAAAAATATTATCGATATTTATGATTTTGACTTTATCCATTTCCATGCTCAGCGGATGCGGCAGTGAAAACGAGGTTAATGCAGGTTCTGAATCTGGGATTGCTGATACTGTTTCAGTGGAGTATACTGAGCTTGAAAATGAGGCAGTAGCTCTTGCATCTGCACCTGCAGCGAAGCTGGAGTATGCTGTGGAAGCATCTGGAACTAAGGAAGCTCGTGCAGCTAAGGGTGTAATCGATTATTCCCATACGGAAGATGGATATGTCATGGTTAGCTACCTGAAGAAGACTGATAAGAAGATTAAGGCTCAGGTAAAGGGACCGAAAACCACTTATACATACAATGTATCTCCTGAAGAATGGGAAACATTCCCGCTGTCCGATGGAAATGGTACTTACCAGATTAACTTGCTCGAAAATGTAAGCGGAAGTAAGTATGCTATGGTAGTTTCCACTTCTTTTGAAGTTAAGCTGACAGATGAATTCGCACCGTTTTTACGCTCCAACCAGTATGTTAATTACGAAGCTGCGCCTAACACTGTGAAGAAGGCTGCAAGCCTGACTAAGAAGGCTAAGACTGAGCTCAAGAAGGTTGAGAAAATCTACAATTATGTAGTTAAAAACTACAAGTATGATAAGAAAAAGGCTCAGACGGTTCAGACGGGCTATGTTCCAAATCTGGACAAGGTTCTCAAGTCCAAGAAGGGCATCTGCTTCGACTATGCGGCTACTATGGCTGGTATGCTGAGAAGCCAGGGCGTTCCTTGTAAGTTAGTAATAGGTTATGCTGGCGAAACTTATCACGCATGGATTAGTGTATATGTAGAAGGACAGGGCTGGGTAGATGGCGTTGTTTACTTCGACGGTGATACATGGCAGAGAATGGACCCTACTTTTGCATCCACTGGTAACCAGAGCAAGGCTATTATGAAGTATATCGGAAACGGAAAAAACTATAGCGCTAAATATTTCTACTAGAAATAGCGAAAAATGAAATGTGGAAAATGAAACTATGAAGAGATTATCTTA
This sequence comes from uncultured Oscillospiraceae bacterium, assembly GCA_964559965.1. Classification (GTDB taxonomy): domain Bacteria; phylum Bacillota; class Clostridia; order Peptostreptococcales; family Anaerovoracaceae; genus RGIG7179. Next base: position 15,787 of record CAZLJV010000020.1, on the reverse strand, counting down.
TGAAGAAATCAGAAATCTGTGCCTTGGTCTTTCGAGTTTAATTCATGCCGGAATAGGCATTGGAGACGGCTTAGCGATGTTGGCTGAGGACGAAGAAAGAAAAGAATATAAAGAGTTTCTGCTGCAGTTGGTTGAAAAAGCTGACTGCGGCTTTTCCATGTCTACAGCATTTAAGGAAAGCGGAGTTTTCCCTTCGTATGTATGCAGTTTGCTGGAGGTGGGAGAGTATTCAGGCAAGGTTGAAGAAACACTTGGAAGCCTGGCAGAATATTACGACACACGTATGCGCATAGAGCGACAGATAAAATCAGCTCTCATGTATCCTGTACTGTTGCTGTTCATAATGCTGGTAGTCATAGTAGTGCTTCTCACTAAGGTGCTGCCAATTTTCGATGCAGTATACGGACAGCTGGGGAGAGAACTTACTGGAATTGCAGGCTCTCTTTTAGCTATAGGGCAAGTTCTCAGCAAAATAATGCCTATCCTGTGTCTCATTCTGTTTGCGGCTGTGGTGATTATCGCTCTTTTTGCCTGCTCAAGTTCATTCCGCAGAAAAGTTCTGGGAATCTGGAATGAAAAGCGAGGTCATAAGGGAGTGGCTGGCAAGCTGAATCGCGCTCAGATTATGCAGGTAATGAAGCTTGGAATGGAAAGTGGTCTGGCCGTGGAAGAATCACTGAACTTCGCATCTATGATGATGTCGGACTCGCAAGTTTTGCAGGGAAAATGCAATGAATGTGCGGAATTGGTGCGACAGGGAAAGAAGCTGGGCGAAAGTCTGCATGAGACTGGAATCTTAAATGGTTCGGAGAGCCGTCTGCTTGATGCTGGTCTGAAGGCTGGCAATGGAGATTCCATGATGCGTGAAATTGCGGAGCGTATGGACGAGGAAGGCGAAGATGCTCTGTGTGATGCTGTGACAAGGGTGGAGCCGACTTTGGTAATGGTTACATCGCTTTTGGTGGGGCTGATTCTCTTGTCGGTGATGCTGCCGCTGGCGGAAATCATGTCTGCTATAGGTTAGGATTGGTTAGGTTAGGACGCAGGTGGAGACCATGGGCAGACGGAGAAAAGTGAATTGTGCAGATCTGACATTGAAGATTTTAATGTCAGCTCTGATTTTATTTATAGGGCTGTTTTTTTTAGTGGCGGTCCAAAATCTGGATAGCGATCAGGGCACTGAGGCTAAGCTCCAGCTTGAAGATGCGCTGAGGCGTACGGCGGTGGCGTGTTATGCTTCTGAGGGTGTTTATCCGCCTTCCGTAGAGTATATGGAGGAGCATTACGGTATTCAGATTGATGAAAAGCGATATGTAGTGCATTATCAGGTGTTCGCATCGAATATTATGCCTGAGATTACTATTTTAGAGAAAGACGAATGAAATAGCAATGAGAAATGTGAAGGGTGAAAACAGCTCCATATCAGGTTTGGCAGTATTGCTGGTGTTTGGGATTTTCGCAATCTGCGTGCTGTTTGTTTTGTTGGAAGGCGGGCTTTCCTATGAGAAGGTTTATGCTGACGGGCAGGAGACATATACGCAGCGTACTGCTATGCAGTTTCTTTCCACCAAGGTACGACAGGCGGAAGGGCAGGTTTCGGTCATGTCTTTAGGTGATGGTGATGCTCTCTGTTTAGATGAGGAAGTTGATGGGGAGCATTATGTCACATGGATATATTGCTGTGACGGCTGGCTTCGTGAATATTACGGCGTGGCTGGCGAGATGCCAGATCCGCAGTATGGTGATATGGTTTTGGAGCTGTCATATATGGCTCTCGATTTGAGCGACGATGTTTTATGGATATTCGCAGAAGATGTGCAGGGGCAGGAGATGGAAATGCAGCTTTATCTGCGCAGTCAGGAGGTGCGAGGTGAGTAAAAAATCCCACTTAGTGCTGATTGAGCTTATGATAATGCTGCTGATATTTTCAATTACGGCGGCCCTGTGTCTTCAGGTTTTCGCTTGGTCTTCTGATGAGACTGAAAATATAGAAAATCGTGATAAGGCGATGTTAAAGGCGCAAACTGCGGCAGAAATAATTAAGGCTTTCGGTGGTGATTTCGCCGAAGCGGCTGAAGAGCTGGGCGGTGTATACAGTGCTGCTGATGATGCGCTGGTAGTTTGCTATACAGGCGACTGGGAGTGTAGCGAGGCTGGCACTGCGGACGTCGCTGTAGACGCTGGCGGTAATGGTGATGCAGCCGCTGAGAAGGATGCTTATTGGCAGTTCCGCTTGACGGCAAAGCGTGATTCGGATTCAGATGGTGCTCTGCTTGAGCGTGCAGAGATTAGCATGGAAAGCAGAGATGGCGAAATGCTTTTCCAAATTCCGGTCTGCTGGCAAAAGGTGATGTGATATGAATCAAGTTAATCATAAAAAAAGGAAGAAAATTTCTGCACCGGTGACAGGCGGAATTTCTCTGCTAGTGATTTTCGCAGTGTTAGTGCTGACTGTATTCGCAGTTTTATCCATTTCTACTGTGATGGCAGATGATAGACTTTCTGTCAAAATGTCCGATTCAGTCAAGGGTTATTACCAGGCAGACTGTCAGGCGGAGGAGATTTTGGCATTAATTCGAAGCGGCGAAATCCCAGAAGGCGTGGAAAAAGATGGGGACATCTATACCTATTCATGTGAGGTTTCCGATGTCCAAAATTTAGATGTAAAAGTAAGAGTTTCTGATGCAGGGCAAGGCCTGAGTGCGGAATATGAGATTGTCCGCTGGCAGCTTGTGGCATCAGCAGATTGGGAAAATGACGAAACCCTGCCGGTTTGGGACGGAGAAATGGAGGAGCAATGGCTACATTAATGGATTTTTTGAAGCGTGCGGTTGATGATCAGGCATCAGATCTGTTCATTGTATCTGGTGCACCTGTCAGCGAGAAAGTGGAGGGGCAGATTTATCCAATAGCAGATGAAAAAGTACTGCCACCCCAATCAAAATCTTTGCTGACCGAGGCTTACGAGATGGCTAATCGTTCTATGCAAGCATTTTTAGAGACTGGAGACGATGACTTTTCGTTTTCTGTTCCGGGGCTTGCTCGTTTCAGAGTTAATACATACAGACAGCGTGGCTCCATGGCTGCTGTAATTCGAGTGGTATCTTTCGATATACCTGATTATGAGGCATTCTGTATTCCGGAAGATGTAATGCAGCTTGCTGACTCAGACCATGGCATGATTTTAGTGACAGGTACTGCGGGCAGCGGAAAATCCACTACGCAGGCATGTATCATAGACAGGATTAACAAAACGCAGAGCTGTCATATCATTACGCTGGAGGATCCTATCGAATTTCTGCATCGAGATCAAAAAAGTATCGTAAGTCAGCGTGAAATTGCTGTAGATACTAAGGATTATCTTTCTGCACTGCGTGCTTGCCTTCGTCAGGCACCAGATGTAATCCTGCTAGGTGAGATGCGTGACCTTGAGACTATTAGGACAGCTGTAACAGCTGCGGAAACTGGCCATCTGCTGATTGGCACAATGCACACCCGTGGTGCAGCTCAGACCATCGAAAGAATTGTAGATGCGTTTCCAGCGGAGCAGCAGGATCAGGTTCGTGTGCAGATAAGTTCGGTGCTGCGCAGCGTGGTGTCGCAGCAGCTTTTGCCGGATATCAACGGAAATATGACACCGGCATTTGAAATCATGCATGTGAATAGTGCGATAAGAAATATGATTAGAGAAAACAAAACCCATCAGATAGATATGGCTATTTCCACAGGGACTGGTGAAGGCATGATTACCATGGACCAGTCAATCTTGCAGCTGTACAAAGCTGGCCGAATCAGCCGTGAAACAGCGCTGGAATTCGCCGACAATCCGGAGCAGATGGAGCGCAGGATGCACTAACAGACAAAAAAGCATAGCACGTGACCGAAACAACAAAACAATCCTTATAGCTTGTGGAATGGATTAAGATAAATAAACAAAGCAGCCGAGTATTTTCTCGGCTGCTTTGTTATGGTTAAAGGTTATATTGTTTATGCTTTTTCTTCAATTTCCTTTTCAATCTCTGCGACTTCTTCTAACCAAACTGTACTGAGAGCATCGCTTGGCATCTTCCAATCGCTGCGTGGAGAAAGGGTGATGGAGCCAACCTTTGGGCCGTCAGTCAGGCAGTTGCGCTTAAACTGCTGCATGAAGAAGCGACGGTAGAAGTTTCTCAGCCAGTAAACGAGAACTTCATCGCTGTACTTGTCGCCAAGGGCAGCCTGTGCGATTCGGAAAATCTTCTTAGGGCTGAAGCCATAGCGAAGAATATAATATAAGTAGAAATCGTGGATCTCATAAGGTCCGATGATGGATTCAGTTTCCTGAGCGATTTCACCGGATTCTTTTGTAGGAAGCAGCTCGGGACTTACAGGAGTTTCCAGAATATCGATGAGACAGTCGGATAAAGTCTGCTTTCCGTCTGCAGCAGCCAGTTCTGCTTCGTGACGAACCAGATGACGAACAAGAGTCTTAGGTATGCTGCCGTTGATGCCGTACATACTCATGTGGTCACCGTTGTAAGTAGCCCAGCCGAGAGCAAGTTCGGACAAGTCTCCTGTGCCGACAACGAGACCGTTCATCTGATTAGCTTTGTCCATGAGGACTAAAGTACGAACACGAGCCTGAGCATTTTCGAAGGTTACATCTAACTTGTCAGCAGGCTGGTTGATGTCTTTGAAGTGCTGAAGAACAGTATCTTTGATGCAGACTTCTTCGAAGGTTACGCCTAATTCTTCGCAGAGTATTTCGGCATTGGATCTTGTGCGTTTGCTTGTTCCGAAGCATGGCATGGTAACTGCATATACGTCAGATGTCGGTCTGCCCATGCGCTTCATGGTGCGCACTGCAGCCAGCAGGGCGAGGCAGCTGTCTAAACCACCGGAAATGCCGATAACAGCAGTCTGGCTGTGGGTGTGCTGAAGGCGTTTCGCTAAACCTACGGCCTGCATGTTAAGGATTTCTTCGCAGCGAGCAGCTTTTTCGGCACCTTCTAATGGCATAAATGGGTCAGCATTCCAGCTACCAGACGCTGCATCACAGGCATCGGCAGCAGCACCATCAGTGTTGCTTACCATATCTAAGTCGAAGAAAATATCTAAGTAGTCGGCTTCCACATCTTGCAGCGGTTCGTACAGGGAGTTATGCATACGCTCAGAAGTCAGTTTTTCCACATCGATGAGAGCGGTGCAGCAGTCACCTGTAAATGACTCAGTTTCACAGAGAACGGCACCGTTTTCTGCAATCATGTCAGCACCGCCAAAGACGGCATCAGTGCTGGATTCACCAGCTCCTGCAGTGGCATAGATGTAACCGCAGATGAGACGAGCAGACTGATTGGAAATGAGCGAGCGTCTGTAAGACAGCTTTCCTGCAGCCTCTGAACTTGCAGAGCAGTTAGCCAGAACGGTTGCACCAGCCAAGGCATGGAAAGTGCCAGGTGGCAACGGAGCCCATAAATCTTCACCAATTTCAATTCCCACTGTGAATTCAGGCATCTGAGAACAGTGGAACAAGATATTCGCACCGAAAGGAATTTCATAATCCAAATCACCCAGCTCTACGAAAGTAGTCTCGTCAGATGCAGGAGTGAACCAACGCTTCTGGTAAGATTCACCGTGGTTAGGCAGATGAGTTTTAGGAACGATCCCTAAAATTTCACCGCCGCTGACAACAGCAGCACAGTTATACAGCTTACCTTCGATAGCCAGAGAAACACCGACGATGGCGATGAGATTCATACCGTTAGTCGCGCCGGCAACCTCGAGAAGAGACTCCTCTGCCGCCTGCTGAAGGCTCTTTTGGAAGAACAAATCTCCGCAAGTAGAACCTGTGATTGCAAGCTCTGGAAATACAACCATCTGGCAGTTTCTTTCGGAAGCACAAACCAGCGCTTCGATGATTTTTTCTGTGTTATATCTGCAGTCAGCAACACGTAAATCAGGGCTGACCGCTTCTGTTTTGATAAATCCGTAATTCATAATTGACCTCGACTTAAAATTTATTTTCGTGAACCTTCTCAAATGGAAGCTCTTCTAATTTATATGGCTCCATATGCTGAGCCGGCACGCCCACGATGAGGGAACCGATAAGCTGGAAATTGGAAGGAATACCAAGCAGATTTTGTACATACTCGCAGGTAGACTGACCGTTTTCGGCCATTCTCAAATGTCCCTGAAGCCAGCAGCTGCCAAGTCCTAACGCATCAGCCATGAGATGCATGTTCGCAAGTACGATGGAGCCGTCCTCAACCCAGGTGTCCGCCTTTTCGCTGTCGCAAACCACCACGATTGCCAAATCCGCCTCCGCAGTCATGCGCTGGTTAGCCGCATTATCTCTCGATTTCGCCAGTTCTCCCAGCAAAATCTTATCTCTCACAACTATCAGCTCCCACGGGCGTCTGCCTTTGCCTGACGCAGACAGCAGTCCTGCCTCCAAAATCTTTTTCAGCTTATCTTCCGGTACAGCCTCACCTGTGAAGTGGCGAACGCTGCGACGATGACGCATGATTTCTAATAATTCCATGGTATTCTATTCCCCCTTACTTATCGTTTTTCAGCACATTTTTACTACAAACAAGTATACCACAAAACAGACGCAGTCATAAACTTTTATCCATAAAAAATTAAAATATGCAAATATATTTTACACGGATTTGCTTGTTACATTAAAGTAAAAATGTTAAGATGGAAGTATTGAAAGAAAGGCGGTAAGTAAAATGATCAAATCGAAGGAATTTCTGATCCGAGCAATCCCCATTACAGTAGTTGCAATTGCACTTCTCGTACTCGGCATTTGGCTGCACAGTCTGGGTGCAAATGATGTTGCGACCAAATCCAGCCAGCTGCACTTCGCTAAGGCTAAAGTTACGGCGGTGTTAGAAGACAATGCCATCAAGGATTTTGAGAATGGCGAGGGGAGACGAGTCGGAACTCAGGAGCTGGAGATTTTGATAAGAAGCGGCAGCCACAAGGACGAAATCCTTACGACTACCAACTACCTGAGCGCGCTGAATAACATCGATGTGGAGGAGGGCGACCGAATTATCGTTCGAATTCTCACCGATGAAGACGGAAGCTATTATGCGGCTGTATACAATTACGACCGTGGTTTCGTGCTGGCCTTCTTCCTGGCGGCATTCGTCATTCTTCTGACTGCTCTGGGCGGATGGAAAGGCGTGCGCGCGCTGCTGGGTCTGGTGCTTACCCTTGTTTGTGTGTGGTTTATCTTGATTCCATCCATGATTCGAGGACTTCCGGCGGTTGCTATGACTGTGGTTATCGTGGGACTTACAGCGGCTGGAGCGCTTGTTCTTCTGAACGGGTTTTCCCGCAAAACATTTGCGGCCGTACTCGGCTGCTTCGGTGGGGTGCTTGCGGCTGGTCTGATTGCTTCGATAGTAGGCTGGCTGACGCCTTTGAATGGTTTCAACATGGACGAAGCCGAAAATCTTCTTATTTATGGTGCGGATAAGGGCTTAAAAATATCCGGACTGATGGTGTGTGGTGTATTGATTTCTGCAATGGGTGCTGTGATGGACGTGGCGCTGGGTATTGCATCTGCTGTTTCTGAGGTGAAGCTGCAGAATCCTTCCGCTGACGAAAAGTCGCTGCGTCATTCTGGAATGCAGGTTGGGCGTGATGCTATGGGTACCATGGCTAATACCCTGATACTTGCTTTCGCAGGGGCATCTTTGAATATGCTGATTTTGATACAGACTTATGATGTTCCGTTTTTGCAGCTGATAAATACGGATTTCTTCTGTTTGGAAATCGTGCAGAGTGTTTCCGGTTCTTTCGGAATCCTTCTGACAGTTCCTCTGGTTGCGTGGATCAGTTCACACCTGATGTCTACTGAGAAGCCAACGCGGAGTTAAGGATAGATAAGCGGCATCAATCCGGATGCTGCAGACTGAGAAGAAAATGGAGGAATTTTGCATACTATGGAATTAAAAAGTAAATGTAACAAACTCTTCTCGATTCTAATCATCATGGCCATGATTGTAACCATGACTCCGATGAGCGCATTCGCAGCTGAACCTGCAGCCACTTCTTATTCACAAGTGACCAGCGTTTCAGATATTACTGCGGGCGGCGACTTCGTGCTGGTTGCTAAGCATGTTCAGTCCACGGATCCTATGACGGTTAAGTATTACGCACTGAGCACTACAATTGGAACCAAGATTGAACCTACGGAAGTGACCGTTGCTGACGGCGTAATTTCCGGTGCTGATATTCCGGTTTGGACACTGGCTGCTTCTGGCGATGGTGTAAGCCTGTATAACGGAGCGAAGTATCTGGGATATGGCAGCAGCGGTACTAATTTCACGCAGCCAGGAGAGGCATATGAATGGGATGTAGCTGCACAGACAGAAGGATTCCGATTCACAGCATCTGGTGCAAGTACAAGGGCTGTAGCATATGGAATCTCCCAGAACAAGTTCGGAGCTTATTCGACTACTAATACTACGGACTATGTATTCGACCTGTTAGTATTCAAGGCTGGAAGCGGTGAACCTGTTAAGGTTGTGGCAGCTCCTATGGGAACTCCACAAGCTGGAGCTGTAGAGGCAGGAACTGAGGTTGCACTCAGCACTACTACAGAAGGCGCATCTATATATTATACTTTAGATGAAAGCACGCCTACTACATCAAGTGCACTGTATACAGCACCTATAGCTATCACATCTAATACTGTGATTAAGGCTATCGCTGAGAAAGACGGTGTAAACAGTGCCGTTCAGACTTTGAAATACAGCATTAAGACTGAGAAGACTATAGCAGAAGCTAAGGCTGCTGCAGATGGCACTGAAGGTATTACTGTAAAGGGTACTGTAATTTATATTTCAGGCAAGAATGTAGTGGTTCAGGACAGCACTGGCGGAATTAACCTTTATTTCTCAGGAACTCCAAGCGGTATCGCCGTGGGTGATGTGATTAAGGCAGCCGGTACAAGAACTACATATAACGGTCTGGAACAGCTGAAAAATGTAGCTTCCTTTGAAAAGGAAGGAACAGCAGCACTTCCTGCACAGAAGGTGACTATTGCTGACATTTTAGCTGATCAGAGTACAGGTGCATTGGAAAGCACTCGCATCTATATCGAAAATGCGGTTATCGGTGCAGTAAATCCAAGCGGAAATACAACTCTGACTCAGAACGAATCTACTATTAATATTTATCAGTGTCCACAGCTTGAGGGCGTGGAAGAAGGTGACACTGTATGTCTGTATGCTGTTGTAAGCGATTTCAATGGTTATCAGCTCCGTGTTTCCAAGGCTGAAGATATTATCGGTGCATCTGGAACTGAAGATGGCATTACTGATGGAAGTTATGTAATCTGGGCACCAGAATATAACAAGGCTCTTTCCAGTGTATACAGCGGTTTCAATAACACTGGCGTAGATGTAAGCGAAACAGCAGGTAAACTTGCAGGCTACGGAAATACAGAAATCTGGACTGTAGAAAAGAATGACGACGACACTTATTATATTTCCTATGGCGGTCAGAGACTGGCTATGTCTTCAAACTATAGCAGCATGCCTTTAGGCGAAGTAAATGATAAGTGGGTTTTAGAAGATGCAGGCAATGGTCTTTACTATGTAAAGAATGTAAAGCGTGAATGCTACATTGAGTGGTATGCATCGAAGAGCTATTGGAGCGGTTTCGCATATATTAATTCAGGAACTGAAGGTATGTTTGCACTGAAATTCACTCCTGTTACAAAGGGATATGAAACTGATGCAGCTGTTCAGGAAACTATCGCTCAGTGGGGCGGCGGCGGTCCTTATGATGCCGCATTAAATGCTCAGAAGATATTAGGCGATAAGTATGTAGTCGGCGACATGCTGGATACTAATGCACAGTTTACAATTAAGGCTAATGGCGCAGATGGTAAGCCATTTATGACATCAGTTACACAGACTGGCGGCACTAATTACTACATGGGCGGCGAAAATATCGGTAAAAATGCTGAGACTGACTATATGCAGTTTGCTGTAAATACAGCTGGATATGGCGATATGAGCTTATCCATGCGTCTGCGTGCAACTAATGCTGCACCGGGTTCTCTGCAGCTTCAGTATTCAACTGATAATGGTGTAACCTTTAAGAACTTCACCACTGGTGAATATTCATATGCTTACACAAGTTATGTAAATGGAACTCCTACTCCTGTAGCTAAGGATGGCACTATCAGCGATGGTATCGCGAAGCTCTCCATGGCAGCTACATATTATATTAATTTCACTTTTGATGTACCAGCCGGAGCTGAAAATGCAGAAAATCTGCTTATTCGCTTGAAGCCAGGTACTGAACGTGCAAGTGGCACCGGTGCTATAAGCGGAAATATCAGAGTTGACTCTGTTGCTTTAGTGGGAAGCCCTATTAAGGACGACAGCATCACCGGATATGTAACTGTTTCTCCAGATGGGGAAGAAGATCAGGCTATCGGCACTGAACTGACTATGACTTCTGCAACTGCAGGCGCTCAGATTTCCTACCGTTTCGTGAATACCGCGACAGGTGAGGGCGAATGGAAAACCTATAGCGAAGAAGCAAAGCCGGTATTAGAGATTTTGCCAGCAACTCTGGAAGTAAAGGCTTCCTGCGAAGGCAAGGCTGACAGTATTGTTCGCACAATGACTTATGCGGCAGGCACTGTTTCTCGTGTAAAGATGTCACCTAATGGCGGTGGTGTTTATATCGAGGGTGAGGAAACTCAGGTAACTCTGTCCTGCGAAACTGAGGGTGCGAAGATTTATTATCTGATTGATGATGCAGAAGGTTTCACTGAATACACTCAGCCAATCGTGCTCAAGAAGGGCTTCGAAAAGGCTGTAATTCAGGCTTATGCGGTTAAAGAAGGTTTTAAGGACAGCAATCTCGTTTCCAGAACTTTCACTGAGCGTGACAGCAATACTTACGGAATCTATTTCGGACAGCTGCACTCTCACACAAGCTATTCTGACGGCGCAGGTACTGCAGCAGAGGCATTTGCTCATGCAGCACAAGTTCCAAATCTGGACTTCCTGGCTGTAACTGACCACTCTAACTCTTTCGACAATGCAGATGTTTCTACAATTGCAGATGGTTCTAAGAGTAATGAATGGACTGAAGGTCATGAGCTGGCTAAGGCTGCTACTACTGAAGATTTTGTAGGTCTGTTTGGTTATGAAATGACATGGTCCAACGGACTGGGACATATGAATACTTTCAACACTCCTGGTTTCCAGAGCCGTACTCAGAGCCAGTATAGCACTTATGCGACAGCATTACAGAACTACTATGCTACTCTGAAGACTCAGCCAGATTCCATCAACCAGTTCAATCACCCAGGTACAACATTTGGTGATTTCAGTGATTTCGCTCATTATGATGAAGAAATCGACCAGCTGATCACAATCATCGAAGTTGGTAATGGTGAAGGTGCTATTGGTTCTTCCGGTTACTTCCCATCATATGAGTACTATACTCGTGCGCTGGACAAGGGCTGGCATGTAGCTCCTACTAACAATCAGGACAACCATAAGGGATTATGGGGTGATGCTAATACTGCACGAAGCGTAGTGCTGGCAGATGACCTGAGTGAAGAAAGTATTTATGATGCCATGAGAAATTATCGCGTTTACGCAACAGAAGATAACGATTTATCCATTCGCTATACTTTGGATGATAACCTCATGGGTACTATTTTAGAAAAGAGTGATGTAGGTGAAACTGTAGATCTGGAAGTTGTCCTCAACGACCCTACAGATGATGTAATCGGAAAGGTAGAAGTCATCGTAAATGGCGGTCTTTCCATTGCACAGGAACAGGTAGATGGAAATTCCGATACAGTGAATTTCACCGTTCCGTCCAGCTATTCCTACTACTACATCAGAGTAACAGAACAGGACGGCGATATTGCAGTTACAGCACCGGTTTGGGTTGGTAAGGTTGAAGCTGTAGGTATTTCTGCCTTCACTACTGACGCTCCTCTGGCAGTTCAGGGCGAAGAACTGAATCTGACGCTGGATCTGTATAACAATGAAAATACAGCACTTGAGATTGAAGAAATTACATTTACTATTGATGATGAGGTAATCCACACTGCTGATCTGGAAACTATCAAGGAAGTAGGAAAGACCAGCACTGCATCATATTCCTTCGCATATACTCACGATGGAATCGGAAAGACTGAAATCTATGCTAATGTAAAGGCTAAGCTCAAAGGCGTAGAAAAGGTATATAAGGAAGTTCTTAAACTGACTTATGTAAAGCCTGATATGGTTACAAGAGTAATCGTTGACGGAACACACTATAATGACTATGTAAGCGGCTACTATGGCGGCAACATGAACAACTTTACAGCTATCGCAGCTGAAAGCCAGGTTGAGGTTAAGGTTGTAAAAGATGCCATCACTGCAGAAATGCTTGATGAATGCAGCCTGCTGGTAATCTCTGCACCTGCAAGAAATGCAGGAACTGCAAACGCAGGTGATTATGTGGCTAAGCCATTTGAAGACTCTTTCATTCAGATGGTGACTGACTATGTGAAGGCTGGCGGTTCAGTTGTAGTATGCGGTCTTGCTGACTATCAGGACAGCAAGGTTGACAAGACTCTCGACAATTCCGCAGATTATCATACTGCTGCACAGCTTAATAAGCTGCTGGCGGCTTTAGGTTCTACTATGACAGTTAATGATGATGAAGCATATGATGAAGTTCACAATGGCGGACAGGCTTACAGACTGTACCCTGAAAACTTCAATGATGAATCCAAGTGGGCAGAAGGAATCGTAGAAGGTCAGACTTACAGCCAGTACAGCGGATGTACTGTAAATCCAGGCTCCGGTCAGTGGATTGTAAGAGGTTTCGACACTACTTACTCCATCGACAGCGATAAGGACGGTCTGGGCGGAATTGAAAAGGGCGAAGCAGTATTCTTAGCAAGTGAAGATACTGGATTCGGTGGTACAATCTTCGCTGCAGGCGGCGTATTCCTGTCCGACTTCGAAGTTAAGGCTGAACTGGATAACATCTGGGATCTGCCTTATGCAAACAGAACTATCGCAGAAAACATTCTTGAAGCTGTAAGAGTACAGCTGCCTCTCAGCACTATTGCGGAAATGCGTCAGGGCAACATGGGCGATGTATTCAGAATTCAGGGATATACGACTTCCAGCAGAATTGAAGGCAACGCATTCTTTGATGCAATCTATCTGCAGGACGATACAGCTGGCGTAACTGTATTCCCTATGGGTGAAGACGGATTGCCAGTTGGCGTAAAGATGGAAGTTACAGGTTATGTAGATGCTTATCAGGGAGATAAGGAAATTCAGGTAATGAGTTACAAGATCCTTGATGAAGAAAATTATGTATATGAACCTAAGAAGCTTTCTAATAAGGATGCTATGGACTATGATGCTAATGGCGGAAGCCTGATTCAGGTTGAAGGCAAGGTTGTGGAAGTAGAATATGGTACTGACGGCAGCAGCGTAAATCAGTTCGTAGTAAGAGATGGAAACGGTGATCTGGCTAAGGTATTTATCGACGGATACATCCTTTCATCTAAGACTGGAAAGAATGAGCTGGCATCTATCGTTAAGGAAGGTAATACTGTTTCCGCAGTAGGTCTGTTATATATGCATCCAGAAGGAAGCTCCGATGAATCTGTAGCTGTACTGAGAGTTCGTGACTGCGAAGAAATCGTACTGGTAGCAGAAGGAAAAACTTGGGGATCCACTTTAGATAAGGTGAACAAGGAAATAGCAAAGGTTGAAAATACTCGCTTCGCTGTGAGATCTAAGCTGACTGTTCTCGATGGAAAGCGTGCTGTAAAGCTGAGCTGGACTGCACCTAAGGTAGGTTTAGACGGCTATGAAATTTACAGATCCACAAAGCGTTACGAGGGCTATGGCAAAAAGCCATTCTTCAAGACTACGAAGACAACTTATTTCAACACAAGGGATCTGGAAACAGGTACTCGCTACTATTACAAGGTTCGCGGATACAAGAATATCAACGGAAAGGTTTACTACACTCAGTGGTCCACAAAAGCGTGGAGAACCGTTAGATAAAACTTTATAAAGAAAATGCGAAAGCCCGTCGGCAATGCCGGCGGGCTTTCGTGCGATAGGTGTGTATGATATTATACTATATGTATTTTACTTTACCTTATGTTCTGCGTCACAGTATGCACATCTGTAAACCTTTTCGTCCTTGTTCTTCAGACGGAAGATCTGAACGATTTCCTGTTCAACGCTGGTGATGCAGCGAGGGTTTTTGCAGCGGATTACATTGCGCAGTTCTTCTGGAAGAGCCATGTGTTTTTTTTCTACCAGCTTGCCGTCCTTGACTACATTTACGGTGATGTTGCTGTCGATGTAACCGAGAACATCATAATCTAAATCGATGAGCTGATCGATTTTAATGATATCCTTTCTGCCGTACTTAGGGCTGACTGCGTTCTGAATAATCGCTACGCAGCTGTCAACCTTGTCCAATCCAAGGAGCTGGTATGCCATCATGCTCTTACCAGCCTTAATATGGTCTAAAACAATTCCGTTCTTTACGCCATCAATATTCATATATGTACCTCCTCGAAAAACTTCCCAGACTCTACTTGATTCCCAGCAGGAACAGAATCAGAGCCATTCTGATGTGCTTACCGCAAAGTGCCTGATAGAAGTAGCAAGCTCTTGGGTCGTTGTCAACTTCTACAGAGATTTCATTTACTCTTGGCAGCGGATGAAGGATAGTCAAATCTTCCTTAGCATTGGACAGCTTGTCCAGATCTAAGATGTAAGTATCTTTTAATCTTACATAGTCTTCTTCGTTGAAGAAACGTTCTCTCTGGATACGAGTCATGTACAGAATGTCCAGCTGAGGCATAGCTTCTTCTAAGGATTCAGTTTCAATCCATTCAGCACCAGCTTCAGTCATGCTATCCTTTACATAGTCTGGAACCTGCAGTTCCTGAGGGCTGATGAGGACGAATTTTACATTTTCATAGCGGAGCATTGCTTCGATGAGGGAGTGTACAGTTCTGCCGAACTTTAAGTCTCCGCAAAGTCCCACTGTCATATTGTTTAATCTTCCCTTTTTGCGCTTGATAGTCAAAAGGTCAGTCAGAGTCTGAGTTGGATGGAAGTGTCCACCGTCACCACCGTTGATGATAGGGACTGTGGTTCTCTGTGCAGCTACGATAGGCGCACCTTCCTTTGGATGACGCATAGCGATAATATCAGCATAGCAGCCTACAGTCTGAACTGTATCGCTTACGGATTCGCCCTTAGCTGCAGAGCTGGATCCAGCTGCAGAGAAACCTAAAACGCTGCCGCCCAGTTCCAGCATAGCTGCTTCGAAGCTGAGTCTTGTTCTGGTTGATGGTTCGAAGAAGAGAGTAGCTAACTTCTTGTGATTACAGATATCCTGATATTCTGTAGGATTAGCTACGATATCGTCTGCAACTTCAATCAGGTGGTCGATTTCTTCCAGAGTTAAGTCGGTGATGTTAATAAGATTTCTGATTTCGCTCATGATTATTTTTCCCCTTTCATCCAACCTTCATCAGAAGGATTGTCTCTGAACTTTAAGATGCGTTCCTTGTCTTCTGCTTTGATATAACCTGTTTCTGCTGCAACTTCAACTAATGCATCCAGATTGCACAGAGAAACATTCTTCACATCGTTTTCTGCCAGTCTGTCCAGACCCTTCTTCATTCCGTATGTAAAGATGCTCGCTACACCCAGCACTTCAGCACCAGCTTCACGGAGAACCTTAACGCAGTCGATTGCAGAACCTGCTGTAG
>CAZLJV010000019.1:0-20815 GCA_964559965.1 uncultured Oscillospiraceae bacterium | reverse complement strand
TGCTTCTGTATCCGGTGCTGAAGCGGGCTGCCAGGCGGAGGTGGGAGCCGCCTCCGCCATGGCGGCATCTGCCGCCGCCCAGCTCCTGGGCGGCAGCCCGCAGGTGTGTCTGCATGCGGCAGCGCTGGCGCTGTCCAACCTTTTGGGATTGGTATGTGACCCTATTGCAGGATTAGTTGAATCCCCTTGTCAGAGCAGAAACGCCATCGGCGTTTCCAACGCCTTCACCAGTGCACAATTAGCACTGGCTGGAGTTCGTCATCCAATTCCATTCGATGAAATGGTAGAAGCTATGTACAAGGTAGGAAAATCCCTACCATTTGAACTTAGAGAAACTGCAATGGGCGGCTGCGCCGCCACACCAACAGGCTGCAGCCTTTGCAGCAGCTGCATAAAGTAAAAAAAATAACTCCACTTAAAATCGAAACAAATCCGATTTTAGTGGAGTTATTAATTTAATTTTAAATCTGGAAATCCATATAAGGCGTAGCGTCTGTAGTCACATCATAAAAATGCCACCATTCTCCTTCGTATGCCTTAAACCCTACTGCTTCCATTATCTCTTTCAAATACGTACCATTACGTCTTCCGGTTTCACTATGTCCTTCATAGCTAAGCGATGCGCGTTCTGTCATATCATCGAAATGCGTCGGCATTTCAAGCTCGTTCCCGTCCATATCTGTTAAGGTAACATCTACGCACAACCCGTTCATATGAGTTGGCTTAAAGCTAGTCAGCTTAGACATATCAGGAGGTCTAGCCACAAAATTATCATCTGGCATAATCGTCCAAAACTTAGCTTGTGCGCTTATTGGTCGATAAGCGTCCCAGATTTTTATTCTATATCCATCTTTTTTCGCTAAGTCTCTGGCTTTTATCAATATCTCTGCAGTATGTCTGTCAATATAGCATTCTGACGAATTGTATACTTTTTCACCTGTGAAATTATCCGGTGTTGCATATCTTAAATCAATAATGAAATCTTCATCTAGATCCAACAAGCGAACTAAATTTCCCATGCTGTTCTCGTTTATCTCTTTTTTATTGCTCATGTCAAAAACCTCTTCCCCTACTTAACCTTAAAAGTTGTAGTTCTGGAATTTCCGTTTACATCTGTAACTATGATTTTGTGTGTGCCGACCTTTGTAGCTTCGATGCCGGATTCAAGCACATCGGACAAGGACTTCTTTACACGCTTGCCATTTACATAATACTTTACGCTCTTTACTTCGCAGTTATCGGAAACATCTACAAAGCAGAATTCCTTGCTATAAGTTTTGCCATTGATTACAGATCCACTGATTTCGATTTTAGGCTTCTTAGTATCCTTGATTGTAAAGGTCTTAGTAGCCTTATTTCCATAGAGGTCGTAAGCACGAACGACATAAGTTCCGTTCTTAGTAAATGTCTGAGAACCTTCAAATGCTGTATATGAACTGTACTTCTTATTCCCAGCTTTCTTGAACTTATATTCTACATATTCAATTCCGCTGGCATCAGATGCTGAGATTGTACGAGCAGAATTATAAGTCTTCTTGTTAGTTGCACCCTTGATTGCAGGCTTAGTTGTTTCTTCGTCCATGGAAACAACCATATCATATCTATCGCAGTAGTCTCCGCCTTCAATGCGCAATTCTGCTGACTTTCCGTCCTCAGATAGAGTACCTGTAGTCATATTGATCACATCAGGCATGGTGATTTTAAGATATACAGATAACGCTTCTGCCATATCTTCACTGCCCACGCCTACAGCTTCCAGTTCATCTTCAGAAGTTCCTGTTGTAAATATGAAACGTACACCCTGTTCAGAAACATAAACATCTTCATATCCGGATTCTTCCAAAATTCCCTTCAACTCAGCATAGTTTGCAAAATTTGCCTCTTCACGGACTTCATAATACTGAATGTCATTGACAGTCACAAGCTTGGCATCTTCAGTTCCTAAAATATCATTAACTGTCGCACCCATACTTGTAGCAAAATCGTCTATGAATTCCTTTTCATATCGAATTACGCTTACTGCACTGCCAGATCCGTCATCTTTGATTTCGTAGATGCCGTCCATCTGCATACATCCTGAAAGACAGAAGATTAATGCGATCATGCACAAAATTGCCGCTATTTTTCTTTTCATGCTAAGTCCCTCTTTTCTTTATTTTCTTCAGTATATCACAAGAAAAACAAATCCGAAAGGGGAAGTTTGCAATATCATTCAGCATCCTACGCTTTTTTTCCAGCCTTTGCTCTGCCCTTTATATTAATGATTCCAGCCGTTATGCTAATAAGCATAATTGTCATCCACAGCCAAGGATCAGCTTCATCGCTTGTCTTTGGTACATCTGCATTAACCTCAGGCTTTTCTGAAATTCCAGGCTTAGGCTGCTGCTCCGGCAAAGGCTCTGGCTCAGGTTCAGGCGTTTGCTCCGGCTCATTCATCTTAACAGTCTGACCTTCGTCATCTATATCTTTATGCTCTGCCACTGTTTCAAGCTCAGATGCCATATAAAGCTCTTCAAATACTACTAAGCTGCTTCCACCCAGACCTCTGCCATCAAATGTGAATACAACTTCTGTCGTTCCATTTTCCTTAGCAGCTGTAAACTTAGTCTCTGCTGTTACAGCTTTTCCATTTATGAGCAGCGGCTGGCCTGTTTCCTTAACCATCAGGATTCCCTTCAAAACATATTCGCAGCCTGCCTTTAAGCCGCTGTAGCTTACTGTATCCACAATTGTAACATCCGAGTCTGCTTCAGCCGTATGCGTTCCACTTTCACCATCTGTTGCAGTAGTTCCAATAGAAGGCTTTTTCGGTTCTGGAATGCATGGTATATATGGAATGTGCGGCACTTCCTTCGCATCATTTTTAATTTCAGAGCTGTTCAAATCGTCTACGCTGTTTATCTTAATCTGAACAGATTTTGCAGCGGAGTCCTGTCTGGTGAGAGTAACGCTTTTTGCAAGTTCTACACCCTCACTCTGAAGCAATCCGTTTACATATACGGAAGGCTGCTCATTCTGAGCTAACTTTCCCTGCAGACCTCCCATTACAGCAAGGCTGAGATTACCATTTGCATTAAGCTCTACTGTAAATATTGCATTATCGCTGCTTCTAAATTCTTTCTTTTCTCCTGCCTTTAACTCAACAGGCTCGCAGCCAGTCACCTTAATATCAGCAGAAATCACGCCTTCAGCATCTTTCTTTGTACTTGCGCTTAAATTTGCTTTATTCTGCCAGCTGCTCATTACCACTTCCTGCGGCTTGAAATCGTCCCCCTGCAGAACATATTTTGCGCAGTATCCTGTATAAGCAACATCTGGAACGTACTGTCCCGGCATACCATCATATTCATATGTGTATTTGCTTCCGTCTACAGTCAGTGCGAGGCGTTTTCCGTTCGGCAGCATCAAATCAGCAGTTTCTCCGTCATCAACTTCAATCATGTAGCAAACACGGTCAACTTCTATCAGCTTTTTCATCTTATCAGTGTAGATTTTACCCGTTTCATTTACCTTGTTAAATATAACTTCCGGCATAGGTTCTGCTTTTAATATGCATATTTTAATCATAGCCTTTCCGAAGCCTTCCATGTATGCTTTTACTTCCATTCCATCTAAATCAAGTCCATCCTTTTCCTTGCTTATTTCCAGTGGTGCGGACTTCACATCTCCTACGACGAAGTAGAACGGTGTTTCGTCCAGCTCATAGCCATCTCTCGTTCTGAGTTCCTTAATGTAGTAGATGCCTTTAGGAAGTTTTTCACTAGTCAAACTGTGTCCATCAGCGCCCACTGAAATCACATCTATGCAAGTATCTTTTTCTAGAATAGCATTTCCGTATGCTATAGGATCCGCATTATACAGGCCAAAAACTGCGCCACTGCCTGCCGCATATTCATTAGAATTAAATGCAGTTTCAAAGGCTTTGCGAAGGTCGATTTCCACTGAAAATGCTTCGTTTGTGCTATGCAGCTCGGTCCAGACGAGAGGCGTAAATGCGTCTTGGTAACGAAGCTGAGCGAGCAAGGATTTTGATGGGTCTGCGATACATCCATCTGGTGCGGAAAGTTCCCGTACCACATAATTCCCCAGCGGCAAAGCATCTGACACAGCCTTCCCGTCTTCTCCTGTCGTCATGGTGCCTACCAGATCAGACATAGCAAAACGCATGGTCTTGTCCACTCCATCAAGCTCAAGGATGCCTCTTTCCTGCCCCTCATCACCCTCTTCAAGATAGATATTTGCCACATATCCGTCTGCATAAGTGATGGAAAACGTTCTCTGCGATGCGAGCATTTCACCTTGTGACTGGTCGCCTTCATATTTTTTCTGATTGGATAAAAGCGTTATTATATATGAAATCGCCTTGTTCTTGTCCCCTTCTATGCGCTCGGCTTTCAGGCTTACGCCGCTCTGCAACTGAGTGTATACTGTAGGATTATCTGGCGATAATGGAGAATACCAATCTAAAATCTGCTCTCCATATCGTATCGTCGGCGTAACTACGCTTCCTCTTCCATCTACTGCTTCCATCGGAATGGTCAGTGTTGTTTTCGTCAGCCCTCCGTAAGCATACATTTCAGTTCTTATTCCGTTTTTTGTGAGGAAATATATTGGAGACGTAGGCTCACTGGCTGTAATTGTAGTTACATTTCCCTTAGTTTCTGCTTTGTACCCATTTCCAGTTGAAATTTCAGGTGTTACGGTGAATGGATTGTTAACGGTCAGCACAGCTCCAGCATCGGCTGCATCTTTTTCTGCCTTAGTAAATATTTCAATTCCATCCCAGCTAAATGACATTCCTTCCCCTGTTCCATTTTTCTGGGTATATGTGATGTCATATTCCTGCACCAGAGTATCCTTAGTCTCGTTTACACTCTCTTTTTTCAGCGTATCTAAGACATTTCCCTTGGCAGATTCGTAGTTTACAGCAGGATTTACAGCCATATCACCAACCTGAGCTGATGGACTCGTCAGACTGCCAAACGGATCTGGCTGTGAAGATTTTGATGCTTTAGTAGTCTTGGAAATCTTCATATCTGTTACATATTCACCGCCTGCCTTCAGGTTCATTGTAATAGCAAGGTCGAATGTATACACATTCTCTTCTGCTGTGATTTCCTTAGTATAGGAATATGTGGCTGATTTTTGCTCTGGCGTTGTATATCTGCGCACATAATGATTGCTTTCAGACTGATTTCGTTCACGCTTGAAATACAATTTCGCACCGCTCTCGTGCGTTAAGCTGCCTTCGTCATAAATTGCGCCTTGGCTGTGATTTCCCGAATGCGTGCTCTTTTCCGCAGGTATTGTGATTTCCTTGTTTGTTGCAGAGTCGTAAATAGCAGGCCCGTCATTTCCATCGTCCTTCTTTATGTCTTCTGCGGCAAAGATTCCGAATACTGCATTTTTCAGCTTATTCAGAGCATATTGCGGTGTCCAGACCTTTATTCCTTCTTTTATGGACTCTACGAATCCAGAGAGGCTTTCGCCTTCCTTCTCAATGGAGATTTTTCCCTTTACCGGATTGTTTGGCATTATTACATCTTGATAGTATGCCTCATATTCTGTGCCATGAAGATGTCCATTTTGTTTTTCTACTTGGAATGTGTAGTAGTTTACACCTTCTTTTTCCAGATAATATCCATCTGGAACAAGCCATTCTTCTAATCTGTATGTGCCAAATTCCAAGTCGTAAGGAATGGTTATCTTTCCGTACTCGTCACATTCAAAAGTATAGTCCTTTTCGCTGGAATTTATATTAGACGAATTAGGCAGCAATCTTCCGTAGTTTTTAGACTGAGTCGGATCGCTGAGTAAAGGATTGCCCATATATCTAAGATAGAACTTAGTTCCCTTCAGATTAACGCTCTTGCCGGTTTCCGAGTCTGTTTTTATAACCTTGACTACATTTTCTTTCTTTTTATCTCTGATATTCCAGTCGTATCTGGCACTATCTTCCCCTACAAACTGGTCAAACGACTCTAAGACAAATGAATTATCATCTGCACTTACTTCTTCCACACGGTATGTTCCATATGGAATATCGTAAATGTAGATGCAGCCATTAGTTCCTACTGTCATTTCGTTTTTTGCGTTATCGAGGCCGGAAGTATCCCTTACTGCCTTATATACTCGTGTGCCTGATGTATCTAAGCCTTCATCTATGAAACTGAGATAAGGATGGTCTTCCCAGCCGCCGGATTTAAGATACATCTTCCACTTGGAAGACTGTGATTTGTCCTGCATGCCAGAACTGCCTTCTTCTTCAAATATGTCTTCCGACTCATTGGATTTTGATAAGAAAAGGCGACCTCGATAGCAGTCGTTTACGAATACGCTTTCATCATAGGCGATATTTTCATCTAAATCTTCAATCTTGCCTGATATACTTCCTTCTATCCAGTCTACTGAATATGTTATATCTGTCCAGTTTTCCGGGTCATCCATACATTCTCTCTTGTCTTCAGTTACAGCTTGGTATGTGGCTGTATATGTGCGCTCACCGCTGTCAGGTTTGATATGTCTACCAGCAGGACTGGTCTCCACAAGGCGATATGTCACCTCTGCACTCCACTCAGTCTTTGTAGGCTCTACTACGCAATGATTTTCTTTAGAATCCTTTTCTTTATAATCCTTTTCTTCAGAATCGCCTTCACTCTTATGTTCCCGGCTACCTGAAGTACTTTCTGTCAAAATCGACACATCCGACCATGGCTGATCATAAAGCGTCTGCATCGTCCCATATTCGTCAAGAGTAATCTGATCAATAAGCTCTTCTGCACCACCATTTACAGAGCGATACAAGGTGTAAGTTGCCCCTAAAGACGCATCACCCATACCAGTGTGTTTATCCCCGTCCCAGCCTGGATTTGAGTCTTCTTTGGATACTGAAATCTCAAATATTGGAAAGAATTCCGGCTCCGGCTTTTCTCCGGCCTCAGGTTCCGGCTTTTCCTCCGAAACTTTGAATCGAATATATGCTGCCACTGGGTCTGCTGCACCTGTGACTATGGTCTGCACATGAGATGACTCCGACTGCCAGCCCCAGAATAGCAAATCCTTTTCGGGTACTTTTCCCTTTGCCGCATGCTGGATTTTATAAGTTCCATCTTCAGGCTCACCCTTCAATGTCAAAACATATTTTCCAGAAGCCTTATCGTACTTGATTTTCACCTTGCTGGAATTTTCGGACTTATCGCCGCTATGAGATACTACATATTCACCGCCTAAGCCAGTCGTATCCTTAAAACTCCAAGTGTATCCATCTTCTGTCTTGTTGCTCTTGCTTAAAGTTATAGTTTTAGGCTTTTTCTCAGTTCCATCTACTGCCTTTGGGAACTTCTTATGCTCCTTTATAGCACCGACCATCCAGTTATATATGTCCACCGCCGGTCTCCCCGAAAGCATCGAAAGATAATGATCTCCGCTTACACCACACTCATTTTTCTGGCGAGTCATGTTCTCAGTACGGTTTCCCTGCTGAATTTCCCATACTAAGCACTGGGTTGCAATATACCAATCTGCCCAAGCGTAGCTGCTGCCATTCTTTCCATAGTATTTAGAATCGCTGAAACCTTGGTCATAAAGATTAGAAATGGAATCTCCGCTCTGATATCCATAAAACAGTGCCAGCTGCAAGTTTACCACCATCTCGTTAGAAAGGCCTGCGTAGATTGCATTATGCTGCTCACTTGCAGTCAGCTTTTTGCTGGAATCTACATGTACGCCATGCTCCACACAGTACCCTCTGTAAGATGTGCCATTCTGTTCGATGACATAACTTCTCTTAGGATCTCCTGATTCATACTGCCCGTCGAAATACTTCCACTTCCCAGTAGCTAAATCGATATATCTGATTCTGATATATCCCTGCTCAGATTTTGGGAATTGGTAAGTCTGGCCGTCACCTCCAACCAAAACAGCACCTTCTCGATATGTGGCACTTCTGTCAGGATTAGGCGCAGCAAAAGCCATTCCTGGCACCATGCCCACAAGCAGCACTATAGTCAAAAGCACTGCTATCCATTGTTTTCGTCTCATATTTTCTCCTTTCACGAAAAAAGACATGTCCAATCAGACATGTCTTTCTCTTATTTAATGCAGCATATAGATTTTAACCCAGTTCACTTCTTCCTCCGGCTCAATATATATACAGATATCCTGCGGCTCATAGTCTTGTATTCTTATGTCGTCATCTATTGCCTCCATAAGTTTTTCTCTGACCGTTTCCCATTTCTCGTACCTGCAAAATCTCTTTGGCCAAAGTGCTATCCATGATGTCCCATTGTATGGTGTCTTCAGCTCTCCCGATGACAGCTTATCCTCAAATGTAGCTTCAGGCCACTTTTCCAAGAGGTATTTTTCAGCCGTTTCCTTTAAGTCGCTTGCGTTCCAATCAAAGGAATATGAAGCTGTTTTACTGAACTTGCCGTAAACTTTTTTACCATTTCCTTTACGCACTGCTCTAATGCGAAATTCATATTCTTTCGTAGTATCTGGAATTTCAAAGGTGGTGCTTGTTTCCTTAAAATTCCCTACAAAGGAAAATGAGCTTTCGCCCTTCACACGCATGGAAAGTTGATACATGGAAGCTCCATCAACCTTCTTCCAGTTCAGATTCAAGAATCTTATCAAAAATCCCTCAGATTCCATAGATGTAATCTCTGTTTTGCCTGGTCTTGCATAAGCGCAGACCTTCTCAGATGATTTTGAAAACACCTTTTGTCCATCTATATTTTTATATGATCGAACCGTATACCACCATACTTTTCCCGATTTTCTATTCGTATTTACATACCAGTTTTTTTCAGGATCGTTAGTAGTATATACACTTCTATACCTGCCATTTTTAGATGAGGAACGATAGACGATATACCCATCTGCATCTTTTGCTTCCTCCCATGTTAATTTTATCTTGTTGTAGCTATAGCTTGCAGCTTTCACATTCTCTGGACTTGTAATCATCCTTTCTGATGATTGGATTGTACTTGCCATGGCATTATCCGCAGATAAGTTAAAGGCAAATACTATCGAAAACAGAAGTGAAATAACGAATACAAATGTGGCCATTCTTAAATTCTTATGTTCAGTCATACCTTTTATTCCTTTCGTTTTATGCATTTTCGATATTTATTGTACCACACTTATGACCGAGGGTGGTAATAATAAGAAAGGAAGTGTCACCAGTCGGCATTAGTAGGGAGACCGACTGACGAAAAGGAGGAGCACCCCCGGTCATAAGTGTGGTTATATATATTTTTTTAGATAAAAAGAAAAACAGCCTTTCGACTGTTTTTCTAAATACATATTTATACTTTCTGTTTATTGGCTTTATTCGTACTTCTTGCCGAATCTTCTTTCGAAGAACTTAACGATTTCTACGATTGGAATTACTAAGAATGCCATACCGATTGCAACTGCATATTCCATTAAGCTGATATGTTCAAATTCGAATGCTGCAGCTAAGAATGGAACTTCGACTACCAGAGTTGTCGCTAATAAACTTGCTACGCCAGCCAGCCACAGACCCTTGTTCTGTGTATTCATCTTAAAGATGGAGCCACGCTGAGAACGCATGTTGAAGCTATGGAATATTTCCGCCATAGACATTGTCAAGAATGCCATAGATGTACCATCTGGGCTGTTTGCAATTTCCCATACGCCGCTTTCAATATAGTGACCGATGAAGTAAGCACCTAATGTCAAGATTGAAACGATAACACCCTGATACAGCATGTCTACGCCAAGTCCGCCGGCAAAGATACCGTCAGTAGTCTTACGAGGCTTTCTGCGCATGATGTCAGCTTCAGGCTTTTCCATACCCAGTGCCAGAGCTGGAAAGCAGTCTGTTACCAGATTGATCCACAGAAGGTGCACAGGATGGAGAATAGTAAAGCCCATGAGCGTAGCCACGAAAATACTGATTACTTCAGACATGTTGGAAGCCAGCAGGAACTGGATTGCCTTTCTGATGTTGTCATAAATGCGTCGACCTTCGGAAACTGCACCTACGATAGTAGCGAAGTTGTCATCTGCAAGTACCATGTCAGCAACATTCTTAGTTACGTCAGTACCAGTGATACCCATACCTACACCGATATCGGCAGACTTGATGGAAGGTGCGTCATTTACACCGTCACCAGTCATAGCTGTAACATAGCCTAACTTCTTCCATGTATTAACGATTCTTACCTTATGCTCAGGCTGAACTCGTGCGTAAACGCCGATATCACGAATCTGAGCTTCGAATTCTTCATCGTTCATTTCGTTCAGCATTGCACCAGTGATTGCACGCTTTGTTCCATCGAGAATTCCCAGTTCACGGCCGATTGCAGAAGCAGTATCTACATGGTCACCAGTAATCATAACTGGAGTAATTCCTGCATGGCCGCATTCTTCAATTGCAGCCTTAACTTCTGGTCTAACAGGGTCAATCATACCTACCAGACCGATAAAGCATAAGTCGTGTTCCAGTCCCGCAACGGATACATCCTTAGGCATTTCAGCATGCTTTACTGTAGCTGCCATCAGAACACGCAGTGCCTGATCTGCCATAGCCTTGTTTGCTGCTAAAATGTTCTTCTTATCTTCTTCTGTGATAGCAACCATCTGACCATTCTTCAGTACATGAGAACACTTCTTCAGAACTTCATCTGGAGCACCCTTAGTATACTGAATGAATCCGCCAGCATTGCGGTCTTCATGAACAGTTGTCATCATCTTTCTTCCAGAGTCAAATGGAACTTCTGCAACTCTTGGAAGTCTATCTTCAATATTATTCTTATCCAGACCTAACTTAAATGCGTAATTTACCAGAGCACATTCTGTAGGCTCACCAGTAGCCTGCTCATCACCCTGTTCAATCTTAGCATCGCAGCACAGCGCCATAGCTGTAGCCAGCTGATTTTCATCTTCGCCATAGTAGTCAACTACTGTCATCTTGTTCTGAGTCAGAGTACCAGTCTTGTCAGAGCAGATAATCTGCGCACAACCCAGAGTTTCTACTGCCGTCAGTTTACGAATGATGGCATTTCTCTTACTCATGTTGGTTACGCCCATGGACAGAACAATTGTTACAACCGCAACTAAGCCTTCTGGAATTGCAGCTACAGCCAGGCTGACTGCAATCATAAATGTATCTAACAGAACCAGTCCATCAATAGCATCAGCACGGAACAAACTTACACCAAAAATAATTACGCAGATTGCCAGTACCAGAACTGTCAAAATCTTAGACAGCTGTGCCAGCTTAATCTGAAGAGGAGTCTTACCTTCTTCAGCCTGTGCCAGTGCATCAGCGATCTTACCCATTTCAGTATCCATACCAGTTCCAGTGATAACAGCCGCACCACGACCGTAAACGACTGTGCTGCCCATATATACCATATTAGTTCTGTCACCTAAAGGAACATCTTTTCCTTCTCCTAAAGACAGTGTATCAGCAGTCTTATCAACTGGAACACTTTCGCCGGTCAGTGCAGCCTCTTCAATCTTCAGGCTCGCACAATCGATGATACGTCCATCTGCCGGAACAGCGTCACCAGCTTCTAAAATTACAACGTCACCAACAACCAGATCTTCACTCTTTACAGAGACCATCTTTCCGTCACGGAGAACCTTACTGGTTGCAGCAGCCATTTCCTGCAGCGCTTCGATAGCCTTTTCCGCCTTGCTTTCCTGATATACACCCAGAATTGCATTAATGATTACAACGGCCAAAATGATGATTACATCTGTGAAACCTTCATTTGAATAGAATGAAGTCACACCGGAAATCAGAGCTGCTACGATCAGAATGATGATCATAGGGTCTGCCATCTGAGATAAAAATCTCTTCAGCAAAGAATCCTTCTCAGCTTCCTTCAGCTTGTTCTTACCGTTGCGCTGAAGGCGCGCTTCCGCTTCCTTCTCAGTCAGACCACCTGTCTGAGACTCAACCTGCGAAACAGAATCTTCAATACTCTTCAGATAAAATTGCATAATTCTCTCTCCTTTTCCTGCCCTGCCGGGCCTTGTAACGTATGGCGAAAATCAATAAAAAAAGACCTTCACCATATATACTAAAATATACGGTAAAAGTCTTACTGTTTAAGATATCAGCGAACCGTCCCATTCATCGTGAAATGGTAACGATTGGCATGTCGCAAAATACCACACTTCGCAGTGCCAGTTACTCCCTCTTACGTCTGATCATTTTACTATATGGAAAAGTGTTTTGTCAATATCAAATTTCAACTTTACAACAATTTTACCTTCACTGCCCTCTACTTTTTCTATCGTCCATGTGACATCATCATATGTTTCTTCCACATTTCTCCGCAAAATCTCCGATGCCGCCCTTTCCGCCTCCTTCAAACTTTCTTCTTTCTCATAGGCAAACACAGCCGCATCTCTCATTTCCTCACAGATCCAGCTCATTCTCATTTCCTGCCTGACAATTTGAAGCATGTCTATATCATACATGCTACCTATCATCATCAAGCTCAGAATCCCCAACGTTATTATCAGGTTCTTCATAGCAGCTCACTACCCATCCCCTTTGCTTAAAATATATGTGATTATCATCTTCATCTATTCCCAGCGAGCCAGCAGCTGCTATAACTGAATTTATAGGGCAGCGAATCTCGTAGTCTATTAAACTGCCTGCAGACGCAGGAACTGTTTCTTGCTTTCTGTCTATATATACATCTCTTGCATTGCAATCGCAGATTTCAGCCAGCGTAACCTTAGTCTTTTCCTCATTTTTTTTGCTGAGATATCCTTCCGTCTTTAACATTTCTCTGAAAGAATCCACCGCCATATCAGCCTGAAGAATTCTATTGCTGTTCCCCATTTCAGCTGCAAACTGCATTACAAAAAGCATAAGTATAAAGATAGAAGCTATAGTCGTTATGAAATCTTTCATCGATTAACACCTTCTTCAGAATATTCCTGCACAGTCTTCAGCATAGCCTTTTGCACTGTGTTCTTTAGGCTGTCAGGCTGATCACCCACCATCATCTGAAATATGATAGTTCCAAGGATTATAGTTCCTGTAAGAATAATAAGCTGTTTCATTTATATCACCTATATCATCCTGCAGGATTTCCGCTGCCCGACGCACCCACTGAGCCAGACGTACCAGATGAACCTGATGAACCGAATGTCAGATTGGACATAATGGCTGCATTTCCCCGTTCCATAATTCCGGATGCAGTGCTTTTTAGTGAGTTTCCATCGCCCAGAATCAGCGTATTTACAATTACTGTTCCAAGTATAATAGTTCCGATTATAATGATTAAATTTTTCATTTTCGATACCCCTTTCTGTTCAAAAAATGCCTTCTATCATAGTTATAGTCTTCATAAAAACTATGACAACCGTAAAATCAAGCATCATAGTAAACATGGCAGCACTAGCAAGCGCTGTTACTACAACACTGTTTCGCTGCACCATTTTCATTTCAGCCGTCATTCGCTGCTGCTCCATCATCTCCTGAAATACCACAATCTGCTCAACTAACTCGTCAGGCGAAATCTGATCTAATTTAGATAAAACAAGGCAAAAATTCTTAGCAGACTTCGTATTACAAAATTCCATTATCGGATAAAAAGCCTCTTCCATCTTACCGTTCCTGTACCTAGTCAAAACTTCTCCATACACAGGTTTAAGCACCTGACTGTGCTCCATAAGCCTTTCGATTATGTAGTCCGCAGAAAATGGTCTTTCTCTCTCGGCAAATGCTATATTTTTCAGTAAAATACTGCTTTTATATATTTCCAGCTCCAACGCTGGCTGTCTGAGTGCATTGCGCTTTTCCTCCGCCTTTTTTTGAAGCAACTCCCTGCGAGGCAAGTGATTCCAAATGCGGCGAATATCCGATACGATTCTGCTTTGCAGCGTGCGCTGCTGTACTACGCCCTTTTGAGCATACAGTAGAAGGTACCAGCCCATTCCTGCCAAAAGAAGAATTATACAATATCCCATCTCTTTTCCCCATTCCTTTATAAATCAAATTTACGAACGGAAAGCAAAAGATATATGCCCACAGCTGCCATATAAAGTATCACCGTTACTAGCAGCCACGCAATTCCCGTTGATGTTCCAAACTGGTATTTTATCCACTCCCCAAAAGACAAACCGAAAAAATGGATTCCACCTGCCGTAAGCAAGACAAAACTTGCAGGCATGAGATACTTTAGGATAAGGCGAACCTCATTGTTCTCCCTATGGAGGTACTCTTCAACCTCCCTTGCCCGTTTCAGAGACAGCGCTAAGTCACTCATGGATTCGCTCACCCTTATACCGCTGCTGCATGAAAGATAAATATCCATAGTCAAAATCCCCGCCCATGAAGTCCCTAACGAAAATTGAAACTCTTTAAGCAAATCCTGCATTTCTCTGTCACCGGAAGCCTTGTTCAATCCTCTGGATAAATTCAGAAGCAGTCTTCTGCTGTAAGGTGCCTCTTCAAGGCTCATGGCAGTTTGTTCCACAGCATGTACCATGTTATAATAATGGATTTTGTAATTATTAAGCAGCTCTGTAACTAAAACTTCCCCTTCTCTTGAACCGCTTACCTGCTTTCCCTGCACGAAACATCTGAGAAACAGATACGGCAGCATGCACCCCATGCACGCTGCCCCCATTGTAAGCAACCACGAAATCCTGCCTGCAATGAGCAGCATAACTGCCGCTCCTGCAGCCGCAGATAAGATCAGGAACGCTCTGACACTTTTTTTAGTACCCATGGAAAATGCAGTCTGAAGCAACAGCCGAATATGCTCAGGAAACTTCTCCTTAAAATGCTCCCGAGCCGCACTGCCATCTCCGGCATCATCACGATATGGGGCTAAGCGTGTTTTGATAAGAGACAGAGCTGCCCTGAAATGCGCTCTAATTTCAGTTGAAAACAGAGTCAGGCAGCCTATGGTGAGCAGCACGCAGAAAAAAAGCTCTATCATCTCACGCCCTCCTTCCCATTTTCACTTCCATAGTACTTGGGATATATCACCGTATTACCTAAAAGTGGATTTTCCATCTCCAGCCTCTCTAAAATTTCTTCAACTCTTTGAAGTTCATGCCTTGAACCGTCCAGTCCGTTTATCTCTTTCATCCAGCTTATGTCCGATTTCCAGCCCCATGACTGGCTTTCAGGCAGATAGCGACAGATTTCATGGACCTCCACACGGTCATTTTCAATGTCATAGCGATAACCGCATATACTCATCAGCTTTTTCTTAGAACTATCGGGATAACATTGTGCAAACCGAAATACAAGCTGAAAACTTCTAAAAACCTGAGCGATAGTACTTTGCAAGTTACCTCCGTAGCGCTGACAAACAGCCGATGCCATCTTGTATGGAATGTTTTCGCAGCTTCCGTCGTGAATCGTAGCCTTACACCGCATTGTACCTGTTGATGTAATTTCCAAAGCCAATTTGTATGCGGCAGCATCTCGCATTTCTTCCATTAAGATGTAATCGTTATCACCTCTCATAAGGGACTTAGTTAGATTCTCTAAATCTTTTCCGTCTGCAACAAGCTGCATTATGGGCGCATCAGGCATAAGTTCATGCCAAGGTGTTTCCGGGTCAGTGGAAATCGCCAGTCCTTCCAGCGTAGTATCCTCATGTTTCTGCCAAATTTGCAAAAAAGTAGTCTTACCTGAGCGCACCGGCCCGCTTATTAAAATATTAAATCCAACCCTCACCATGGCTCTGAAAAGCAGCACAGCGTCTTCAGGTATTGTGCCAAGCTGAGCCAAGCCTAAAAAGCTTAGATTACGCACCAGATATTTACGAAAAACCATCACATCTTGATTCTTCTTCGTCCTGTCGCCAGAGTAAATTGTGATCCTTATCCCATTTTGGAGATACACCTCATGGAAACCTTCTTCTATTCGCTCTCGAGGCGTTGCAAGCAGAAGCGCCCTTTTCAGTTGCTCTCGCCGCTGCGCCGAAATTCGCTGCGGCTGCAATACAGCTCTCCCATCTATCATGCAGTACAGCCTGTCGCCGATAAGTTTAGCAGATGACGAATTTCGATATGCTTCCGTAGTGTCATATACCCAAGGTGCAAGTCCTGCCAGCCCGTAGACTTCGTGAAAGATACCCTCCTCCAAGTTGCTGTACCATGGCGGATATTCAGCTTGCTCCCACCTGCGGCTCACTAATATTTCCCTTATCCTCTCCTGATAAAACTTCCGCTCTTTTTCATATCCCATTATGGCTTTTTTCTCTCGTTCAAGCTTTCGTGTTTTAGTAAACTCGTCTGTATCACGCCAGTCAGCCTCGAACAATTCCTCCACTCTGCGGCAAAGATGAAAAAATGCTTCGTATTCTCCATTCATCATTCTGCACACCATTCCTTAACTCTGCGAATTCCTTTTCGGAATCCTCTGAACTTTAAGAGCGTAGATGATTCTTCTTCAGCCTGCCAGCCGTAAGGTATGTATGGCACCGTCCTTATATCCCCTGTCTGGCAGCCTATGTAATCAGCGACTTCCTTTTCCGTATAAAAGGCTCCCGTATCGTTATACTTGTTCAGCACAAATTTGATTTTACCTAAGCAGTCCTTAGAACCGCCTTGCTGCCCATCATGCAGCGATTTCCACTTTCGACAGCGGCGCAGCGATTTTTCCTGCTGCGTGATTACGACTAAAATTTCCATATCGCTTACATTATCATTCAAGTTATCATTCAGGTTGTCATCTAAGCTGGCAATCAAGCTGTCCACATTGCCTTTTTCTTCCGACAGCAAAAATCCCCCGTCTAATATGACATAATCCCATGTTCCCGCTGCTGCCCGCAGTATTTCTGCTATATCCTCTTCAGAAAAAAATGTTCCGTATCTGCTCTTTCTCATTCCCATAAGCACATCTACACCTCGGCACTCTGTAACTGCCATTTCAAGCTCCTGCAGAGCCGTAGTGCCTTCAGATTCCATTTCATTTCCTAAATAATCCGCGCCTCCTATAGTTCTAATCCCCACATATAGCACCTTTCGTCCTTGTTTTGCCAATTCTTCTGCGACAGACATGGAGATCATAGTCGTTCCGGTTTGCGTATCGCCCCCTGCGAACATGATTCGCTTCGTCATCTTTATCCCCTCTTTCCAAATTCAATTGCTGATTATGCTTATTAAATGCTAACTATATAGAAGGACGAACTGCTTTCCTTCATCAGCTAAACGCCCAAGTTTCAATGCTTTTTCTTCGTCCACAACGATTTCCACCAGACTTACCGGTGCTGATGCCTGCAGCCTGTCTTCATCTGCAGATATAACTTCCTGATTGCTGCTGTCCCTGACATATGCCACTGGAGCTGTGACTACAAGTTTTCCGCCACAATAAAAGCTCACCTCGTCTCCCCTTCGCATTGTCTGCGGAAACGACATGAGCCATTGATTAGGTATGGATAATATGAACCGGCCTGAATCACCGCCGATGGCCAGCTCCGGATTCTGAAAGTATTCGCCATGAAGAGGCGCACCTGCTGGTATAAACTGTACTGTTTCCTGCCCGATAATCTTCTGCATATCAGTTTCCAGCAAAACATTTTCTCCCGGCTTGTCCATCTTCCTCACTTCTAGCATCTGCTTTTCGACTTCAGTACCTCTGCCTACATCGCTGCGAAAGACGACTACACTTTCGTAGGAGAGATTCTCCCTGCCCCAAAATTCCCAGAATCCCAGTGCTCCCAGAGAAAGAAAGATCAGAAGAAGTCCTATGGTCTTCTGTTTCATCTTAGCTTAACCCCTTTCCTTTGATCTAATTTTTTACAATACCATAATAGCATATTGAAATATAAATTTCAGCACAGTTTTGAAATTTTTTACAAGAAAATTATGACATAATCCGTCAGTTTTCGACATTTTTCGACAAACTTCAGGCGTATTCCAAGCACACATTCGACATCTTCCACATAAAAAAGCCGCCGCACAGTCGATATTTTCGACCGGCGGCGGCTCCATTAGTTTGCCATCACATCAGTAAAGCTGCAAACCTATCGCCACATGATATATGTAAGTTTGCTGCCACTTCTTCCATGTATTCAGATGTGAGAAATCGGGAAAAGCCTCCCCATAGGCAAGTTTGTTTATTATGCCATTTCGATACTTTTCCGGAACATACTTCAGACTTTCCTCTATGGTATGAATTCGCATACTCAGATTAGCTATCTGACTTGCACGAACTGCAGTCAAATCCGCATACCCGCCTCCACCACCTCTCGGCTGTTCACATACCATAGATGGAATAGAATCCAAAGATTCCTCAAACTTAGCTAGCTCTTCTTTCATTCTCGGCAGATCCTTAACTGCCCAAACTGCCTGCCTGTAAACCGTATCCGGCAAAAGACAGGACTTCAATTTCTTTGGCTGATACTCACTCATTTGATAACCTCCTGTATCAATAAGCAAAACCAGCACAGTCAATCCACTTAATTAATTATATTCATTTCTCTTTAACAGAGCATGAATTCTTTCATTGAGCATATCTAATGCAACCAGGTTGTATCCGCCTTCCGGAACAATAATATCTACGTATTTTTTGCTCGGTTCGACGAACTGCTCATGCATAGGCTTTACGGTAGTCAGATACTGACTTACTACGGATTCCAGAGTTCTGCCTCTTTCTTCCACGTCACGAAGAATTCTGCGCAGAATTCTCACATCAGCATCAGTATCGATAAACACCTTGATGTCGCATAAGTCACGAAGCTCCTTATTTTCGAAGATTAAAATACCTTCTACTACGATTACCTTAGCAGGATGCACCGCTACAGTCTCATCTACACGATTATGTATTGTAAAATCGTAAACCGGACGTTCAATCACGGTCCAAGCCTTCAGCTGCTTCAGATGTTCAATCATCAGATCTGTATCGAAAGCATTAGGATGGTCATAATTCAAAGTTGTTCTTTCTTCGTATGTCATATCATCATGACGCTTATAGTAAAAGTCATGGCTGAGAATGGCAATCTCATCATGAAACTCATCTTTAATCTTGCTAATCATGGTGCTTTTGCCAGAGCCAGTGCCACCGGCAATACCAATTACAATTACATTCTGCATGTGCAGCCTCCCTTAGTTCAAATTATATTACTTTATTGGTTACCCATTTTACTCATTCTACTGCTCGCTGAGCGGTCTCATGTCGCGATCCTCTGCAGTAACGGAAGATCCCAAGTTCAAAGATGCTTTTTCCAGTTCCTGCATTATATTATTAATTGCAGCCAGTTTTTCCGGTGAAATATCCCCAGATACAGCACCTCTTGCACCTTCCAGCAACCCTGCCAGATTCTTTTCCACTTCATCAATCTTGTCCTGCAAGTCTGCCACAGCCTCTTCATCGATTGCTTCTCTGATGATTTCATCTTTACTGAGCAATTTTCCGGTTTCCAGCTCGAATTCAGAATTGCATTCGATTACCACAGGTTCATATCCCAAATCCTGCTTAATCTTATCCGCAAAATCGTGCTTAGACTGATATTCACCATGGACTAAGAAGATTTGCTTAGGAGCCTTCTGGAATCCGCTGAGCCAGTCCATCAGACCGCTCTGGTCAGCATGACCGGAGAAACCTTCCAGATTGTAGATTTCCGCATTAACGCTTACCGGCTCGCCAAACAGCTTAACTTCCTTAGCACCCTGAATCAAAGTTCTGCCCAGAGTTCCTTCAGCCTGATATCCTACGAATACAACGCTGTTTCTCGCATCCCAAAGATTGTGCTTAAGGTGATGACGAATTCTGCCTGCTTCGCACATTCCGCTGGCCGAGATTATTACCTTAGCAGTCTTATCTGTATTAAGCATCTGAGAATCCGCAGTATTTCTCGTAAACTTCAGATTCTTAAAGTCCAGAGGATTGTCACCGCTGAGAATGAATGCCTTAGTTTCCTCGTCGAATACCTGAGCATTCTTCTTAAATACCTCAGTAGCAGTGGTTGCCATAGGGCTGTCGATATATACATTTACATGTTCCAAATCCTTCTGATATTCAGAATGCTGCTCGTAGAACATATTAAACTGATAAATCAGCTCCTGCGTTCTGCCCACAGCAAAGGATGGAATTATTACGCTTCCTCCGCGCTTCACAGTTTTCAAAGTGATATGAATCAGCTCATCGATACTTGTGGAATTAGCCGGATGAAGACGATTGCCATATGTGGACTCACAAATAACATAATCAGCCTTTTTGATTTTCTTTGGATTGCGCAGGATAGGACGGTCCTTCATGCCTAAATCCCCTGAAAAGACAATCTTTGAAGTAGTTTCACCCTCATCTACCCACAGCTCTGTAATGGCAGAGCCCAAAATATGTCCGGCATCATTGAAAACAATTCTCATCTGGTCGTTGATTTCCACAAGCTGATCATAAAGAATCGGCTTTACCAGCTTCAACGCATCTTCTGCATCTTTCATGGTATACAGCGGTTCAACAGGCGGCTTACCGGTTCTGGCATTTTTTCTTGACTGCCATTCTGCATCCTTTTCATGAATGTGAGCGCTGTCCTTGAGCATTACATCCAGCAAATCCGCTGTAGCATCAGTACAGTAAATCTGCCCCTTAAAACCTCTTTTTACAAGTAAAGGCAGACGACCGCAATGGTCGATATGAGCATGAGAAAGTAAAACACATTCCACCTTCTCTGCATCAAACGGAAACGGCTCGTGATTAAGCTTTTCCATTTCTTTTCCCCCCTGGAACTGCCCGCAGTCCAGCAAAATCTGATGTGTGTCCGTCGTGATCAAATGACAGGATCCTGTCACGTCCATAGATGCTCCGCAAAACTTAATCTTCATAACTCAATCTTCTCCTTAAATTAGAAAGTAT
>CAZLJV010000018.1:0-21208 GCA_964559965.1 uncultured Oscillospiraceae bacterium | reverse complement strand
TGGGTGCATAGCTCTAGCCATGGACAGAACACCTCTTTCGTGCTTGATGTCGTTCTGTACGCCGTTTGCAGCGAATTCACCCTTAATATTCCAGCCTGGACCACCTGTTCCGTTTCCTTCTGGACATCCGCCCTGAATCATGAAACCAGGAATTACTCTATGGAATTCCAGACCATCATAAAAGCCGCTGTTAGCTAACTTTTCAAAATTTTCTACAGAGATTGGTGCTACTTCTGGATACAGTTCACCCTTCATTACACCGCCGTTTTCCATTTCAAAGATAACTTTTTTCATTCTATTTTCTTCCTTCCTCTTGCGTTACATTTATATATAACTAATCTGCAATAATTAAAAATAATTAAAATAGCATACCGCTGCACAGTACAGCGCCTACAGCTGCCATTATAAGGATAAGTTTCACTGCGCTGACCTTGAATTTGCTCACTAAAACAAAGGTTACAATCATTATCAGCACAGGAATAAGATCAAATCCCTGCACCAATTCCTGCAAACTTCCAATCTCAGCTAAATCAACCTTCAGCAGAGCAGTCTCACCTATAAACAGAGCACCTGCGGCAATCATACCTACTGTAACAGGACGAATCCCCTTAAAAGCTCCGTCCATAATCTTATTATCCCGATATTTGCTCATAAATTTAACTACGAGAGCAATCAGGATAAAAGAAGGTGTCGCTACACCGATTGTGGCTGCGGCAGAACCTGCTACACCAGCGACCTTAAATCCGACGAAAGTAGCTGCATTAACAGCAATCGGTCCCGACGTTGCCTGAGAAATAGCGAACAAATTAGCGAATTCCTCTGGCGCCATATCAGAAAACGTAAGCACGCTCTGATATATCAGCGGCAAAATAGCCATTCCGCCACCAAAGCCTATAATTCCGATTCGGAAAAAGGTATAAAAGAGGTTCCAAATTATCATTTTTCGTCACCTCCCATGGTGCGGCTGTTCTTCACTGTCGAATAGATTATTCCGACTGCAATACCAGCTAAAATCGCCCACACAGCACTGATGTCCAGCACAGCTATTGCGATGAAGGCGGCAATTGCTACAATCCATGCGAATGCAGATTTCAGCACCTGCTTGCCTAACTTAACTGCAGCCCAGAGAATAAGCCCTGTAGATGCAGCATTTATACCTACCAGCGCACCCTGCACATAAGGATTTTCATTAAATCCCTCTAATACACATACCACCAAAATGATGATAATAAACGAAGGAAGTACCATTCCAAATGTAGCAGCCAGCGCACCTCTCAATCCACGCATAAAATAACCTGTATATGTGGCCATATTGATGGCGATGACGCCTGGCAGACCCTGGCTTACAGCCAGACAGTCTACCACCTCATCTTCTGTCATCCAACCATATTCCTTGCATACCTTGTCCTGCAGCAAAGGCACCATGGCCATTCCGCCTCCGAATGTAAACAAACCCAGCTTAAAAAATGCTGAAAACAGGCGGAAATATATATTCTCAGAAAACTTTTTCTTTTCCATGGCTATTACATACCATACTTTTCAGCGTTAACTAATGCGATGCAGTCTGCGATAGCTTCTTCTACAGTCTTTTCGGACTTTTCAGCTTCACGACGCAGCTTGTATTCTACAACACCTTCTGGCGCACGCTTACCTACAGTAATTCTAACTGGAATACCCAGCAGGTCAGCGTCCTTAAACTTTACGCCTGGGCGTTCATTTCTGTCATCAAGAAGAACTTCTACGCCAGCCTTCTGCAGCTGCTGATAGATGTCTTCTGCAACCTTAGTCTGTTCTTCGTCTTTGATATTTACCAGAGTTACGATTGCATGGTATGGAGCAACGGAAATTGGCCAGATGATACCATCATCATCATGATGCTGTTCTACGATAGCGGACAGAGTTCTAGTTACGCCGATTCCGTAGCAGCCCATTACGATTGGCTGTTCCTTCTGATTTTCGTCTTTGTATGTTGCATGCATAGCATCGGAATACTTAGTACCCAGCTTGAATACCTGACCTACTTCGATACCGCGAGCGTGCTTAATAGGAGCTCCGCAAACTGGACAAGGATCGCCAACCTTCAGATTCTTCAGGTCGCAAACGATATCACCCTTGTAATCTCTGCCATAGTTTACATTCTTGATGTGGTGGTCAACCTTGCAAGCACCGGCACACAGGTTCTTCAGACCAACCAGTTCGCTGTCTACTACGATTTTGCAGTCATGGAGACCTACTGGGCCAGTGAAACCACCAACGCAGCCAGTTACAGCGCTCATCTTTTCTTCGTCTGCAAATTCGATGGAATGTTCAGGAATGTTCAGTGCGTTTACTAACTTAACCATGTTAAGTTCGCGGTCACCACGGATAAATGCAGCTACATATCCATTAGGCTTACCCTCTTCATCATAAGTAGCAAACAGCAGTGCCTTGATTGTCTTTTCCTGTGGCAGACCTAAGAAGTTTGCAACATCTTCGATTGTCTTAGTCTGTGGAGTATATACTTCTTCCATTGGAAGCATTTCCACATCGTCACCATCAGCAGGTGCATCTACACATTCTGCACGTTCTACAGTTGCTGCCATATCACAGCAGTCGCAGTATGCGATTTCACTTTCGCCTACTTCAGATAAAGCAGTAAATTCGTGAGAATTGCTTCCGCCGATAGCACCGGTATCAGCTTCTACCGGACGGAAAGTCAGACCGCAGCGAGTGAAGACTTTTTCGTATGCCTTATACATTTCATCATAGCTCTTATCCAGACCTTCATAATCCTTGTCGAAGGAGTAAGCGTCCTTCATGATGAACTCACGGCTGCGCATCAGACCGAATCTTGGACGCGCTTCGTCACGATACTTAGTCTGAATCTGATACAGGTTCATTGGCAGCTGACGGTGAGAAGTAACATCATTGCGGATAATATCTGTAAATACTTCTTCATGTGTAGGTCCCAGACAGAATTCTCTCTGGTTACGGTCCTTAACTCTCCACATTTCTGGACCATAAGCAAACCATCTGCCGGATTCCTGCCATAATTCTGCAGGCTGCAGAGCAGACATGTGGATTTCCTGAGCACCGGTAGCGTCCATTTCCTGTCTGATAATATCTTCAATCTTACGAACAGATCTCCAGCCTAAAGGCATGAAACCGTAAACGCCAGAAACCAGCTTACGAATCATTCCTGTTCTCAGCAGCAGAATATGGCTGGCAATTTCTGCTTCATTTGGTACTTCTCTAAGTGTTTTAATATGCATCTTTGATAATCTCATTTTTTATCTCCTGTCTTAATTCATAATAGATTAGTCTAAATTTATAATTTACAAGTTTGTAAGCCGCTATAAGCTGCGAATCATGCACACCGCCTCAGAAGCGATTCCCTCACCGCGACCGGTGAATCCTAACTTCTCAGTGGTAGTAGCCTTTACATTTATCTGATTCGTCTCAGCCCCTAAAACCTTCGCCAGATTTTCTTCCATCTCAGCGATGTATCCAGCTAATTTAGGCCGCTGCGCTATAATAGTCACATCAGCATTACTTAGACAATATCCAGCCTCCTTTAATCGTTCATTTACGATTTCAAGCAGTTTCAAACTGGAAATTCCCTTGTACTGCGGATCCGTATCTGGGAAATGTCTGCCAATATCTCCAAGTCCCGCAGCTCCCAGCATTGCATCCATGAGCGCATGAACCATAACATCAGCATCAGAGTGGCCATCTAAGCCCTTTTCATACGGAATTTCCACACCGCCCAAGATTAGCTTTCGCCCTTCCACAAGCCTGTGCACATCAAATCCGCTTCCAACTCTCATTTCCATCGGCAGATCCTCCCTCGTCGTAATCTTTATATTGGCATAATCGCCTTCACTGAGCAAAATCTTTACTCCCAGCCTTTCTACCAGCGAGGCATCATCTGTACCCAGAAAGTTATCTACTTCGGCCTTTTTGTATGCCGATTTCAGCAGCTCACTTCTAAATCCCTGGGGTGTCTGAACCTGAAACAATCTGCTTCTGTCCAGCGTCTTGCTTCCGCCAGACGCTCCATTTCCTTCAGACACTCCGCTGATGGGGGCGGGAGCCTCATCTATCTGTCTCACAGTGTCTTTACATGCAACTGCCGGCACCGCAGCACCTTCAGTATACGCACCGAAAATAACACCGTCTATGACATCATCTGTTACAAAAGGACGAACACCATCATGTATCAGAATCAGCTGGTCATCTTCAACCATATTCACTGCCTTGCAGACAGTATCCTGTCTCTGAGCACCGCCAGCGAACACGCCGCAGATTTTGCTGAAACCGCTGCACAGCTCTTTGCAAAAATCCACATAATCAGCACCCGTCATTACGATAATCTGGTCTACATGATTATTCTTTTCAAATGCTGAAACAGCCTTCTCCAGAATGGTCTTTCCTTCAATTTTCAAAAATTGTTTAGGCACTGCACTTTTCATCCTCGTTCCAGATCCAGCTGCAACGATTACTGCAGTAACCTTTTTTCCTTCGTACATTAACTATCGCACCTTCCCGAAAATCATTCGTCCAGCAGCTGTCTGCAGCACGCTTGTAACATTGATATCCAACGTCTGTCCGATTTTTCTGCGTCCGTCTTCTACTACTATCATAGTGCCGTCGTCCAGATAAGCGATAGCCTGACCAGCTTCCTTACCCTGCTTGATAAGAGTAACTGTCATCACTTCGCCTGGAATTACCATAGGCTTCATGGCATTGGCAAGTTCATTTATATTCAGAACCGGAACACCCTTTATGCCTGCAACCTTATTGAGATTAAAGTCGTTTGTAACGACCTTGCCCTTCATTATCTGAGCCAGCTTCAGCAGCTTAACATCTACTTCAGGAATCTCTTTAAGAGCTTTTTCGGAATCAGTATTATAAATTTCGATTCCGTAATCCTCCTGAATCTTGTTAAGAATGTCTAATCCTCTGCGTCCGCGATTGCGCTTCAGCGCATCTGAACTGTCAGCGATATGACGAAGCTCAACTAAAACGAATTCCGGAATAACGATTGGACCTTCTAAGAATCCAGTCTTCATGATTTCTACAATTCGTCCGTCGATGATAACGCTCGTATCTAAAATCTTAGGAACAGTGCCTTTCTTTTTGCTTTCCTTAGGATTGTAATCATAAGGATTTTCTTCAGCCGGAGCCTTAGTTACCTGCTTGCGCATGTTAGATGCCATAGAGAACGCCTCTGCCAGCTTCTTGTTGCCTACAATCATGCCGAAGTACCCCAGCACAATATAGATACAGATCGTAATTGTAAGATTAAGCGTACCTGTGATTACACTGGAATACACCTGTGAAATAAGGAATGCCAAGATAAGTCCCGTAATCAGCCCTACAACTCCGCCTACAAGGTCACTTGTGGAAATGCTCTGAAGATCATTCCCCAGGTTGTCAGCCATCTTCTTGCTCTTTCGATTAAGCGCTGGTGCCAGTTTATAAAAAATAATTCCAGATATAATTGCGACAAAAATTTGCAGCCAGAGACGAGCTCCCTCTTCAATGAAAGGCTGCCCAGAAACATTAATCTTGCCATACAACATATACAGCAGTTCAAATGCCTCAAAACCCAGCAGAGCACCTACAACCGAAAGTGTCCCCTTAAAAATTTTGCTTAACATCATATTCCTCCTCTCTCCCCATGTTTTTCTCCCTTTTCCGCCCCTAAAGCAGGAAAAGAATACAGAATCCCCCATTATGTTTATACTATCTTTTAGTATACCGATGCTGCCCGATTCTGTCAAGTGAAGTGGGTGTGAAAAAGGGACAGCCGATGCCTTTTTCACGCATTCTTAGCCATCCCTTTTCGACTATCATATCTACTATAAAATCTATAAAATCTCTGCTATATGCGGAAAACTCTCCACGCTTCGCTGCAGAATTCCGTGCATCTGAGCTATGGCAATTCCATAATTAGTCATAGCCACGCCTTTCTCTTCCGCATGCTTTCTTCGATACTCCATTTCCTTATCGTTAAGCATACAGCCACCGCAGTGAACTACCAGCTTGTACGGACTCAAGTCCTCAGGAAATTCACCGCCGGAAGTGAAGGAAAATCGGATACCGTCATCTTCACCAGCTTTCAGCCCTGTGTAATTACAAATCCAGCCCGGAAGTTTCACCGTCCCTATATCATTACACTGGCGATGATGTGTGCATCCCTCAGATATCAAAACCTTATCCCCCGGCTTCAACTTAGAAAGCTGGGCAGCTCCATGAACCGCACTCTCCAAAATCCCCTTATACCGAGCCATGAGAATCGAAAAGCTGGTCAGTGGAATCTCCGGTGGCACAATCTTCGAGACGAAACCAAATACTTGAGAGTCTGTTATTACCATTTTCACCTTGCGCCCAGGTGAAATCATCTTCAGCGTATCTTCAAGCTCCGTCTCACGACAGACCATAGCCGTGCAGCCTGAATCCAGCACATCTCTCAAAACCTGCTGCTGCGGAAGTATTATTCTCCCCTTAGGTGCTGATTCGTCTATAGGTGTTACTAATATTACTAATTCACCTGGTTCTAGAAGATCTCCAACTAATCTGCGCTCTTTGCTGACTTTTTTAGAAACAATTCTGCCA
This sequence comes from uncultured Oscillospiraceae bacterium, assembly GCA_964559965.1. GTDB lineage: Bacteria > Bacillota > Clostridia > Peptostreptococcales > Anaerovoracaceae > RGIG7179. The sequence continues at coordinate 14,608 of CAZLJV010000018.1, read as the reverse complement.
ATATGGTCTTTCAGTTCTTTTATGCCTATGCCCTTTTCTGCGCTCACATATATGAAATCTCTCTCTTCATCAGTGCAAGGCTTGCCTGCATAAGACCCCTCTGGCAGCAGGTCGCATTTGTTATATGCGATTAAATATGGCACGCCTCGCTGGCGAAAAAGCTCTATGAGGTGAGAGTCAGCCGGCTGCAGAGATTTTGATGCGTCAGATGCGCCCGATGCGCCCGATGCGTCAACCACTAAAACAGCCATATCCGTGTGGCGCAAAACCTGGCGCGCACGCTCCACTCTCATCTGCCCCAGCTCGCCCTCGTCGTCCATTCCCGGCGTGTCGATTATGACAACCGGCCCAATAGGCGCAAGCTCCATAGCCTTCTTCACAGGGTCCGTGGTAGTTCCTTTTATGTCCGATACCAGCGAAAGAGTCTGGCCTGTGACCGCATTTACAAGGCTTGATTTACCTGCGTTGCGCTGGCCGAAAAATCCGATATGGACTCTTTCGGCGGATACAGTTTCATTTAAGCTCATAATTATTCTCCTTCATCTAACTTCATCTGATTAGAAGCGGAAGTCTCGTCTGTTAGAGTTGCGAATGTCATCAACATGCTGAGTGGCAATGTCGCGAACTTTTTCCTTAGGAATTTTTTTCAGTTCCTCTTCAATCAGCTTGTAGCCAACTTTCTTAGTTTCCTCTGATGCATAATCTTCCAAAAATTCCGACAGCGTCATCAGTGCGTTTGGATGGCAGCAGTTTATCATCTGCCCTGTCTTCAGCAAGCTCATGAAGCGGTCGCCAGTTCTGCCTTCACGGTAACATGCAGTGCAGAAGGACGGAATGTATCCCATGTCCATAAGCCAGCCAACGACTTCATCTAAGGTACGCTGGTCGGATACATCGAACTGCTCGGAGTCATGAGGACGCTCCTCCTCTGTGTAGCCGCCTACAGATGTTCTGGACGCACCGGAAATCTGAGAAATGCCCACCTTCAAAGTCTTTCTGCGCACTTCTGCCGACTCTCTTGTAGACATAATCATGCCGGTATAAGGCACTGCGATGCGGATACAAGCTACGATTTTAGTGAAAATTTCATCGCTGATGCCATTGTCGAACATATCCGGATCGATGTCGTCAGCCTTCTTTACTCGAGGTACGCTTATAGTGTGCGGACCTACGCCGTGAACAGCTTCTAAGTGTTCTGCGTGCATGAGCAAACCTACGAATTCATATTTATACAGTTCCAGCCCGAAAAGCACGCCCAGTCCCACATCATCGATGCCGCCTTCCATAGCTCTGTCCATAGCCTCAGTGTGATATGCATAATTATGCTTAGGGCCTGTCGGATGCAGCTGCTCGTAGCTTTCCTTGTGATAAGTCTCCTGGAACAAAATATATGTGCCGATGCCTGCGTCAGCCAGCTTGCGGTAGTTTTCCACAGTAGTTGCCGCAATATTTACATTTACACGGCGAATAGCGCCATTTTTGTGCTTTACGCTGTAAATCGTATTGATACATTCCAAAATATATTCGATCGGGTTCATATTCGGATCTTCACCTGCTTCTATTGCCAAACGCTTATGACCCATATCCTGCAATGCCACAACTTCTGCTGCCACTTCTTCCTGCGTCAGCTTCTTTCGCGCAATATTCTTGTTCTTCAAGTGGTAAGGGCAGTAAACACAGCCGTTTACGCAGTAGTTTGAAAGATACAGAGGTGCGAACATTACGATTCTGTTTCCGTAATATGCCTGCTTGATTTCCTCTGCTAGCTTGTAGATTTTTTCATTCTTTTCTGGGATTTCGCAAAGCAGCAGCACCAGAGCTTCTCTATGTGTCAGCCCTTCGCAATGCACTCCGTCCAGATTGCCTGTTCTCTTAGGGCGAGCTTTTTCTAAAAGCTGGTCGATAAGTTTTTCATCATTTTTGTGTGCTTCTGCCCACTGAATTGTATCTAAGATTTCCTCGTGGCTTATGAATTCTTCTGCCTTTAATGATTTTGGATTATATACTGCCATGACTTTTTCCTCCAGTTTTCGATTTTTGGTTTTTGTATGCTTTCGCCTTCGTACATCAGATGCGGTTCGCCTTGGTGCGGTTCGCCCCTCCTCGGTTCACATCTCCCCGGTTCACATCTCCCCGGTCTGTCACAACCTCATATCCGATGGACTCCATGCGCATTTTTAATTCTTCCAAGCACTGAGCCGACTCCTGCCCTGTGCTGATTTTGTTATCGTACAGCTCGTAGTTTTTCCGTACATCTACAGGCGATAAATTCGGCATGACTACATTTGCCCCAGCTTTAATTCCCATTTCCCTGCCCTTCGGGTGAATCGTCCCAAGGGCCGTAGTAGCTGGCAGCAAAACGTCTGGCACCAGCAGTCTTACTATGGAAAGAAGGTGTACGGTTTCCATCAGACTTCCTGCTTTTTCATCAGCAAGTGGCGTGGCATGATGCGGTATAAACGGGCCGATTCCGCACATATCCGGCTGAAATTCTTCTATGAACTTCAAATCTTTAGCAATATGTGCCACAGTCTGCCCAGGTAAACCAACCATCATTCCGCAGCCAGTCTGAAATCCCAACTCCTTGAGCTGGCGCAAGCAGTTTATTCGGTTATGATAGCTCATTTCCTTAGGATGCAGACTTTTATAGTGTTCCTCGTTTGCCGTTTCGTGTCTAAGCAAATACCTGTCAGCACCTGATGCTTTAAGACTTTCATAGCTTTCTCTGCTTCGCTCTCCAAGGGACAGCGTTACTGCACAGTCTGAATACTCTGCTTTTATTTTTTTAACTATGTTGCACATTCTCTCGTCATTGAAATATCCGTCTTCGCCACCCTGCATGACGAAGGTTCTAAATCCCAATTCATACCCTTGCTGGCAGCACTGTAATATTTCTTCTTCCGTGAGCCTGTATCTATGGCACTTGTCATTGCTCCTTCTGATTCCGCAGTAGAAACAGTCGTTTTTGCAATAGTTTGAGATTTCGATTAGACCCCTTACAAAAACTTTATTTCCGTAGTATTTGCGCCGCACCTGATCTGCTCTCTGAGCCAGCAGTGCGCCAGCGGTGGCGTGGGCGGCAGCGGCATCTTCGTCACGCAGCGCCTCCAGAAGCTGAATGAGTTCCTGCTCCGTCAGCGTGTGACTTTCTGCCAGCTTTTCTATGAGTTCAACTGCTGCATTTTTCATGGCTGAACCTCGCTGCGGCTGTCACTGCCAACTACATTGGAATAGGCTGTTTTCACCGATATTCCCGGTAGGCGGCCAATCTTCCCCGAAAGGGCTGCCGTTACATCTTGAGGTGCATCGATAGCCACACTTATAATGCTTACACCCTTTTCTCTATATGGAATTCCCATGCGCCCTATAATATAGTTTCCGTACTGGTGAAGCAGCTCGTTCAACTCACCTGTAGAATCGCGATTTTCAACGATTATCCCCATCACCGCCACTCTTGTTTCCTTTTGGCACATAAATCTTCCCTCCTTGCAAAACATAAATTCAAAACCTAAATTCAAAATAAAAAATGCACTCCGACATCTCAGAGTGCATGAAATTCTGTGTATGACAAACCATACAGCTTGCGCTGCATAGGCTAATATTTCATATTCACATCTTTCACGCAGAGCGCATGACTGATGTATGCCATGCTGTCTTAATGTCAGAATATTTGCCTTCATGATACGCCCCTTTTTTCTCAAAGTCAAGGAGTTTTTTTACTTGTTTGTGAACCGTTTTATGGTAAAATAATTATGTGCACATCACAGAACAAACACAGTGTGACGGTATGATAAAACTTAGTTATAGAGAAAATGCCGGCAGTACAGATTTTGCTGGTAAGCGATAGATAGAGGAGGAAATTATGCAAAAGATTTTAGTTGTAGATGACGAACCAAAGATCCGCGAGGTCATTCGCGAATATGGTGAATTTAACGGATATGAAATTTCAGAGGCAGAGGACGGCATGAGCGCTGTTGGTCTCTGCAAGCTGAACGATTACGATTTAATTATCATGGATATCATGATGCCTAAGCTGGACGGTTTTTCCGCGTGCAAGGAAATCAGAAAGATTAAGGACACGCCGATTATTATGCTGTCTGCAAGAGGCGAAGAATATGATAAGCTGTTCGGTTTCGAGCTGGGAATCGATGACTATGTGGTTAAGCCTTTCAGCCCTAAGGAACTGATGGCTAGAGTTAATGCGGTTCTGGCAAGAAAGAACGGTTCTTCCCAGTCTTCTCAGAGCGTTATGAAGTTCGACGGACTGGAAATCAATATTGCGGCTCGTACCGTTACAGTTGACGGTGTTAAGGTGGATCTGACACCTAAGGAATACGAACTGCTTTTCTATCTGGTAGAGAACAAAAATATCGCCCTTTCCAGAGACAAGCTGCTTTCTGATATCTGGGGTTACGACTTCTTCGGCGATGACCGAACTATCGACACTCATATCAAAAACCTGCGTAACAATCTGGGACCTTACCGTGACTTCATCGTTACATTAAGAGGGGTGGGCTACAAGTTTGAGTACGAAGGCTAAGTTCGACTTTAAAAGTATCAAATTCCGCTTGTGGATGTACTTCCTGCTGTTTGCGGTGATTGTTTTGCTGCTGCTCTGGTGTATGCAGATTTTTATGCTGAACACATCTTACGAAACCATGAAGACCAGAGAAGTCGGTCGTGTGGCTTCCATGATTGCTCGCTCTTATACTCAGGGAAACGAAAACCTAACCAGCGGCATCAAAGAACTCTCCATCAACAACGATTTTTATGTCATGATGGAGTCTAATAGCGGATACTTATATTTTTCACCCGAGGCTGAAAGCAGAATGCCTGTATACAGCTACATTACACACGCACCGCAGCTGAAAAAAATGCTTCAGCAGAGCAACCGCCTGCCGGTGTCTTTTAAGATTAACAGCGGTACGGAAAAGTACAGTACGCTGGCTTATGGGTGCATACTGGATCAGACGCCTGGTCGGGAAGTGTATCTATATATATTCTCACCGCTCTATCCGGTAACTTCGACTGTGAATATTTTGAAGGATCAGATGATGTCTGTTACATTCATTACTCTGATTATTGCTTTCATTCTTTCAGTGTATTTCGCAATGCGCATTTCTCGCCCTCTGCAAAGCATGACTAACACGGCTCGTCAGATGGGTAAAGGTGACTATAGTGTAAAGTTTGAGGGCAATTCTTATTCCGAGGTGAACAGGCTGGCAACTACTTTGAATACGGCTGCATATGAGCTTGGTATGGCGGATAATCGTCAGAAGGACTTGATTGCCAATGTGTCTCACGACCTAAAAACTCCGCTCACCATGATTCGTTCTTATGCTGAGATGATTAGGGATCTTTCTGGTGATAATCCTGAAAAACGAAATGCTCATCTAAAGGTTATCATCGATGAAACGGATCGACTGGCTCAGCTGGTAAGCGATATGTCTACCATCTCTGCAATGCAGCAGCACAAGATGAAGCTTGATAAATCAATCTTCGATTTGACTGCGACGGCGGCTTCGCACCTGGCTTCTTATGAGATTTTGACGGAGCAGGAGGGTTATACTTTCCAGTTTAACAGCCCAAAGGAGTGCCTGGTCTATGCTGATGAGGCCAGAATCAAGCAGGTTATCGCTAACTTGACAAGCAATGCTGTGAAATACTGCGGCGAGGATAAGGTAATTATGGTAAACCTTCGCCGTATAGGAAAGCGTTATCGTTTCGAGGTTTCCGACCACGGCCCTGGCATCAAGCCTGAGGAAATTGCTCATGTATGGGATCGCTATTACAAGACAAGCTCCCATTTCGCGCGTGCAACTCAAGGTACAGGTCTCGGTCTTTCCATCGTAAAGGAAATCCTTACTCTCCACCATGCTAACTACGGCGTGGAGAGCAAGGTCGGCAAAGGCTCCACCTTCTGGTTCGAGCTCGAGTCTGCCCGCCGCGAAAAGGAGAAAACCGTCTTAGATCCAACCATCGACATTCCGCAGGACCCTGCGATGATTGAGGATATACAGTAGGCACGCAGGCCGCACGCCGCAGACCACAGTGGCTGCTGCCGCCATAGACGGCAGCGAGGCAGAGCCTGTTGGCGGCAGTGAATATATGATCGGTAGCGAAACTCGTCCAATCTGGCGACAGATTGGGCGGGTTTCGCTTTCTTTTTTGGTGAATTATGGCATGGTTTAGCTTGACGGCGAAGCGAGTGTTGGTTTGGCTGCGGACACTGGCGCTACGACAGCGGAAACGGGCGCTTTTTTATCCAATATTTGTTTGTCAGTGCAATTCATTGCACATTTTTACGTGCTAACAATAGGTTTCAACCTTAATCGCTGTTTTTACGCCAAAAGGGATGTAAAATTTCGCATTTTTTTGCTTAAAACCTGCGAAATTTTACAGTTTTCGAGCCTAAATTACATCCTTTTTCTCGATTTGAGTCCGATTTAGGTGGAGTGGTTATATTTAAAATGTAAAATGTGACGAAAATCTTGAAAATCCGCAAATCTGTCAACATTTTGACCTGCACACTCCTTAATTCGAGCAATAACTATCGAATTTTGTTGACACTTTTGACAAAAATCTTGGAAAATGGCAAAACTGTCAACAAATCAAACAAAAATGTTGACGGATTTGCCAAAATCATTGAAATTTGGCAAAACTGTCAACATTCTGACTCAAGCACCCTTGGCTCCTCAAGCACCACGAGCATCACGCTATGCCACCCACACTCTGACGGACATTCACATCACCGCACGCTGCCACCGACAACCCCATACAGCACGCCCACGGCTGGCTTTCCCCAGTACATCCTAAAATTTCCCACGGTAAGCCGCAATGGCATCAGCCAGATTCTTAACGCCTACAGGACGGCATCTTTCCATAGCTTCAGCGTAAGCCGAGGAAGCACCCTTAGACGCGCCTCCATTTGAGACACCGCCCTTAGCAGCAGCCGCCTCCTTTAGCTTTTCGGCATTTCGCAGAGGCATGATGACTTGTTCATAACCCATGCGCTCTGCTTCTTTCCATATTTTTTCTGTATTCTGGACAGACCTAAGCTCACCAGTCAGACCGATTTCACCAATAGCCAAAGTCTTCTTTTTCGCTGCCACACTATTATAAGAAGAATATATCGCCAAAGCCACAGCCAGATCGGGAGAAGTCCCCTCCGGCCTCATTCCTCCGGCTACATTGATGTAAACGTCCTGATTCAGAAGCTGTAACCCAGCCTTTTTTTCCAGAACAGCCAATATCATATTTAATCGCGTATTATCGATACCAACCGAAGTTCTGCGGGCAAAACCCACATTTGCAGCACTCACCAAAGCCTGTATTTCAAACATTACCGGACGGCTTCCCTCATAAACCGCCGTCGCAACCGAACCTTCTAAAGTTTCATCACGGTTTTCCAAAAAAGTACCTGATAAATCGGACAGTTCCTTTAGCCCGCCGGCCTCCATTTGAAAAGCACCGATTTCACTGGTCGTACCGAATCTATTCTTGTATGCTCTTAGAATACGGAATTCATGGTCACGCTCACCTGTAAAATTAAGCACGCAGTCAACCATATGCTCCATAGTTTTAGGCCCAGCCAGCTCGCCACTCTTAGTTACATGCGCCACTATGAAAATAGGAATATTCCATGTCTTACCAATCCTCATCAGCTGATTAGCGCACATACGAACCTGCGAAACACTGCCAGGCGCAGAATCGATAGCTGCACTGTACATAGTTTGCACCGAGTCAATTATCAAAAACTTCGGCTTCAGATTCTCACATGCAACCTCCACATTTTCCATATTCGTCTCAGCTAAAATATATAAATCTTCAGGAATTCCAGCCTCCATCTGCCCCGTCTGCGGATTGTTTACCATACAAACTCTGTCTGCACGCATCTTAATCTGCTCCTCAGACTCTTCCCCGGACACATAGAGCACCGTACCGGCCTTGCTGGCAATATTCGCCGCAGTCTGAATAATAAGCGTGGACTTGCCGATACCAGGCTCCCCACTGATAAGCACCAGCGACCCCTGCACTAATCCACCGCCCAAAACACGGTTCAGCTCTCCAATTCCAGTATCTACACGCTCATAGTTGGCAGCACCCACACGATTCAGTTTCGCAGGCTTCGCCGTAGCACTGGTTCTTCTGCGCACATCTCCACCAGCACCTCCAGCCCCCGCACCAGCCATGCCGATTCCAGCTGCACCACCCGAGCTTTCCGGCAAAATCTTCTCCTCCACGAACGAATTCCACGCCCCACAGATGCACTTGCCCATCCACTGTGCGCTCTCAAATCCACATTCCTGACATACAAATACAGTTTTAGCTTTCTTCGCTGCCATAGCACTACCTCTTTTCCACGCAAACTTGCACAAACATTTGTTCTTTACTTATTCTACAAAAAAACCGCTGGTTTGTCCAGCGGTTTTCATATGTTTTCGAATGTTTTTATCTACTTCTTCCAGCCGCTCTTCAGCCCTACAATTTCATTGAAAATTGGGGTGTTCTTAGAGAACAGCTTGCTGTCAGCTACATAGTAGCCATGACGGAAGAACTGGAAGCGTTCTGCCGGTTCAGCATCTAAAACAGAAGGTTCTGCTAATGCATCGATCAGCTCGATAGTATTTTCATTCTTAGTTCCGTCTTCATTGAGCAGGTAGTTGTACTTGCGAATACGGATTGGAACAGCAGTCTTAGCATCTACGAAGTGAATAGTGCCCTTAACCTTGCGGCCTTCGAAGCCATTTCCACTCTTAGTTTCAGGATCATAAGTACACAGCAGTTCCTTGATAGAACCATCTTCATTCTTCACAACTTCATTGCAAGTGATGAAATATGCACCCTTGAAACGAACTTCATTTCCTGGGAAGAGTCTGAAATACTTCTTAACTGGAACTTCCATGAAGTCTTCGCCGTCTACATACAGTTCTCTGGAGAATGGCACCTGACGAGTACCCATTTCAGGAACCTGTGCATTGTTTTCGATTGTGCATAATTCACTCTGAGTTTCAGGATAGTTTGTAATAACAACCTTAATTGGATTGAAAACTACGTTTCTGCTTTCAACCTTCAGCTTCAGGTCATCACGCACGCAACCTTCCAGTACGGAATAATCGATAGTGGAATTAGCCTTCGCTACACCAATCTGTTCACAGAAAGCACGAACAGCTTCAGGAGTATAACCTCTGCGGCGAATACCAGCGATGGTAGGCATACGAGGGTCATCCCAACCTTCAACGATACCATCATCAACCATAGCCTTCAGGTAACGCTTAGACATTACAGTACCAGTCAGGTTCAGACGAGCGAATTCAATCTGTCTTGGCGGATTAGGCCAGAAACCAACTTCTCTCAGAACCCAGTCGTACAGAGGTCTATGGTCTTCAAATTCCAGAGTACAGATGGAATGAGTAATTCCTTCGATAGCATCTTCAATAGGATGAGCGAAGTCGTACATAGGATAGATGCACCACTTGTCACCAGTATTGTGATGAGTAGCATGGGCAATACGATAGATGATAGGGTCTCTCATATTGATATTAGGCGATGCCATATCAATCTTAGCACGGAGCACCTTTTCACCGTCTTTATATTTGCCTGCACGCATTTCTTCGAAAAGCTGCAGGTTTTCTTCTACAGAACGATTTCTATAAGGGCTTTCCTTACCTGGTTCAGTCAGAGTTCCACGATAAGCTCTGATTTCTTCACCGTTCAGGTCACAAACGAAAGCCTTACCCTGCTTAATCAGAGAAACTGCAGCATCATACATGGTATCGAAATAATCCGAAGCCCACAGTCTCTTTTCCCAGTTGAATCCCAGCCACTTTACGTCCTCTTCAATAGAATTTACATATTCCATATCTTCCTTCACTGGGTTGGTATCGTCATAACGCAGGTTCACCTTTCCGCCATACTTCGCAGCAGTAGTGAAGTTGAGGCAGATAGATTTAGCATGTCCGATATGCAGATATCCATTAGGTTCTGGTGGGAAACGAGTTACAACTTCCTTATAAACACCTTCCTCCAGATCCTTATCAATCATGTTGTGTATAAAATTAGTGGTCATTTCTAAGTCTGACATAATATTCCTCCAAACAAAATTTCCAAAAATGTCCTATTTCTTAGTATATCATAAACCTTAGTATCTATACAAGTAAATCTTAGCACGAAACATTGCAAATCACTGCGAATCAGCGCAATTCCTTCTAATCATCAAAATCCCCCGACAAGGCAGATTTTGCAGCTTCGACAAACTTAGGCCCTTTCAGTTTACAGATCTTATCCTGGCAGTTTGCACACTTCAAAGTCGCATTGGAACCCTCCCAGAATCTTTCCGGATGTTTCAGAAGCGTCAACTCCCAGCGCAGCATAACGATTACACTCATGAAGAATAAACTCCATGTGAAAAAGTTGCGGATAAACAGCATTGGCGTGCACATCATGAAGTGTCCCCAATTAAAGATTCGACAATTTACGCAGCACTTGTTCTTCAGGAAAAAGCTCTGGAACGGACACCATACAACTACGCATATCAAATCCGCCAAATAGAAGAACACAGCCAGGAGAATAAGCTCTTTGGCGCCGATTATATCAACCACATAGAGCGCTCCAAAAATTGCATTGAAGCACATCCAGACTATCAAAACCCAGATTGCCGCATAATTGTTTTTCTGAACATAACGATACATACTCAGTTTGTCGAATTCGGGAACTGGCACATAGTAATCCGGAAACTCCTTCTTGCTGCCCATAGTCAAAAATTTGCTGTCCGGCAGCATGGCGATTACCATCTCAATCATTATCAAGCCCCAAACGATATAAACCCAGACATGATTTATACCCTCCAAATAAGCATATAGCTCAGAAATCGGCCGTCCGGACAGAATCCAGTCCACCTCAATCTTTTCCGTTACTATAATATCGAAATACTCCGGCGCGCGAAAATACGCCCAGAGCACAAGAAGAAACACGGCAGCGCGAAAAGCAAGTTTTGCCACATAAACATAGAACATGCGGCCCTTCGTCAGCGTGTTTTTGTAATTACATCCACTCATACTTATCAACTTATTCCTTACTTAGTCATTACTTTGTTGTCATTATATATTTGTACAGCCCCTCAAAATCCGCACTCTCCAGCGGCAGCTCGAAGCCCCCGGTTTCACTGAACGTCTCCATGTCGTGCGCATCTGATGCCTGTATTATCTTTTTGTTTTGCGGCACACCTTGAGGAATTTCATAACGAATCTCCGTCGCCTGAACATCCAAATCCTCCGGCCAGCTTCCAAGCACAGCGAAAAGACCGTTGGTGTCACGGTCTACATGCGCAGGCCAGCATAATCCGCCATATTGTTTCACTATAGCTGGAAGATCCATAATAGATATATCGCAACCTGTTAAAAGCAGCTTAGGTTCAAGCTGCTCTCTTCCATCTGGAAATACGATTCGCTGTTCGCCGAAAACATCAGCACGATTCATAATAGATGGAATGTGTTCGTACAGCATCTCGTCGAATTTAAGCGCTGCATCTACATTGGGAAAAAGGCAAACGCAGTGAATATCTTCAGAAGTATTCACTTCTATGCCAGGTATAAATCCAATCCCATAGCGAGCTGCCGCTTCAGCCGCTGCTGGGCAGTTTTTTGCGGTATTATGATCTGTCAAAGCTATCAAATCCAAGCCGCAAACTCTCGCCATTCCCACCAAATCATGCGGATTCATCTCATCAGCTCCGCATGGTGACAAGCAGGAATGGATATGTAAATCTGTCTTCATTAAGCCATTCCCTGCTGAACAAGACAAGCGGTTTCGAATACTGGGAGCGGACTTCTCAGAAGACTGACCTTTCCTTCAGCTGCCTCGATGGCTGCTTCATCGAATTTACATCCTTCTGCAATGATTACGCAGGAAACATCTGCAAGTGAAGCCACCGCAATCACATTCTTATTGCCCATTACTGTGACCCAGACTCCGTTTTCAGGTGCCTTGGATATACATACTGATAATAAGTCACAAGTAAATATACTCTCTACCGGACGGTCTTCTTCCAGCGAAATTGCTTCAAATGGAGCGATTTTCGCTACATCATTCACTGTCATGTTCTGTCCTTTCTGCCTTGCTGGCAAGCTCCGCTTCCAGCTGGGCCAATCTATCTTCTAATTGTTTGCATTTCAGGAAAATACATTGATCTTCGCTTCCCCGACCCATTATGATGTCTTCTGACAGCGCATGGCAGGACGGAGCACCGCACACACCGCAGTCCATACCGTTGAAGCGTTTTTCCTGTTCCTTGATTTTCATCATCTTAACCATAGCCTTCTGCACATCGCTATCCAACTGCAGTGCAGGATTATAGCGGATTTCTTCGTCCAGATGCATATCATCTTCAGGAAGTCCGCGAGTAGGCTGTGTAGGAGTTACCGTATTCATAATGTGCGTAATTCGAGACTTGGCAATAAACGGATTTTCTACAGTAAGCACACCGCCTACGCAGCCACCGGAACATGCATTAAGCTCAATAAAGTTAGCCTGGTGTATTTTTTCATCTTCCATAGCCTCTAATACATCGATTACATTTTCGATACCGTCTGCATACAAACGGTGAGGTGCCTGGCTGGCATACGCCTCTCCGCCCGACTTAGCCCAGCCCACACCCAGAGGACCTGAACGAGCTAAAATCTCAGGCTGAGTTATATCCTTAAGCAGCGGCTGCAGCAGCGGGTATACATCAGAAATTGAAAGCACTGCATCGACATAGCTTTCAGTTTCGCCTAAAGGGTGCTTGCTGCTGGTTGCCTGTGCCGGACAGCCGGAAATATATATACAGCCTATTTTTTCTTTAGGCAGACCAGTCTTCTCAACTGCAAGTTTCTTCGCCCATCTTGCTGCCAGCTCCATAGGCGGTCTGTAGTTCAAAAGATAAGGCAAAAGAGATGGGAATCTGGCTCTAATTATCCTGACAACTGTCGGACAAGATGAGCTGATTACGGTCTTCTCTTTTCCGTAATATATATCCTGTGTTACAGCTCGAGATATGGCATCGCAGGCCGTAGACACTTCAAATACATCATCAAAACCTAATTTTTTCAGCGCCGTAAGCACTATATTTCTGTCGCGCATCCCTGAAAATTGCGCATACAAAGTCTGCGCAGGAAGCGCAATAGTATACTCATACTCCTTCAGTATGTCGATTGTGTCGACAACTGGTTTTTTTGCATGATAAGGACAAACTCGGATGCATTCACCACAATCAATGCACTTATTCCCGAAGATTATAGCTTTACCATCGAGAATACGGATTGCTTCCGTCGGACATCGTTTAAGGCAAATCGTACACCCTCGGCATCGTTCCTTATCCAGGGTCACAGAATGTCCTACATATTTCATTTTTCACTCTCCCATAATTCGTCAAAAACTATTAATGCACCATGACTTTCATGGTTAAAACAGTACCCTGACCTACCACCGTCTGGATATCCAGATAATCAGTGTATTTTTTTATATTCGGCAAACCCATGCCGGCTCCAAATCCCAGTCCGCGCACTTCTTCCGATGCAGTTGACCAGCCTTCTTTCATAGCAAGGTCGATATCAGGTATACCTGGCCCTTCATCTTCAAATCGTGCTGAGATTTCTTCCGGCGAGATTCCTACACGGATTGTGCCGCCGTTTGCGTGAATCACCATATTTATTTCTGCTTCATACATGGCGATAGACACACGCCGAATTACCTCCGGCGGAAAACCAAGCGACTTCAAGGTTTTCTTTACATCTCCAGATGCTTCTCCCGCACTGGAAAAATCATCTGCAGAAACTTCATATTCCAGTACAACCGGATCCATTAATAATCATCCCCACTCTTCAGGCCCTGATGATATAAAACACCACAGGCTGCAAACATTCCTCGATCTGTAGACATCAGAATGATGTTTCTTTCTTCTGCCAGCTTAATCATGGTTTCCGTCGGTTCTTTTCCTCTGACAAAGACAAGACAGACGATATCCATCATTTCCGCAGTACGAATTACCTGCGGATTCACCAGACCGGTAAGAAGAACTGCCTGATCTTCAACATAAGCAAGCACATCACTCATCAGATCGCAGCCCACACCAGTGTGAACATCTCGATCAAGAAATTCTTTTCCGCAATAGATTTTAGCGTCAAGGAGTTTAGAAATTTCCCTTATTGTCATAGTCGCACCCTCCATTAGTAATATTTTAAGTATATCAAATTAGACGGGACAAATCAATATTTTCTGATGTATAATATACTTATAGAATCCCATTACAACTAAGGAGGGCTATATTCATGATGCCTGAAATTTCACTAAACATTCTCGATGTCACTCAAAATTCTGTCACTGCCGGGGCAACTCTTATCAAAATCTCCATCAGCGGGGACTCTCAAAAAGATATCCTGACCGTATCCATTTCCGACAACGGCTGCGGCATGACTCCCGAGCAGGTACAAAATGTTACAGATCCTTTTTTCACCAGCCGAACTACCAGAAAAGTCGGTCTGGGGATCCCGTTTTTTAAGCTGGCTGCCGAAATTACCGGAGGAAGTTTTAATATAGAAAGCACGGTCGGCAAAGGCACCACTACTACTGC
>CAZLJV010000017.1:0-21763 GCA_964559965.1 uncultured Oscillospiraceae bacterium | reverse complement strand
ACCGAACACTCTCACAAAATACTTAATTATATTATTATATCACATACGCACCCTAAAAATCAATCTTTTTAGAACATGCAAATCCAGAGGCGCCAGAGGATAAAGATAAGAGCCGCCGGAAAGTGTTTTGGTGGTAGCCATAATCAGAACTGCTGCACATACACCCAGCGCAATCCCCCACACGCCTAAAAAGTACACGCCTATCAGCATGAGAATGCGCACAAACTTCACGCTGTATGACAATTCAATGCTTGGCTGAGTAAATCCCGCAAGCGCCACCACCGCCATGCACAAAATAGTCTGTGGAATAAACCAGCCGGAACTTATGCTGAACTCACCTAACAGCAGTGCCCCTATGACCGAAAGGGACATTCCCAGCGACTCCGGCGTATTCAGAGATGCCAATTTCAGCCCATCAACCGCAAACTCAAGCAGCAGAAACTGCCAGAAAAGCGGAATCGCAAAATCCTCCTGTGGCACAAAAAACTTCAGCACCTCCGGTGTCAAATTTTCATTTTCCACCAGCAGCAGATACACCGGCGTAAGGAACAATATGAGGAAAAAATTTATCAGCCTGATAAGTCTAAAGTAGTTGCCCGTAAGCCTTGGAAAATAGTAATCGTCCACATCTTGCAAAAAATCAAAAATCCCCACCGGCACCAGCATCACCGTCGGTGAATTATCCACCAAAATCGCCAGCTTTCCTTCAGCCACATGCGCCGAAATTATGTCTGGTCTCTGAGAATATCGCACCTTCGGAAAAGGGTTCCAGAGCCGCCGCCCCTTTCTCAGCAAAATCTTTTCCAGCAGACTTTGATCTCCCACCGTCAGCGTCCTCACATCTTCGGCTTCTTCCAAATCCTGCAGCATGCTGCATACCTTCTCCACCAGCGCTTCATCTGCCTTTTCTTTCATATATATGAGTGCCACATCGGTCTTGGAAAACTGCCCCACATTAAAATGCTTAAAAATAAGGCGATTATCTCGCAGCCTGCGGCGAATCAAGGCGATATTAGTCATGAAACCCTCCGTGAAGCCGTCCTTTGCGCCGCGAAGGGACTTTTCCTTTTCCGGTTCTTCAACTGAGCGAGATGGGTAATTTCGTGCATCTATGATAATAATCTGATCCAGCCCCTCAATTAAAATCGGAACAAGCCCGGAATAAAGTCGTGTCAGTGCCACTTCATAAGCACCTTCTACCTGCTCTCTGTTCCACTTTCTCGGATTTCTTGGCGGTGCTTCGTCCTTCTTCTTTGGTTCCGCTAAAGAGGCATCTAAAAATGGAAGGTGTCGTGAGATGAATTGCTGACTTGTGGTGATTCCCTCCATTTCAGCCGGTTTTATGTGCAAAAGTCCTTCCATAACTCTTTGCATCAGTTCTCCGTCTGTAAGACCGTCCACGAAAAAAAGCGTAGCCTTCCGACCTCCTATAACCAGCTTTCTTTCCAATAAATCGAAGCTCTCTCCTATGGGAAGCTCCTTATAAAAGTAGGAAAGATACGTTTCGTACATAATATTCGCCCTCCTTTCTACTTAGCTTGCCATGTTTTTTACATTTAATGCGTTTAACTCAAATGTTTCTAAAAAAGTTTTCAAAAAGGGGTTGACAATTAATTCTTACTGCGTTAATATAGCTACATCATCATTTTACACGTTAACACGTTAAAGCGTTAATGAACGATAACGAGTGAAAATATCAGGAGGAAAGAAAAATGAAATCTAGTGCTAAGAAATTAACTGTATTACTGCTTATACTGGTGATGACTGCTTCCATGTTTATCTTAACCGGCTGTGGCGATGAAGCTGAAGGCAATAATGGTGAAACCTTTGAATCCTTCATCGTAGGTCTGGACGATACATTCGCACCTATGGGCTTCAGAGATGAAAAGGGCGACCTGGTAGGTTTTGATATCGACTTAGCTACAGCAGTTGCTGAAGAGATGGGCATGAGCGTAGAATTCAAGCCAATCGACTGGAACGCTAAGGAAATGGAATTAAAAGCAGAAACCATCAGCTGCGTTTGGAACGGCATGTCTGTTACTCCAGAAAGACTTGAAAACATGGCTCTGTCTAACAAGTATCTGAATAACAAGATCGTCATCATGGCTTTAGCAGATTCCGATTTAGATGTTACATCTGCTGCAGATTTAGCAAACTTAAATATCGGTACACAGGCTGATTCTTCCGCACTGGAAATGCTTCAGGCAAACGAAGAATACGATAACTTCAAGGACAACATTTCCGAATACAAGACTTATGATATCGCTATCATGGACTTAAAGGCTGGCAGAATTGATGTAGTTGTAATCGACCAGGTTCTGGGCGAATATACAAATAACAATCTGGGCGGCGAAATGAAGGAATGTACTTACTCTTTAGGTGATGATTACTATGTAATCGGCTTCAAGAAGGAAAACACTGAATTAAGAGATAAGGTTAATACTGCAATCCAGGCTGTAATCGACAGTGGTAAGGCTGCTGAAATCAGCGAAAAGTGGTTCGGTAAAGACATCGTAGTTTTCGAATCATTAGAATAAACTTATAACATAAACGAGGTATCTATAATATGACTGATTACTTATCACAGTTCTTGCCGTTCATGTTGCAGTCAACGGTAATGACAATCGTAATATTTGTATTGACATTGGTACTTTCCTTGCCGCTGGGTCTCCCAGTGGCATTGGGAAGTAATTGTCGTGTAAAGCCACTGAGCTGGTTATGTAAGATTTATGTCTTCGTATTCAGAGGCACTCCGCTGATGCTTCAGCTGTGGTTCTTCTACTTCTTCTTCCCACTGGTTCTGAAAGTGCAGATTAGTGCATTCGTCGCTGTAATAGTGACTTTCGTGCTGAACTATGCTGCATATTTCGCAGAAATCTATCGTGGTGGAATCAATAGCGTAGACAGCGGTCAGCGTGAAGCTGCTTTCGCTCTGGGACTTTCTAAAAGACAGACTATGATCGACATTATCCTGCCGCAGACCATGAAGGCTGTCCTGCCTCCAATCGCCAACGAAGCGATTACACTGGTTAAGGATACTGCTCTTGCATCAGTTCTTCCTATCATCGAACTGATGAAGGCAACAAACAGCTGTGTAAACCGCATGAGCAATATGGTTCCATTCTTCTTCGCAGCCATTATCTATCTGGTAATGACTTTCGTTCTTACCATTGCTCTGAGCAAGATGGAACGCTACTTCTCAAGATATGACAGAAAGGAGGACTGCTAATCATGGAAAACATTCTGGAAATGAAAAATATCATAAAAGATTTCGGCGATTTTCGTGCTGTGAATAATGTGGATTTTTCCATGAAGCCGGGCGAAATCGTAGCCATCATAGGTCCTTCCGGTTCTGGAAAGAGTACGCTTCTTCGCTGCATTAACGGTCTGAATAAGCCTACATCTGGTGAAGTAATACTGCGTGGTGAAACAGGAATGGTATTTCAGCACTTTAACCTGTTCCCGCACATGACTTGCCTTGAGAATATTACTTATGCGCCTATCAATGTAAAGAAGCAGGATAAGGAGTCTGCGAAGAAACATGCTATGGAGCTTTTAACCATGGTTGGTCTGGAAGCTAAGGCTGATGTATATCCAGCTATGCTCTCTGGTGGTCAAAAGCAGCGTGTAGCAATCGCTCGTGCGCTTGCCATGTATCCAGATATAATGCTTTTCGATGAAGCCACATCTGCCTTAGACCCTGAAATTACAGGCGAAGTTCTCAATGTTATGAAGAAACTGGCAGATGAGCACACTACCATGATAGTAGTAACCCACGAAATGGGTTTCGCCAAAGAAGTTGCTGACAGAGTGATTTTTATGGACAAGGGCGTGATTGTAGAAGAAGGCACTCCTGAAGAGATCTTCGACAATCCTAAGAGCGAAAGACTTCAGGCTTTCCTCGGAGCTATGATCCGTGCTTAATATGCTTAACGAAATATAAAAGAAATATAAACGAAATTTATTTGCTTCCTGATTTTATAAAGACATCCGCACTATAGCACTATGCGGATGTCTTTTATTATACCCTTTTATTATTCCGCCCCGAATTCATTCGTAAACCTTGCCAAGAGGCTGAATTTCCAGTATAATGATGGAGTTAAGTAAGTTTCGAAAAAATTAGATTGTATATTAACGATAAACGACGGAGGTTAAAATCAATGGATTACAACAAGCTGGCGGAACTCTTATTTCCGCACATTACTAAGACCCCTGCAGACTATGAAGCAATGTATCCTCAGCGTGACCTGCCAGAAGGCGCTAAGGTCACCAGACTTGGACCAAGCCCTACAGGTTTCATCCATCTTGGAAACCTGTACGGAGCATTCGTAGACGAAAGACTGGCACACCAGTCCGGTGGTAAGTTCTACTTAAGAATTGAAGATACTGACGATAAGAGATTCGTGGAAGGCGCTGTAGAGATTATCATCAACTCCCTGCGCTTCTTCGGAATCAATTTCGACGAAGGCGCTACAATGGAAGGCGATATCGGTGAATACGGAGACTACACCCAGAGCCACAGAGGTGCTATCTACCAGTGTTTTGCTAAGAAATTAGTCGCTGAAGGAAAGGCATATCCTTGCTTCCTGACAGCAGATGAAATCAACGACATCCGTGCGCAGCAGGAAGCTTCTAAGCAGACTCCGGGCATCTACGGCAAGTGGGCGCTGTGCAGAAATCTGACTTTAGAAGAAATCGAAGAAAAGCTGGCCGCAGGTCTGCCTTATGTTATTCGTCTCAAGTCTGACGGTGACATGAGCCTTCCTGAAGATCAGATTCGCCGTGTGCAGGTGGAAGATGCTATCCGCGGCACTTTAGACTTCCCTGCTAACGATCAGGACACTGTAATTCTCAAGGCAACTGGCATCCCAACATATCATTTCGCTCATGTTGTAGACGACCATCTGATGCGTACAACTCATGTAGTTCGTGGTGCCGAATGGCTGCCTTCTCTGCCTATCCATGTAGAACTTTTCGAAAAGATGGGTTGGGAAGCTCCTGTTTACTGCCACACTGCTCAGCTGATGAAGCTGGACGAAAACGGAAACAAGAGAAAGCTCTCCAAGCGTGAAGACCCAGAATTATCTCTGGATTATTATCGCAATCTGGGCTACCACCCTGCAGCAGTTCGCGAATATCTGCTGACAATCTTGAACTCCAACTTCGAAGAATGGAGAATTGCAAATCCAGATGCAGATATTAACGAATTCCCGTTCACTACAGAAAAGATGAGCACTGGTGGTGCGCTCTTTGACTTAAATAAGCTCAACGATATCAGTAAAGATGTTCTTCTCAAATTCCCAGCTTCCCAGCTGTATGACTTTCTGCTGGCTTGGGCTAAGGAATTTAAGCCTGAATACCTGCACCTCTTTGAAGACCGTGCATATTTAGAAAAGATTCTGGATATCGGCCGCAACGAAGCTAAGCCTCGTAAAGACCATATCTACGCACAGCAGATTATCGAAAACATCAGCTACTTCTTCGACGATATGTTTAAGATTGAAGACGAATTCCCAGCTGAAACTGCAGCAGACTTAAAAGAAATCCTGTCTGCTTATCTTGAGTCCTACGATCACAGCGACGACCAGTCCGCTTGGTTCGAAAAGATTCGCCAGATTACTCAGGACATGGGTTATGCTGTTAAGCCTAAGGACTTCAAGAAGAATCCAGACCAGTTCAAGGGTCATGTTGGACATGTGAGCACAGCTATCCGTGTGGCTCTGATGGGTCGCCAGCAGTCTCCAGATGTTTGGGAAATCCAGCAGATTCTCGGTGAAGAAAGAACAAGAGAAAGAATTGCGAAGTTTTTATAGAAAATTTATAGCGTAAACGCAAAAAAACATAGAAAAGGAAAGCGTGGCTGACGGAATACTCCGAAAGCCACGCTATTTTTATATTATTCCTAAACTAATACCCATATCTCTTCCTAAACACTAATACCAGCGTGATAGAAAATGCTGCTGCCAAAACTTCAGCCAGAGGCACTGCCAGCCATACGCCGTCTATAGCCCAGATTGCCGGAAGGATGAGCAGGAAACTGCATCTCAGACCTAATGTACGAACCATGGAAACTAGTGCAGAAATCAATCCGTTATTCAGTGCGGTGAACAGTGCAGATGAGAATATGCTCACGCCAGCCAGCAGGTAGCTGAAGGAGAAGATTCTAAGGCCATGAAGAGCGATTTCCAGAAGCTCCATATCACTTCCTGCGAAGGCAGCGATTATCGGACGAGCCAAGCCCTGTGCCAATACAAACATTGCGATGGAACATACACTTATTACGCCTACAGCAATCTGCAGAAGTCTCTTCAGCTTATCTCTGTTCTGGCCGCCATAGTGATAACTGAACAGCGGAGAAACACCCGCAGAGAATCCCATGAACACGCCGACAAATAAACTTTCAACATAGAGTACAGCACTTATAGCAGCTACACCCTTTTCACCTGCCAGATGCATCATCTGTAAGTTAAACAGCATTGTAGTTAAAGCCGTAGCTAAGTTTGTAACCATCTCAGATGAACCATTTGCCATGGCGAAAAGAAGATCGTGAACAACCCTCTTAGGATTTTCACCCTTAGGAGATTCAAAATGAAGTTTCTGCATCTTTTCGCCTCGTCTCGCAAACATAAACAGAGGAGGCAGACCTGCAACCATCATACTGAGGACTGATGCATAAGCTGCACCTTCGATTCCCATTCCTAATCCTGGGATAAAGATTAAGTCTAAAACTATATGAGTAAAGCCAGCCGCAATAGTCAGCCCCATACCCATGGTCGGACGCTCTGCTGTAACTAAGAAGTTCTGGAACAAAATCTGCAGAGAGTAAAACACACCGCCCACCATCATAATGCTGCCGTACTTGAGGCACAGCGGCAGAAGCGCATCATCTGCACCCAGCAGGCGATACAGGCTCGGTCCTGTAATATACATGATACTGCACAAAACAGCTGTCAAGACCACGCTGGCAACAACTACAACTGTAAGGAACTGGTTAGCTTCCTTCTGCTTACCTTCACCCATTTTTCTGGCTATGATAGCATTACCGCCAGTTGCAAACATATAGTTTACCGCCATGATTACAGTCACCAGCGGATATACGATATTGTTTGCTGCCAGCGCATTACTTCCTATAAAATTCGATACAACTATACCGTCAATGATACCATACATCATGGCAAACACGATCATGATGATGGTCGGCATTGTAAATCGCAATACATTTCCGTATCCTAACTTTGCTTCATAAATTGATATCCCTTTCATGGATATTCCCCCTTGCTTTTTCTAAGATTTTAGTTTATGCTCTCAGTATAAAGTGTGTTGTAAGAACACAGTCAAGCAATTTTTTCTAAAATTCATTTTTCTCTGGAGGCCAAGATATTATGAAGATAACCTACTTCTCATCAGGCGAGTTTGCCCGCCTTTGCGGAACAACTAAGGAAACTCTGCGCCATTATCACAAAATCGGTCTGCTGGTTCCAGCCAGAACCGAGCCCAACGGCTACTACTCCTACGCTTCTTTTCAATTTTACGACTATTATCTAATCTCCTCATTTCAGGGAACAAGCCTGTCACTGCGAGATCTTCAGAGCAAACTGTCTGGAAGCGATGAAACCACATATCACGAGATTTTGCAGCATCAGCTCGAAGAAATCCACCAGCGCCAGCGAGATTTAGAGCGAAAAGAAAAACTACTCCGCAGAACGCTGGAAAAATTCGAATATTTATATGAAAGTGATGCCATAGGTGAAGTTCGCCTCTACGATATGGAGGAGGAATATTTCATCGCCACGCCGGTCGTGGGAAATGCCGAAAATGACAGAGTCTGGCTTGAAAGCATTCGTGCCCACCTTACCTACTGCACCGAACACCATCTGAATCAGGAATACCAACTGACATACTGTTGGAATCAGGAAGACTTAGAACAAGACAGAGAATCCAGCGGCTGGTACATTTGCAGTCAGATAGCATCGCCCATAGACGATGAACGATTCCACTGCAAACCGGCAGGTCGCTATGCTTGTATTTTGCTGAGAGACTACGATTTCTCCACGACTCAATACCGTCTGCTTCTGAGCAAAATCCGTGCCCTCGGCCTTTCTATATGCGGCAATGCTTACGAGTCTGATGTCTCTCTCTTTTCGACTTCCATGCGCGACAGCTACCTGACTGAAATTTCAGTTCCCGTATGTGAGATTTAGCTGTGAGATACATCTGGCAAAATCGCATAAAAAATACCGGCTGGAAAACTCCAGCCGGCATGTAATCATTGTGCATTTTTAGTTGTAGCAGTTGCAGAAAATGATAACCAGCAACAGGAAGAAGAATAACAAGCTGGTATCTACGCTTCCGTTATCGCCTAACAGTCCACAATTATTTCCCATATAATTCACCTGCATCTTTCTTTAATTTCCAACTGGCACCGACTCCATCGGCTCAGTCGTAGTATAGAATATGCTCCGGCGATAAATTGTGTTACTGCAGCTTCGTTTACTCTATTTCCATAAGCTCATCGAAAATCTTCTGCATTCTCTTATCCAGAGCCGCACTCACTTCCGCACAGCCCTTCAGCTCCATATCGATTCTGGCTGGATATTCCTTGCTCTTTTTGTAGCGCAAGTTATGCTCCAAGCTGGCCCAGAAATCCATAGCAACTGTACGAATCTGTACCTCAACTGGCACTTCTTCCCTGCCGTCCAGCAAAAATACCGGAACTGAGATTACCAGATGCAAGCTCCTGTAGCCGTTAGGCTTAGGATTTTCTATGTAGTCTTTCTTAGTCAGCAATTTCACATCGTCCATACCGATGAGCATTTCTGCCAGCGTATACACATCGTCGACAAAATTGCACACAACACGGATGCCGGCGATATCGAAAATATTATCCCTCGCAGACTCGATTGAAACTTCCTTCCCAAGGCGCTCCAACTTTTCTTCGATGCTCGCAGGGATCTTCAGACGCCGTTCCATATGATGAATCGGGTTATAGTCATGGCGTACCGCAAAATCTTCACTGAGAATCTCAATCTTAGTTCGAACTTCCTTAATCGCCGCACGGTATGCATGGCGGAAAACTTCGAAACCTTCCTGCTTCTCAATATGGTTTTTTGTTTCTACAGACACTTCACGAACCTCACTTATAAACATATTAAAATAATTTTACAAATTCATTATAACCCATTATAATGGAAAAGAAAAGGAGAAACAGTGAAAATGACAAACATGAAAAAAAAACAGCTGGGTCACACAGGCCTCTGGGTCAGCCGTGCAGGTTTCGGAGTCCTTCCTCTCGGCCCGTCCCAGCGCAATCTCCCTCTCCAGGAAGGAGCGGAACTAATCTTATACGCACTTGAAAACGGTTTTCGTTTTTTCGATACAGCAGAATATTATCAGACTTATACTTATCTTCGCAGTGCGCTGCACACATGGCTTGGTCGAGGTGGCAGCAGACAGGAGCTTGTCCTCTCCTCAAAATCTCTCTCCCCAACCTACGACGGCATGATGAATGCTATTTCTGATGCCCGCAATCAACTTGAGCTTGATACCATTGATATTTTCCTCATGCACGAGGTTAGAAGCAATCAGCTTTCCCAGCGTCAGGGTGCATGGGAAGCTCTCATAGAAGCCAAAAGCCGCGGCTGGGTTAAGGCAATCGGACTTTCTACACATCATGTAGATGTTACCGCTAAAGCTGCTGAAATGAAGGAGCTTGATGTGGTATTTCCTCTTTTGAATTATGAAGGTCTCGGCATAAGAACCACCGATGTGGCGGAAGATGGAATGGTGACAGAACGCTTTGCTTCGGCAGAAGAAATGGTTCGGGCAATAAAGCTTTGCCATGAAGTAGGGAAAGGTATTTTCTCTATGAAAGCCTTCGGGGGTGGCAGCTTGACTGCTCACTACCAGCGGGCGCTCGATTTCGTCTTCGGACAGCCTGAGGTGGATTCTGTCATGATTGGTTTTACGCGGAAGGCTGAAATTGACGATTTGATTTCGTGGCTGAATGGCTCTATGGCAGCTGATTACAATCCGGATATTTCGAAAAAGCGTGTACATGTAAATCAAGAGGACTGCGAGGGCTGTGGTGCATGCAAGTCCATGTGTTCGGCTGGTGCGATTTTCTGGTCGCCCGAAAACGGTCTGGCGCAGGTGGATCCTGATAAATGCCTGACTTGTGGCTACTGCATTCCGGCTTGCCCCGTT
The DNA here is from genome assembly GCA_964559965.1 of uncultured Oscillospiraceae bacterium. Lineage (GTDB taxonomy): Bacteria > Bacillota > Clostridia > Peptostreptococcales > Anaerovoracaceae > RGIG7179. The sequence continues at coordinate 11,560 of CAZLJV010000017.1, read as the reverse complement.
CGTGCTATGATTTTATACTAATTCTATTGCTATGAAGGAGATTTTTATATATGAATGAAAAAACGATGTCGAAAACGGCTACGCTCGTGTCCCTTGCAACTTTAAGCTGTGCTTTGTGGGGCAGTGCGCCGTCATGTATTAAATTGGGGTACGAGTATTTTCAAATTTCGGCTGGTGCTACCATGAATATCATCTTGTTCGCCGGAATCAGATTCACACTAGCTGGGCTTATGGTAATACTTGAAGTAGGGAAAGGTATTTTCTCTATGAAAGCCTTCGGGGGTGGCAGCTTGACTGCTCACTACCAGCGGGCGCTCGATTTCGTCTTCGGACAGCCTGAGGTGGATTCTGTCATGATTGGTTTTACGCGGAAGGCTGAAATTGACGATTTGATTTCGTGGCTGAATGGCTCTATGGCAGCTGATTACAATCCGGATATTTCGAAAAAGCGTGTACATGTAAATCAAGAGGACTGCGAGGGCTGTGGTGCATGCAAGTCCATGTGTTCGGCTGGTGCGATTTTCTGGTCGCCCGAAAACGGTCTGGCGCAGGTGGATCCTGATAAATGCCTGACTTGTGGCTACTGCATTCCGGCTTGCCCCGTTCGTGCTATGATTTTATACTAATTCTATTGCTATGAAGGAGATTTTTATATATGAATGAAAAAACGATGTCGAAAACGGCTACGCTCGTGTCCCTTGCAACTTTAAGCTGTGCTTTGTGGGGCAGTGCGCCGTCATGTATTAAATTGGGGTACGAGTATTTTCAAATTTCGGCTGGTGCTACCATGAATATCATCTTGTTCGCCGGAATCAGATTCACACTAGCTGGGCTTATGGTAATACTTGGATACAGTTTGATTAAAAGAAAGCCCATTGTGCCTACTCGTAGCTGCTGGAAGGCGATTTTTCCGCTGGCGCTGGCACAGACGGCTGTGCAGTATATTCTCTACTACATCGGTGCGGCTCATGCTTCTGGCGTGAATACTTCGATTCTTTCCGGCTCAGGTGCATTTTTCAGCGTAATTCTGGTTTGTCTCCTATTCCGTCAGGAGAAGCTGACTGCCGGTAAGTTTTTTGGTTGCCTTATTGGGCTTGCAGGAATAATATTAGTTACGCTTCAGGGAAGCGGTGCTTCCGCTGGCAGCGTGGGCGATGTATCTCTCTTAGGTGAAGGCTGCGTGCTGCTCAGCACCATTTCTTCTGCTGTGTCTGCTATTTTAATCAGAATTTTTTCTCAGAACAACGACCCCGTTCTTCTCAGCGGTTATCAGTTTGCAACTGGCGGCCTTATTATGGTCGGACTTGCCCTCGCTGGCGGCGGCACTCTTCCGCAGGTCTGCACTATGGGCTTGGTAATCCTTTTTTACCTTGCACTTGTATCTGCAGTAGCATACACTCTTTGGAGCCTTCTTCTGCGCTACAATCCAGTTTCAAAAGTTACTGTATTTAACTTTTTAGTGCCTGTTTTCGGAGTAATTCTCTCAACAATCCTCCTCGGTGAAGGTGGAATTTTCTCCATTACAACTTTAGCTTCGCTGGTTCTTGTCTGCATTGGAATTATGATGGTAAATTCCTCGAAATCAGCTTAACCAGTCTCTGTTCGTGCAAAAATCATAAAAGCGCTTCAATCACAGCCTGCTGCTTGAAGCGCTTCTTCAGTTTACGATTCCGTCTATTCTGTTATGGCGATTTTAATTACGCCATCAAGCCGATTCTCAAAAATCCCATACGCCTTTTCAATTTCCTCCAGCGGAAAAGTATGCGTAATCAGCGGCGTGGTATCTATCTTCCCCTGCTCTATCAAGTGGAGAATTTCTTCGCAGTCGCATCCGTCCACTCCACCAGTTTTGAAGGTAAGATTCTTTCCGTACATATTAGGAAGCGGAAGCACCTGCGCCTCATCATAAAGGGCAACCACGGTCACAACAGCATTCGGTCTGGCACACTTCCACGCCATCTCAAAGGTTTTGCTGGCACCTGCAACCTCAAGCACCACATCAGCACCGCCGTGGTCAGAATTCGCAGCTACAAAATTCTCGCACTCATCTGGGCTGCACACAAGTACATCTGGATAATGCTCCCTTACAAACTGAACTCTCGCCTCATCTTTTTCACAGACAATTATCCGTTTCGGCTCTTTCAGCATGACGCAAAGCAAGGTGCAAATTCCCGTCGGGCCAGCACCAATTATCAGAACTGTGTCATCTTTTCCAATTTCGGAAATCCGCGCTGCCCAAAAACCCGTCGCCAGTACATCACCCACTAGCAGCGCTTGCTTGTCAGTGACGGCATCGGGGATTTTGCTAAGTCCTTGGTCAGCATACGGCACTCGTACAAACTCAGCCTGCCCGCCATCGATTCTGCAACCCAAGGCCCAGCCGCCGTTTTTGTCCGTGCAGTTATTTACATAGCCATTCTTGCAGAAGAAACACTCTCCGCAAAACGTTTCCACATTCACTGCTACTCTGTCCCCAGGCTTCACAGTTGTCACACCGTCTCCAATTTCTTCCACAATGCCTACCATCTCATGGCCCACCGTGATTCCCACAGCCGCCCTCGGCACGGAGCCGTGTTTTATGTGCAAATCGCTGCTGCAAATGCTCCCCATGGTCACTCGCACAATAGCATCTTTCGGCTCCAAAATCTTAGGCTTCGCCTTATCCGTGAGTGCAAACTTCCCATGCTCCACATATGTCAATGCTTTCATTTTCAACTTCCTTTCTGATGCTACACAGCAGATTTTTCCTTGATTAGAGTATCGATATCATCGAAAGCATTTTGAAGTCTCTCAATGTGATATATTTCATACATATCATAAATAAAATCCGTAAGTTCAAGTTTATCCCATTCTTTAAGCACTTGGTCTGCAGTTTTATCTTTATATTTTGCATACCTCTCAATCAGGTATATAAAAAACTTTGTTTCTCTGCTCATTTCCTCTATCCTCTTATATATTGGGAGTTTCTTGGATCGCCTGTAATCTGCTCACTCTCCCACATATCAAAAACAATGCGCGGGCTCATAGTATAGATTTCCTGTTCCTTATCTATAAGCATCTGATATGTTTCTGATTCCACAAAAAATCTAAATGCTTTTTTATCCTCTATACCATATTTGCTAACAATCATCTCAGTAACATGACGATCAAAGAAGTCCATCGTGCGTGCATCTGGTCTCATCATAGTTGCTCACTCCTCTCAAAATGCAGCAATTCTAATGATGCAGGCGTTAGAAATGCATACTGATCGGTAAGATTTTGCGGTAAAAGTCGTTCTATTGCCTGCTCTTTAGTATAAACACCATCCATATAGTCATCAATAACCGGCAAAGTAGAATCATTGGCTACCGGTCCTATTACTAAATCATAACCACTATCTACGACTAATTCTTTTCTATTCAATACAACAAAATCAAGCCAATCCCCATTTGCAGAATTAAATTTAAGTACATTGAGATTGTCTAACTTCTCAATCATTAATTCATAAATATTTAAAGTTGCTTCGCCTTTTCTCCGTCTTCTTGTTACAACTCTTGCCCACTTCGTAGCCTGTGTCTGACTTGAGGTCATATAGAATCCCGGCCCGAAATCTAATGCTCTAAGATTTTTACGGATTTCTGGTCTTTCAACTTTCATATTGCTGCCATGATATATTTGCATGTTGTTTACCGCCTTCCTATATAAATTATATCATCAAATTTAAATATAACAACATAAAATATCTCTACCTATTCATCACTATCAACCCAACTATGCAAAGCCCGATTCCTATTATATGATTCACCGTTAGCACTTCTTTATATACCAAAGCACCTACAAATACCAGTACTACAGCCAGTGCAATATTCCCAATCGTAGATGCTATGCTTATGTTCCATCCCAGCTTGTACATAAATACAGATGCGACTTCCACTGCAGTGATTCCAAGTGCCATGGTGATCGGTGCCCAGTTCATCTTTCCCAGCTGCACACCTAAATTCTTATCTTGTCCCATCACCATCCATAGTACGAAGGCGGCTACTGCCGCTATGACATAATTGATAAATATAGCCGCAAAGGGATCCATCTGCGCGGGAATGGATTTTGCGCTAATCTGATAAACCACATGTGCCACTAAAACCAACCCGATTGGCCACCAATGTGCAATAATGCTGTTCATAATACTCGCTCTTCCTTTTCGTAATGTAATATCTGTCAGTATCACTCACCTAATCGACTGTGAGCACAATAATTCTGACATCAATTCATGTCATAGTATACCATATTGTCGATGTAAAAGGCAATTTTTTGATTTTCAATCTGTTTCTACAAAAAAATCGAGTGTTTGACACTTCATACCCTCGAATCTATCACATACTTTAAAGCGGTAACTCCACTTAAATCGACATTTTTTCGATTTTAAGTGGAGTTTTATTTTTTATGCACGGCGTTTTCCGAAAGGAATTGTAATAATTTGTATGTTATGTATGAATACGGTGTCGAACAATGTCGAAATATGTCGAGCACCTTCTCAAACCAACATTTTAAGCGCGGTGAACCGAAAATGACTCCACCTAAATTTCAAAAAATCGCATTTTAAGTGGAGTCAAAAAATTTTTCGCTGTCTAAAACAGTAAATTTATGCATAATTACATCATTTTCATGCATAATATGAACTCTGCGCTCTGCACTATGCCCATAGCCAACTTTTCCATGTTGAGTATATGCCGAAGACCCGCCAGTGCAGCCTACGCTGCCCAGGCGGGTCCCCGATTTTATGTCATACTATGTCGCAAAGTGTCGAATCATGTCGAACGCCGCCATGCTTCGCCCCACACACCTTACTTCGTCCACGTTCTGCACGCATACTTGCACTGCTTCAGCCCAGTCTGAGCTATAAGCTTGCCGTCCTTATCATACACCTGAACTCGAGCTTTGTAATAGTACTTAGCACCATATATTCCCACGGTGTTAATATATGTACCACTTTCCTTATTCAGCATCTCTTTGTATCCGTACTTAGGATTTGTGCTTCTGTAGAACTGGTACTTAACTACATAGCCCTTGTCCTGCCATTCCTTGATGAACTTTTCAGTTTCAGCATCAGTTTTCAGCACGACCTTCACATTGTTGTTAGGAGTTTTCGCTGAGCGAGCCATGAAACTGAACTTAGCCAAAGCTGCCTCAATTTCAGATTCCGTAGGCTGCTGCGCATTCAAACCACTCACTCTTCTCCACTGCGCATTGAGCACTATGCTTGCCACATCCTTGTTCTTAGCAAAATCTCCGTAGCTCACATCTTCTTTAACCTGAATGTCTCCGCATGTCCAGCCTTCGAACACTCTATCTCTCTTAACCGGATTATCTACTCCATCAAGAACTGCATCGTCCCACTTAACATTGATTTTGTCAGCTACAAAACTTCCGCCGCCAACATTAAATGTTACTGTATATGTATATATACCACTTTCATCAATTTCATTTTTTCCAGCTTCATCGCTGTAATACTTACCACAATCGCTGCAATACCAGTATTCCACATTACCTCTGCTTGCAACTGTTGAATCCACTGCTTCTACATGCTTGTATCCAGTATGGTTATTACCATCAAGCTGTCCATAATATGTATCGCAATGTTTACACTTAGCCTGCTTCGCACAGCTAGCTGTTCCACCTTCATGACCGTCATTTACAGTCACAATCATTTCAGCAGATACATTGCCAGCCTGATCCTTTGCAAAAACTGTCTGCTTGCCCTCTGCAGGTTTTAATGTGAACTGTCCGTTCCTATCTGGTGTAACAGGCGTTCCGTTTACAGTAACGCTTGCAACGCCAACATTATCAGATACTGTTACAGTCTGTGCTTCACAGTAAGTCTTGCCATTTACAATTCCAGAAATAACAGGTGCGATATTATCCAGAACAATACCAGTTGAATTGATGTAGGTTACATTGCCAGAATTATCGCTGAGTTTTGCATAGATAACATACTCATTATTCGGTTCAATATTGAACTTACCTATATATGAGTTAAAAGTTGCAACTGCAAGTTCATCTGCTGTAAGCTCTTTGTCACTCAACAGATACTCAATTTTAACATTTTCGTCAATATTATCTATTGCAGTGATTGTTACTTCTTTCATGTCCTTAAAGAATAAGCCAAAAGTAATATTGTTAAGGAACTCCTTCCAGCTATCAGCACCTACCTTGATTTCACCAGTAGGTGCGATAATATCCGCAACGCCTACAACAGTAATGGTAATATCGCTTTGAATATCGTTTACGGTGCATTTTCCGTTAGTATCAAGTGTTATCGGATTTCCGTTTACATTTACTGCAAAGGTATCGAGTTTTGAATAACCGTTGGCAAGTGCAAAGGTGAGTTCAATGCTGTCATTCCATACAAGTTCGGTTTTATTTACGGTCAATGTATATCCTACCTGTGCTGTCGGAACGGCTACAGTCATTTTTCTGCCCTTATCAACCGTTACTTCCGTATCTGCGGAAGCGAAATAGTTATTATCTGCTTTATAACGAACATAGTATTTTCCGACTGCAAGACCGGCAACTTCCGTACCGGTGATGGCAATATAGTCTGTAGTGCCATCCTTGCGGTATTCCATTGCAGGTGTAACACCTGTGATTTTGCCGTCTGATTTTCCGTCAATGGTTTCCGCTGTGCCGACAAGCTCTGGCGTTGCAGATTGTTCGGCTTTATTAACCTTTACCGTGATTTTCTTCTCGTTCGTAGCGGTTTCACTGTTATCGCTGCGCTTTGCCGTAACGAAACAATAATAATCGTGGTAACCTCCGGTTAAGTCATTCGGTATAGTATAAGTGTTTTCGGTTGCACCGCTTATCTTATTTTTAGAACTGTCATACCATTGATATGAATATGAATAAGTATCTTCATCCTTGTCAGTTACGGTAACACTGATTTTCTTATCCGTATACTCTCCGTAAGTAACCTCTGCACCGGAACCAGAAACCGTCGGTGCGTTGGCAGGAATAGGTTTACACTGTGCGTACAGAGTGGTGTCTTCTGTAACGTCTGTCACTTGTGTGCCGCCTGTTTGTGCCGTATACCAGCCACCAAAGGTGTATCCGTTAGGGGCAGTTGGATTGGAAACGGTAATCGTGCCGCCGTTGAGGTACTTGACTGTGCTGACGCTATCCGTCACAAAGGTAACTTTATATACCTTATTGCTGCCGCTCTCGTTGGCAAATACAGGGTAGTCATCCTTATTGCTGCCAGTCAGTGTCTGTCCCCAGACCAGCCCGTCGGCATCGGCAACCACATTTTGCAGCAGATATGCTAGCTCGCCGCTGCTGAATGCAGTCGAGGATTTGACAACGGCTTCTCCTGTTATGGAGGCACCGTCATATAAATATGTTGAACCGATTCCCTTGTCAGCAGTGCCCTCAAGGTAGTAACAATCATCGATGGTTATATCGGAGAAATTTGTCACATCTCCGCCAACACTGCCGACATTTGCACTCGTGCTTGTAGCGTAAACCGTTCCGGTATTGTAGCAGGAACCCACAGTAATAGACGACGAATCGTGGTCAATTGCTCCGAAAATTCCTCCAACTCTGGCAACTCCATCGTTTTTATTGGATGTAACATCTCCCTGATTATAGCAGTACCGAACGTTTTTGCTTATCATTCCTGCGATGCCTCCAATCCGGATCGCACTTCCGCTGACCGTGGCGGCGTTGCTGCACTTCGAAATCATGCCGACAGAATTACCTACAATGCCCCCGACACAATTTCCGTTGCCGGTAACGCTGCCGGAAAAGGAGCAGTTCTCAATCATTCCAATGCACAATTCGCCCACGACGCCGCCAACACGGCTGAAATCTCCCGTGCCGGTGACATTGCCGGAGACAGCGAGGTTTTTCACAGTCGCGTTATAAATTTTTCCAAACAGACCTACAAAATCGTACTTTCCGGTGGAATTGGCCGTAAGGTTGGAAATGGTTTTGTCGTTGCCGTCGAAAGTACCTCGGAAGTCTGCGCCGTCCCTGCCGATAGGCGTCCAGTTGGCGATACTGGAGAGGTCAATGTCCGCACCCAGCTTCACAGTCTTGCCCTCAAAGGTGACTTTTTCAGGAAAACCTGCAGGCAGGTCTGCGCCATTTACCAGATTGGCAAAACCAAGAAGCTCTGAAACGGTGGAAATGGTAAACTCGCTCTCATTGGCACTGTACCAGCTATATGTCACAATGACACCAGTTTCGCTGCGAGAAAGATCATCTCCATTAGTACCGCTGCTGCCACCTGTACCTGCTGTACCGCCGCTGATCGTACCGCTGCTGACAATAGTCACGGTACCACTGGTGCTGGAAACTCCATTGCCGCCATTACCGTTGAAACCATCAAAACTACCAGAAACACCGTTTCCGCCGTTTCCTCCGCTAATCGTACCACTACCTACAATAGTCACGGTACCACCTGCGATATGTAACGCATTACCGCCTGCGCCGCCGTTAGCACCCGCTATGTTGTAGCTGCTCAGACCGTTGCCGCCGTTGCCACCAGTTATTTCGCCGCCGCTAATGGTTACTGTGCCGCTTGTGATATATAGCCCGTCGCCGCCGTTACCTCCGTGTGAAAGGGCGTAATCGTTGCCGTTGCCACCCTTGCCGCCGATTACCTTACCACCGGAAACAGTCAGGCTACCGCTTTTCACGGTAATCGCTGCACCGCCATTGCTGCCAAATTGTCCATCGCTGCCGTTGCCACCAATGACATTGCCGCTGGAAACGGTCAGGTTACCGCCTTCCACGGTAATCGCCGTTCCGCCATCGCTGCCAGTGCTGCCGGTGATACTTCCAGTAGTGCTTCCTGTGATGGTTAGATTGCCACCGCTTTGCACGGCGATTACCGTATCACCCACGCCAGTCAGCATATTGCCCTTCAAATCCAATGTTACGTCTTTAGTAACATTCAGGGTGTTGATAAGATTGATGTCATCACCCAGCGTAACAGTGCCACCGTTTGCAACCGCAGTGACCAGGTCTGCTTCGCTGGAAACCGTTGTCTCCGCCGCCATAGCTGGTGTCACTGGCAACGTCGCTAACACCATACAAAGCGTTAGCATCAGACTTAAAAATCTTCTTTTAACTACGTTCCTTTCCATAATCAGTTCTCGCTTTCCTCATGTTCTCTTTGTCCGTTCGTACATATCGATTGTTACAAATACTATGGTTGTAGTGTAACATACGTTCTTTATAATTGCAATCCTCTTTATAGCATTACTTCCACTTAAATTTCAAAAAAACGCATTCTTCACGCCCCAGCCTTCAGCGTTTGTGCCAAAATCTTCCCATACACTCTGGCCGTATTGCGAACCTCTGCGATATCGTTCCTGTTATTTCCAAATTCCAGCAGCAAATACTTCTCCGAAAGGTTCTGATTATACATATAGCCACGCTCAAGCACGCTTCCGGTAAAACCGTTATACTCAGAAGCCGCCGTCTCGTTGAGCGCAGAAACGAATTTAATATTCTTTGAATAAGTAGGCGCCGCCGTACTGACAACATACATATACTTAGCACAGGTTTTGCCAGCTGTGGATACGGTTGCGCCAGCAGCCTCCGACGCGATAGCGTCCCTATGCAAGTCGATGACACATTCAATTGTCGGATACTTTTCCAGCAATTTTGAAATAGTCTCTGCCGAGCGACTGTAGGAGCTGTTATAGGACGGATCATCATGGAGCGTCTCGTCATGAACCGACGAAATCCCCTCTTCCTTCAGGCTGGTTGCCAAAACCTCTCCCACATCACGCACGGAATTTTCCTTCTTTTTAGAGTGATAGTTACCGCCCGAAGACGGAAGGTAAGTTTCTGTTGCGTGGGTATGCACAATTAAGACCACCGGATCCTCTCCGAATTCACGCAGTTTTGAGCTAGCTTTCTCCGTGGAGTTAGAGTCCGTCACAACCATCTCACCTTGCCCATCAGACGAAATCCCAGTCCCCGTCGCTGTCCCAGTCTCCGCATCCGATTCCGAGCCTGCCTCCGAATCCGACCTTTGAACCCGATCCATGACCCCAGGATAAACCGCATTCAAACTCATGACAGCCAAATCCGTCGCATCCATAGAAAAATCCGGCGAAGACAGATTTTGCGCAGAAGGCAAAGCTGCCGAAAATGCCACCGTGCTCATCAAATACGCTCCAATCACCAATCCCAATAATTTCTCCTTCATCCCACGCCTCCTCTTCATGAGTATATGCCTGGGTGCAGCGCAATATTAATCCCATCGGCTATGATTTGTGAGAATTTCACGATGATTTCGTCGATGTCTGTGGAAGTTACGATCATGTCCAGCTTTTTCCCAGCAAAATACCCTTCGGCGGCCTCTTTCTCCCACCCGGGGATTTCTTCGGCAGCATCCAATATCAAAGTCCGCGAGTCGATGACCGTGGGAACGCCAATTGCGATGACTTTGCAGCCCAGAGACTCTTGGTCGATAGATTTTCTGCGATTTCCCATGCCCGCTCCCGGTGCGATGCCAGTGTCGCTGATTTGTATGGTGGTGCTGATGCGGTCAATGCTTTTTGATGCGAGGGAATCTATGATGAGGACGGCTTCAGGGCGAACAAGCTCAGTCACCTTCTTTATGACTTCGGCAGTTTCCATTCCGGTTACGCCAGTCACAGACGGATTGAAACCACTCACATTGGCCATTTGGAAATCGCCGTCGCATCCAAACATTTCGAAAAGATGGCTTGTGATTTTCACCTTATCGACAGTATGTGGTCCTAAGCTGTCTGGCGTGACCTTTTCATTTCCCAGACCTACAACTAAAACTTTTAGATGATAGTGAAATGGTATGAGGTCGCTTATGATTCCTGCCAGCGCTTGAGATGCTCTGCTGCATATTTCGTCACGCTCATCTAAGATTCCTTGCACTTCTAATGTGATGTAGTTTCCCTTCGGTTTCTTGAAACTTCGCTCTCCTTCCTCGGTTGTTATGGTTATATGATTGATGGAAATATCCTCGTCAATTTGCTGACTTTTTTGGAAAAAACCGTCCCTAACATCTAAATTTTCCTTAATTTCCACCGCCAAATCGGTTCTATAGCTCATTTTTTTACCTCCACGAAAGTTTTTTATTATTTTCCCTTGCAATTTCAACGTTATTCATATATAATTCATATTGCGAATTTATGTCTCAAAACTAAGTTTGGGACTAGCTAAAAAATTAAGAATAGTGGGGTAAATTAAACATGGCAAACATTAAATCCGCAAAGAAGAGAATCAGAGTTATCGACAAGAAGACTGCAAGAAACAGAAGAGTTAAGGGTCACCTGAAGGCTGTTCTGAAGAACTTTGATGCAGCTCTGGCAGAAGGCAACTTCGAATTAGCTGAAGAAAAGTTAAGACTTGCAGAAAAGAAGCTGAAGCAGGCTGCTGCTAAGAAGACAATTTCTAAGCAGGCTGCATCCAGAAAGACTTCCAGATTAACAAAAAGATTCAACGCAGCTAAGGCTGCAAAGTAAGTCTCACCCGTCCCCACCCGTGCATAAGTTAAATGCACAGCATGAGCAATCATCAGAAAACCCATGGA
>CAZLJV010000016.1:0-22013 GCA_964559965.1 uncultured Oscillospiraceae bacterium | reverse complement strand
CGTATAGCCGGTGTAGACTTACCAAGAGAAAAAAGAGTTGAAATCGGTCTGACCTACATTTATGGTATCGGCAGACCTACTTCCCTGGCAATCTTAGAGAAAGCCGGAATCAATCCTGACACAAGAGTTAAGGATTTAACCGAAGATGAAGCTGGTAAAATCAGAAAGATCATCGATGAAGAATACCTCGTAGAAGGTGACCTGAGAAGAGAAGTTTCCCTGAACATTAAGAGACTGATGGAAATCGGTTCTTACAGAGGAATCAGACACAGAAGAGGCCTGCCTGTAAGAGGTCAGAAAACTAAGACTAATGCCAGAACTCGCAAGGGTCCTAAGAAGACCGTTGGTAGAAAGAAAAAGAAGTAAAGGAGGTAGAATGTAATGGCTAAAGCTGTAAAGAAAACAGTAAGAAAGAAAAAAAGAGAACGTAAGAATATCGAAAAGGGCCAGGCACATATCCAGTCTACCTTTAACAATACTTTAGTTACTCTTACCGACATGAGCGGTAACGCACTGAGCTGGTCTTCCGCTGGTTCCCTGGGATTCAAGGGCTCCAGAAAGTCCACTCCATACGCTGCACAGATGGCTGCTGAAGAAGCTGCTAAGGGTGCAATCGAACACGGTTTAAAGACTGTAGAAGTTTATGTAAAGGGACCTGGTTCCGGCAGAGAAGCAGCTATCAGAGCACTGCAGACTGCTGGTCTGGAAATCACTATGATTCGTGATATCACACCAATCCCACACAACGGATGCAGACCACCAAAGAGAAGAAGAGTCTAGGAAAGGAGGAGTAATTTAAATGTCAAGATATACAGATGCAAACTGCAAGTTATGCAGAAGAGAAGGTCAGAAACTGTTCTTAAAGGGCGAAAGATGCTACAGCAGCAAGTGTGCTCTGGAAAGAAGAAATTACGCTCCTGGACAGCACGGTCAGGCAAGAAAGAAGCAGTCTGAATATGGTATTCAGTTTAGAGAAAAGCAGAAGGCTAAGAGATTCTACGGGGTTCAGGAAACTCAGTTCAGAAACCTGTACGAAAAGGCTGTTAAGAAGCCAGGTAAGGCCGGTGAAAACCTGATGATCTTACTGGAAACCAGAATGGATAACGTAGTATTCAGATTAGGTTTTGCTTCTTCCAGAAAGGAAGCAAGACAGCTGGTTACTCATGGTCACTTTACTGTAAATGGCAAGAAGGCTAACATTCCTTCCATGGAACTGAAGGCTGGCGATGTTATTAAGGTAAAGGAAAAGAGCCAGAGCTCTCCTAAGTTCAAGGAAGTGAAGGAAATGTCCATCACTGTTCCTTCTTGGATGAGCGTAGACGTAGAAAAGCTGGAAGGTAAGGTAATTACCGTACCTACAAGAGCTGATATTGATACGCCGGTTGCTGAACACTTAATCGTCGAATTGTATTCCAAGTAATATATTAATAGTATAACTTTGGAATGAAAAAGGAGGGTTTTGCGTGATCGAAATCGAAAAGCCAACAATCAATAAGTTTATTGATGAAGACGGACAGTACGGCAAGTTCGTAGTAGAACCTCTGGAAAGAGGCTATGGTACAACTCTGGGAAACTGCCTGAGAAGAATTTTGCTCAGTTCTTTACCAGGGGCAGCCGTTACATCAGTTAAAATCGACGGAATTCTTCACGAGTTTTCCACCATCCCTGGTGTGAAAGAAGACGTAACCGAAATCATTCTGAACCTGAAGAAACTCGCTATCAGATTGAATGGAGAAAACACAAAGAGAGCTATCATCAATGCAGTTGGTCCTAAGGAAGTAACTGCTGCAGATATTATTGGAGATTCTGAACTGGAAATCTTCAACCCTGATCTGCACATTGCAACTCTGGAAGAGAATGCAACACTGGTGATGGAACTCAACCTGGCAAGAGGCAGAGGTTATGTTCCTGCTGAGCAGAACAAGACTGAAAATACGCCAATTGCTGTAATTCCAGTTGACTCTATTTATACACCTGTAAGAAAGGTAAACTATACTGTAGAAAATACCAGAGTTGGTCAGGTAACTGACTATGACAGACTGGTTCTCGAAATCTGGACTGACGGATCTATTTCTCCGGATGAAGGCGTTTCTATCGGTGCTAAGATTATGCAGGAACATCTGAACCTGTTTATCCAGCTGACAGACGCTACCGGTTCCATGGAAATCATGGTTGAAAAGGAAGAAGACCAGAAGGAAAAGGCTCTGGAAATGACAATTGAAGAATTAGAACTGTCCGTTCGTTCCTTCAACTGCCTGAAGAGAGCTGCAATCAATACAGTAGAAGAGCTGACACAGAAGTCTGAAGACGATATGATGAAGGTTAGAAACCTCGGTAAGAAGTCACTCGACGAAGTAAAAGCGAAACTGGAAGAATTAGGCCTCGGACTGAGACCTAGCGATGATTAAGATTTAGTAATAATTACGAAAGGAGAGCATATACATGCCAGGATATAGAAAACTGGGCAGACCTTCTGCTCACAGAAAGTCCATGCTGAGAAACCTTGTTACTGACCTGTTCAGAGAAGGCAGAATTCAGACTACAGACTGCAGAGCAAAGGAAGCCAGAAGACAGGCTGAAAAGCTGATTACATTAGCAAAGCGCGGTGACCTGCACGCAAGAAGACAGGTACTGGCTTACGTTTTCGATGAAGACGTAGTAACAAAGCTGTTTGAAGAAATCGCACCGAAGTATGCTGACAGAAATGGTGGTTACACTAGAATTCTGAAGCTGGGACCTAGACAGGGAGACAACGCAGAAGTTGTATTCCTGGAACTGGTTTAATTCCTCGGAATCGATAATTCGATAAATATGTAATAAGAACCCTGAGTTCGACGAAAGTCGGATTCAGGGTTTTTTACTTTTCAAGACATGGATTTTGTGGTATACTGAAAGGCACGAAAGAAACCCCATAAAAGATCCAAAGGAGGAGAGCGGGATGACATACATCTATCCAGATAAGGACGATAAGCTGACCTGCCAGCTCATCGAAACTGAGTACAACGGAGCATATTGGCAGAAAAGCGAAGAACAGATACTTTCATATGCCATAGAGCAGGTTAGAAGCCTTGCATCTTATCGCAGAGGCAGAAATAAGAAAGTTAGTTTCTTAGACTTAGGCTGCGGAATGGGACGACTGATACCTATTTTTGCAGGAGAAGTAGATGAGGTGACCGCAGTAGAACCTGATTCTAATAGATTTGAAAAAGCATTGATGGCAGGAAAATGGGCTGAGGAACGGTATGGACATACTGTGAATATGGTTCAAGGCGACGCAGAAAGTCTGCCTAATGATAAAAAGTACAGCATTATCTTATCAAGCCATGTGATGCAGCACATTAAGTGTGAAATGGCAGAAGATTTGATGCTGAAGATGAGTAAAAGACTGGAACCAGGCGGAATTCTGCTTATCACCACTACTTACACAGCCGAAGAAGATGATCAGTTTTTTAAGGAAAGCTGGAAAGATGGTATTAGAAACTGTGAAGTTACAGATGAAGCTGGATTTAATGAAGCATATACGAAAGAAGGTATTTTGCCGGTAAGACAGATTTCTGAAAAAAGCATAATGAATATGGCGCAGGCTCATAATTTAGATTTAGTGCGAATGGACCGATATCATTATAAAGGACATCAGAATGTTTCTGAAGATGCTAAGGCTAATCTGTCTGGAGATAAGGAAGGCGCAAGAGATGTGCTTTATATCTTCAAAAAACGCTCAGAAATCGATATGGATGCAAACATTTGCTACCACTTCAGCTTCAGTACCTTAGGAGAAGGATTGAATCGTGCCAGTGAACAGGCCATGCGCAGCTCTATTAAGAGTGCATATCCAAATGCTATATTTGGCGATGATGAACTTGCTAATGAAGAACCACTGTTTAGGGATTTGTCTGCGGTTCAGGGATTTTTGCATGCAAAGGGACTTCCATTTAGCTGTTTCAGAGTCATGTTTAAGGATTATGACTTAGAATTTGAAACGGAAGTAACATCTGAAGTGGGTGTTAGAAAGAAGAAGTATGATATACAGAATACTTCTATACTGATGTCCGTATTTCCTGATTCTGACACAGTACAGGTTTGTGTATGTTTAAGCGTAAAAAACGCAGATGAAAATGATTTCGTGTACTTCAGACATATGCAGGGCAACGGCGCTAAGCTGAAGAATAAAGACGGACGCATGCTGTCTATCAGAGAGATTTTTAGAGAAGTAAGTGAATCGCTTAAATGCGATATAACTGAAATCGCTGAAAACTATATTATAGAAATTAAAAGATTCAGCGACGAAGAAAGCGTAGCAGAAATCATAAACAATCATAAGAAGCTGATTTATGGCTTAATGACTGGTGATGAGGGCTGGAAGCATGTACCTGAAGAGTTAGCAGAAAGTCGCATGGAAAATAGCTGGGGAAGCAGAGATTTCATGAAACTGATTTCATTCGGTGCTAATTCAGTATTCTTCAACCTGAGCCAGTCAGAAGATGCCAAGGACTATAGAAAAAACAGAGCAGATTTCGACCATTCTTTCTATGGCGATATGGATAAATATTTCAGCATGGACAGCAATGTGGCAGGTGTTAACCACGGCGTTCTGCTTTCATTTGAAATGGTTATGGTAATCAGAACCATTTGCAACCGCATACTCCGCAGACAAGCAGATTATTATGGCGGAGACCACGGCGGCAAGCTGCGTGCAGAAATTCAGAGAATAAAGGCTTATAGAGGTGAGCTGATTACCACCTTGAGCAAAGTAGAGAATTTAGCTATTTCTGAAGTAGGCGAAATGGAGAAAGTACTGCTCGTAGGGCAGCAAATCGACCCGATTATCGATAAGATTAAGTATTTACTGGAACTTTTGGAATCTGAACTGAACTTATTATACGACACAAGCACAAACCGCTTAGGTAACTGCATAGCTATCGGAGGTTTGATTTTTGCTTCAATTCAGGTTATGCAGGGCTTCATGTAATATTCATATAAAGGGGAAAGGACATATTTAATATGGATTTAAGTCATTTGAATAAAGAACAGTTGGAGGCGGCTACCCATGTGGAAGGGCCGCTTCTGATTCTGGCTGGTGCAGGATCCGGAAAGACAAGCACCATGACAAGCCGAATCGGATACCTCATAGATCAAGGCGTCAGCCCATATAATATTTTGGCGGTAACATTTACTAACAAGGCCGCAGGCGAAATGCGCGAACGAGTAGAAAAATTAGTTGGCAAAGTCAGCTACATGTGGATACTCACCTTCCATGCCATGGCACTTAGGATTTTGAGGGAACACTATGATGTGGTGGGATACGAAAAAAACTTCGTCGTTTACGATACTGTCGACCAGAAAACTATAATCAAAAATATCATGAAAGACCTGAAAATCGACACGAAAGAAGTACCTCAGCAGTACATTTCGTCCGTAATCAGCAAGCAAAAGGAAGCAGACATCAGCCCAGAGGAATATGCAGCGACAAACAGAACCAACCCGAGGGCGAAGCAGGTGGCAAGCGTCTATGCTGAATACCAGAAACAGCTGATGGCTAACAATGCCATGGACTTCGATGATTTGCTGGTTAATGCGCTTCATGTGCTGCAGCAGTCACCGTCAGTTCTGAAAGAGTATCAGCAGCGCTTCCAGTTCATCATGGTGGACGAGTATCAGGATACTAACCACATCCAGTACGAGATTATAAAGATGATGGCTCAGGCCCATCAAAATCTGTGCGTCGTAGGTGACGATGACCAGTGCATTTACCAGTGGCGCGGGGCTGACATCAGCAATATCTTAGGCTTCGAAAGGGACTTCCCTCGTGCTAAGGTTATAAAGTTAGAGCAGAACTATCGCTCATACGGAAATATCTTAGCTGCGGCACACTCCGTAATTAAGAATAACCACAGCAGAAAGGACAAGAAACTGTGGACTACCCGTGAACCTGGTGAAAAAATTACATATTACAGGGCAGATAGCGACAAAGAAGAAGCGAGATATATCGCACAGGAAATATACAATCTGGAATCTAAGAGAAGCGGCGGAAGTCTGTCAAATGACGGGTATAACGATTTCGCAATCCTTTACCGTACAAATGCACAGTCAAGACTCTTCGAAGATGCATTAAAGAGAAGAAACATTCCTTATCAGATTTTGTCAGGTTTCTCATTCTATGAAAGAAAAGAAACTAAGGATATGATCTGCTACATGAGACTGGTTACCAATCCAGCAGATGATCTGGCACTGCAAAGAGTTATAAATGAACCTAAGCGTGGCGTGGGTGACACTACACAGAAAAAAATCGAGGCGTTAGCCAAGGTAAACGGGCTTTCCATGTTCGATGCACTGTGTATGGACGAAGTGATATACAGCTTGCCAACTAAGGCAGGTAAAGCTGTAAAGGAAATGGTTGATATCATCAGACTTTGCCAGGATGAGCGTGAAAACCTTAGAGTTTCAGACATTTATGACAACTTGATGATGAAGACAGGCTACATGAAAGCCTTGGAAGATATGAATACCATAGAAGCTGAAAGCAGAATCGAAAACCTGCTTGACTTCAAATCGTTTATATACGATTTTGAGAAGGAAAAGGAAGAGGCAGGCGAGGAAGCTACTCTGGAAGAATTCTTGGAAAAAGTGGCCACAGACGGAGATCAAGATAAGTATGACGAGGACGCAGGTAAAGTAACTCTCATGACAATGCACAGTGCTAAGGGTCTAGAATTCCCAGTAGTGTTCATGCCAGGTATGGAGGACGGTCTTTTCCCGGGCCACCGTGCCTTCGAGGATCCTAATGGAATGGAAGAAGAACGCAGATTGTGTTATGTGGGAATCACCCGTGCCAAGGAAAAGCTGTATATGACCAGTGCCGCATACCGAGTACTGTTCGGTAAAGGCGATTCCATGAGAGAGTCCACATTTATGCGTGAGCTGGATAAGAAACTTTTGACAGGAAATGCAGTTTATGAGCCAACTCGCCGCACGGACAACCATTTAGGTCTATATACAGGAAGTCCAGATGGCTACAGCCAGCCGGTATATCAGCCGTTTGGACGCCAAAATGTGCCTATTTCATCAACTACATTGGCAGAAGCGACAGGTCAGGGCAGAGTTATGACTCCAGCTGAAATCGCAGCTGCAAGACGAGGCAACACTTCAGCTGCAAAGAGCAGCTACGGTTATGACCCGCTCAAAGCCTCGAAGCAGGCATCAGCTAAGGCAGCAGCAGGAGCCGGAAACATAGATTTTGCTGTGGGAGACAGGGTTGCTCACGGAAAATTCGGCAGCGGTTCGGTTGTAAATGTCGATGCTAAGACGATTACCGTAATGTTTGACACTGCGGGGCAGAAAAAACTGGCCAAGGGCATCGCACCGTTAAGCAAGATGTAGGGGGAGAAACCTATGGATAAAAATGAAAATAATGAAAAAATGCAGCAGATGAAGGAGCTGGTAGAGCTTCTCAATCAGGCAGCGAAAGCGTACTATAAGGAGAGCAGGGAAATAATGAGCAATCTGGAGTACGATAGACTGTACGACCAGCTGTGTGCACTGGAGGCAGAAACTGGCATCACGCTGTCCCAAAGCCCGACGATACAGGTGGGATATGAAGTTTTGAGCGACCTGCCTAAGGAGGCGCACCCGTCCAGAATGCTTTCCCTTGATAAGACTAAGGACAGGGATCAGCTGTTGAGCTGGCTGGGCACTCAGAAGGGCGTTTTAAGTTGGAAACTTGACGGGCTGACAATAGTGCTGACATACGAAGGCGGCAAGCTGGCGAAGGCTGTAACCCGCGGAAATGGGGAAATTGGCGAAGTGGTGACATCAAATGCAAGAGTTTTCGCTAACCTACCAGTGTCAATTCCGTTTCAAGGGCGCTTAGTGCTCCGCGGCGAGGCAGTTATCAGCTATCCGGACTTCGAAAAAATTAACGAGGGTCTGACTGATGACGGCGCAAAATACAAAAACCCGCGCAATCTCTGCTCCGGCTCGGTGCGTCAGCTGTCTAACCGTGTGACGAAAGATCGTAATGTTAGATTTTTTGCCTTTTCACTGGTGAGCGCTGAAGGCGGTGAAGGCGGCGAAGGCGTTGGTGAAGGGACCGGTGATTTTGCACTTCGCTCTCAGCAGATGCAGTGGCTCAAATCTCAGGGATTCCAGGTGGTTGAGCATAAAATCGTAGACAGAGAAAATCTTAAAGATGCGATTCAGTGGTTCGCAGATGAAATCGAAGACTTCCCAATTCCGTCTGATGGCCTCGTGCTGACGCTGGACGATATAGCTTACGGACAATCACTGGGGCAGACCGCTAAATTCCCAAGAGACTCCATAGCATTTAAGTGGAAGGACGAAGTGAAGGAGACCAGTCTGCTGGAAATCGAATGGAGCGCATCCCGAACAGGACTTATAAATCCAGTTGCGATTTTTGAACCGGTGGAGCTGGAAGGAACAACAGTGAGCAGGGCATCTGTACACAATATTAGCGTTATGAAGGAGCTTCAGCTGGGTATTGGCGACAAAATCTGTGTATACAAGGCTAACATGATAATCCCTCAGATTTCTGAGAACCTGACTAAAAGTGGTCAGATTAATATACCCGAAGTCTGTCCAGTCTGCGGAGAAAAGACAGAAATTCATAACGAAAATGGCGTAGAAACCTTGTTCTGCCCTAACGAAAACTGTCTGGCTAAGCAGATAAAAAGGCTGACGCTTTTTGTGTCCAGAGATGCGATGGATATAGATGGGCTTTCTGAAATGACACTTGAGAAATTTGTAGATGAAGGCATGGTTCACGACCTTGCAGATATATACAGATTAGAAAAGCATCGCGAAAAGATGATTTCCATGGAAGGTTTCGGAGAAAAGTCCTTCGCAAATCTTATGGAAGCTGTGGAAAAGAGCAGAAAAAATGCGGCAGTAAATAAGTTCTTATACAGCTTGGGAATTCCCAATATAGGAACTGCCAATGCGAAACTCATAGCAGGATATTGTAAGAATAAGTGGGATAAGATATCCAGTCTTACTAAAGAAGAGCTGCTGACCATGGATGGAATCGGCGAAATCATGGCTGATGGATTCGTATCGTGGTTTAACGATGAGAAAAACAAAAAAATGATAAGGGAGCTTTTAGACGAGATTACACTTGATGAAAGCTATGAAGAGGCTGGAACTGTATTTGCTGGATTGACCTTCGTAATTACAGGATCCCTCAATCACTATGCAAACAGAGATGCCCTCAAAGCGGCCATTGAGGCCGCTGGAGGCAAGGTTTCAGGCTCTGTCAGCGCTAAAACAAGTTATCTGATAAATAATGATATTCTTTCAAACTCCGGAAAGAATAAAAAAGCTAAAGATTTAGGAATCGCCATTATAGATGAAGAAACAGTCAGAGACTGGCTCACATCTGGCATAATTTCTTAGAGTACAAGAGTACCTAACCGTACATATGAATGAGTGCTAAAATCAGCATATGTACTGGATAAAAGGCATAAAAACCATACTGAAGGGCTTTCGATGAAAGGCCCTTCTTTCCGTTATAGAGCCAAATTGGAATGAGGGCGAGAACTGCGAATCCCTGTGTCTGCAATTCAAAACTGTGTCCCAGCAAAGTAATCGGAATATACATCCCTCGGTAGGAAATCAAGTTAGCATAAACCATAAAAGCCAGCTGCAAAAGTTTTGCGCCGCGGAAGTCACGGAAAAGGTAGAACATAATCACAGTCATTACGCCCCAGAAGCCGTAGTCCACAAATCCGATGATGGAAAGGAAAAAGCAGCCAAGCACCATAAATGACGGCTTTACAAGGGTCTTAATGCTTGAGGTTTCGTGCCACTTGCTGCGAGCAGTGTCGATGGCATGAATGGAAACCAGCCCCAGAAGCAGGGTGAACATCACATTTTGGTGGAATGGGTAGACTGGGCTGCTTGCCTGCATCAGATTAAATGGGATTTCGGAAATAAGGGCAAACAAAAGAAGTCGGTGAGTATATTTGCGGTAGTCTGATGTGTGCATATAACCTTCAGCGATTTGGAAGGCGAATATGGGGAAGGCCAGACGGCCAACATTTGTCATCCACATGTTTCCCGGCACAATGGTAGCCCACAGATGGTCTGTAAGCATGAAGATGCACGCAAGGGTGCGAAGCATATTGGAATTGAGTATTGTAATAGGCATAAAAATCTCCTTTTTAATATAGTGTAGCATAGCTTGTTTGTTGTTGCAAGGTGTGCTAAAATGAGAATATCATTGAAAAGGAGGCAGATTCTTATGCTGTGTATAAAAAACGGACTTGTAAATGACGCAATTAACAGAGAACCATATATCGCTGATATTTTGGTGGAGGACGGGAAGATTAAGGAAATCGGTCTTGATCTGAAAGTTCCTGAAGGCACTGGAATTTTAGATGTAGCTGGGCTGCAGGTTTACCCTGGGTTTGTAGAAGCACACTGCCATACTGGTTTGGACGGTCACGGTGCAGGTCAAATTCAGATGGATTATAACGAAAAGAACGATATAGTTACGCCGCAGCTTCGTGCAATAGATGCAATTAATCCTATGGACGAGGGAATGAGAACCGCAGCAATCGCAGGTGTTACCACGGTTTGTACGGGTCCGGGAAGCACAAATGTGTTGGGCGGAACTTTTGCCGCAGTGAAGACATGGGGCAAGCGTATCGATAATATGATCGTGAAAGAAGCCATCGGCATGAAGTGCGCTTTCGGTGAAAATCCTAAGACATACCACAGCAAATTCACCACCAGCAGAATGACAACTGCTTTTTATCTGCGTCAGGCGCTGGCTAAGGCTAAGGAATACATGGCGCTGAAGGAAGCTGCTGGCGATGATATCACTAAGAGACCGCCTTTGGATATGAAGATGGAGGCATTGATTCCAGTAATAAAGAAGGAGATCCCGCTTAAAGCTCACGCTCATGCTGCAGACGACTTTTTCACTGCACTGAGAATTGCTAAGGAATTTGATGTAAATATTACTCTGGAACATGTTACAGAAGGCCATTTAGTGGTGGAGGAACTGGTGAAAGAAAACGTGCCTCTGGCAATCGGCCCTACATTAACCAGCGGTTCCAAGTACGAACTTCGCAATCTTAGCTGGGAGACACCACGCGTGCTGGCAGAGGCTGGATGTCAGGTTTCCATAATTACAGATGCACAGGTAATTCCACAGGAATTTTTACCGGTTTGCGCAGGGCTGGCGGTTGAAGGCGGCATGGATCCGTTTATGGCGCTTCAGGCTATCACCATTAACCCAGCAAAACATTGTCTCATCGAGGATAGAGTCGGCTCTCTGGAGGTTGGCAAAGACGCGGACATCGTCATCGCCGACGGCAGCCCTCTGACTGTTCCTACGAAGATTCACTATGTGCTTATAAATGGGGAAATTATAAAGACTCCAGCAGACGCACAGCTGAGATAGCACAACTGGCAGAGCTAAATAATATAGCTAAATAATATAGTATATTTTTTGCTTGACCTTGATTGTGAAAGCTGATATAATATCTAAGTGACAAATTGCCCTTAAAAAGCTTCGTCTTGGCATGGTTTGGGTCCTGCGCAATGGGATGCCGTGAACCTTGTCAGGTCCGGAAGGAAGCAGCAATAAGCGGAAGTTCTTATGTGCCGCAGACTAGCCTTCTCCAACGCCTGCGAAGCTTTTTAAGGGCAATTGTTTTTCTATCCGGAAATATTCGGATTTATTTGAATTTACTTTTAGATTTGTAATATAGAGGGGTGACCATGTATACTGCATTATACAGAGCGCAGCGTCCTGAAGTATTTGATGAGATTTTGGGACAGGAGCATATCGTAAAAATTCTGAAATACCAGATTGCTACAGACAGCGTGAGCCATGCATATCTGTTTTGCGGGACTCGTGGTACCGGTAAGACTACGACGGCTCGTATTTTAGCTAAGGCCGTGAACTGTCTCGCCGAACCTCATGTAAATGAGCATGATAATGGAAGACCGTGCGGACATTGTGCGAACTGTGAAGCTATAAGAAAAGGCACATTTATGGATGTGGTGGAAATCGATGCTGCATCTAACAATGGTGTAGACAGCATTCGTGAGCTTCGTGAAAGCGTTAAGTATCCTCCAGCTGTAGGCCGAAAGAAGGTTTATATCATAGACGAGGTACACATGCTTTCTACAGGTGCATTTAACGCACTTCTGAAGACTCTCGAAGAACCGCCTGAGAATGTAATGTTCATCTTGGCTACTACTGAGCCACAGAAACTTCCTGCTACAATCCTGTCTCGCTGCATGCGCCTTGACTTTAAGCGTGTCCCTCAAAACATTTTGGCCGGGGGTATGCGACAGATCTGCCAGGAGCGTGGAATTGAGATTACTGAAGGTGCAGTGAAACTCTTGGCTAATAATGCAGATGGTTCTGTCAGAGACGGACTAAGCATACTGGATCAGGTGATTTCAGCTGGTGATAAATATATTGACCGTGAAAAGGTTCTCGAATATATAGGGACCGCTGGCGAAGATTTCTTCATAGAGCTGACTGATTTAGTTGCAGTCCATAATGTAGCGGAAGCCATTGTGCTTTTAGATGGAGCGCTTGCTGATGGTAAAGATGTCAAGCAGCTTATGAAAGACTGGACGGCTCATTATCGCAGCCTTCTGCTGACTAAGTTTATAAAGAATCCGGAAGATATGCTGAATATGTCTTCTGAAAATATAGAACGCATTCGTGAGCAGAGCAGGCAGATTTCTCTGGAAGAAATCAATCAGGCTATTCTCCGTCTGTCTAAGACTATTAACGATGCGAGATGGTCTACGCAGCCGAGAATTCTGCTGGAACTGGCGATTGTGGCTATTGCGACAGACTTAATCGATGAAGAAAAGCTGGCACCGAGAAGAAGTGGGGCGGCGCAGATTTTGACGCAGCAGCCGCAAATGATGCAGCCGCAAATGGTTCAGCCGCAGCAAGAGGTTCAGTATGCCGCACCAGTGACAGGTCAAGATCAGGCTGTAATGCAGGTGCAGTCGCAGTCTCAAGTACAAGCACAGGTTCCAGTGAAAGCTCAGACTAAGGCACAAGCCTTGACATCGGTACCTTCGGTGATGAGCCGAAATGAGATGGATCAGCTGTGGCATGAGATTTTTGAAGAGGGGGAAGGCAGCGCAAGCAGCTTTAATCTGATTCGAAGCGGTACGGTGCTGGGAAGCGTTGGAGAAAGTCAGTTTACAGTGCTGGCTAAGACTGGCTTCGCACAGCGATATACAGAAAAAATGCGACCTGATTTAGAGCGCCTTATGGAGCGTCATGTGGGCAGACATTTGAAGATGGTATGCCGCCAGGAAGCAGAAGAAATACGAAACGATGCGGATTCTGAAATGGAAGCTCTGGCGAAGATGGCCAGTGAAACGTTGGGAATTCACGTTGAAATAGAGTAAAATAACGGAGGAATATAAAATGGGAAAAGGAATGAGAGCTGGTAAGAAGCCATCTATGGGCGGTGGCGGCGGCAGCATGCAGAAGCAGCTGCAGCAGATGCAGGCTATGCAGAGAAAGATGGAAATGCTGCAGGCAGAAATCGAAGAAAAGGAAATGACTACAACAGCTGGTGGCGGTGCAGTTACTGTAACTGTAAATGGTAAGAAGGAAATCACTAAGCTGGAACTGAAGCCAGAAATCGTAGATCCAGATGATATCGAAATGCTGCAGGATCTGATTATGGTAGCAGTAAATGAAGGCATTCGTCAGATTGAAGAAATGGCTAATGCTGAAATGGGTAAGCTGACAGGCGGTCTTAACATCCCAGGACTGATGTAATCTTTAATGCGATGAGACAATATCCTAAACCGCTTGAAATTTTAATCAATGAGCTGTCCAAATTGCCGGGAATCGGCGGCAAAACAGCACAGCGTCTGGCATTTCATATTTTGTCATTAGATGAAAAGGAAGTCGGACAGCTTGCCAATGCCATGACTAATGCGAAAGAACAGATGAAATACTGTTCTGTGTGCGGAAATCTGACTGATACAGATCCATGCCGCATATGCAGCGATGCTTCACGCAGACAGGATATTATATGCGTGGTAGAAAATCCTCGAGATGTTATGGCTATGGAGAGAATCCGGGAATACAACGGGCAATATCATGTTTTGCACGGGGTAATTTCTCCAATGGAGGGAATAGGTCCGGAAGATATCAACTTGAAGTCGTTGATTACGCGGCTGCAGGCAAACGATGTAAAAGAGCTTATCGTAGCGACTAACCCTAACATCGAGGGTGAGGCTACAGCCATGTACATCGCTCGCCTGATCAAACCGGCCGGCATAAAGGTAAGCCGAATTGCCCACGGAATTCCTGTAGGAGGCGATTTGGAATACGCGGACGAAGTTACACTGCTCAAGTCCCTGGAAGGACGCAGGCAGATATAGAGACATGAGACTGGCTAAAGAGAAATGTTTTTTTCTTTGGCCAGTTTTAGTAAATAGGAATATTTCGTTTTTGCCGCCAAAAGATTGTAGGAAGCATAGTCCACAGCATCAGCATCGGAGAGCTGGTTGAACAGGGAATCTGCCTCGTGCAGCTCTTTTCGAGCAGACTGCAGTGATTGAATCAGAAAATGAGAGTCAGCACCTGCTGCTTTACGAAGTTTCATGAATATCCCACCTTTCGCAATCTATTTATTCTATTTTATTCCAAAACGGCATACTTTATACAAAAGATGGGGGAGAGATTATGTTTGGAATGCAAATTAGTATATTATTAACTTACGCAGGAGCAATTTTACTGCTTTTCCTGATTGGAAAAATATTTTTGTGGCCGTTAAAGCTGCTTTTGAAGTTGGTGGTCAGCAGTCTTATTGGAGGTGCGCTTCTGTTAGTACTTAATCTTATCGGCGGCGTTATAGGCTTGGTGCTTCTACCAGTGAACCTAATAACTGCACTGATTGTGGGAATTTGCGGCTTCCCAGGCTTAATTCTGCTGCTGCTGTTTTTCCTGCTTTAAGTCTGGCGATATGGCGGCTCTATGCGGCACATGGCTTAGCAAAATCCTCGTATGCGAGGATTTTTTTTGTTTTTTTGGCGTTATTTCGTGCGGAGTATGCTATACTATATAAGTTCTGAATTTTTCGGAAAATAAAAATGTAAACACAAAAATATAAATTAAAAAATGAGGTGTGTAAGATGAAAGAACAAAACTTAAAAGCAGAGCTAAAAATGATAGCAATGCTTACATTAGGGGCATTTGTATTCGCTTTTAATATGCAGAGCTTCGTAAATACAGGCGGCCTTTTTCCAGGCGGTTTCGCAGGTATTACACTGCTTGTAATCCGTTCAGCCAGCAGTTTTCTGCATATTACTATTCCATATTCTCTGGTATACCTGCCTCTGAATCTGATTCCAGCATTTATCGGATTCAGATTCATCGGTAAGAGATTCACCATCATGTCATTCTACATGGTAGCTCTGTCATCATTCCTTACTGACTTACTGCCAGATATGACTATAACATCAGACACGCTGCTTGTAAGCATCTTCGGTGGCATACTTAACGGCGTATCTATCAGTATCTGTCTGCTGGCAGGCGCAAGCGCAGGCGGTACCGACTTCATATCCATTTACTTCTCGGAGAAAAAGGGTATAGACACATGGAACTACATCTTCATGGGTAATGTATGTATACTCACACTGGCAGGCATTCTCTTCGGTTTTGATGCAGCGATGTATTCTATTATCTATCAGTTCTGTAGCACTCAGGTAATCCAGATGCTTTATAAGCGCTACCAGAAGGATACCATGCTGATAATCACTTCTAAGCCTAAAGAAGTTTATGAACAAATAAGAATAAGCACTCACCATGATGCAACCATGATTGAAGGTTTAGGTATGTATGAAGAGGCAAAACGTTACATGCTGTACTCTGTTGTCGGCCGCAGCCAGGTTGAGAGTCTGACTAAGGAAATTAAATCCATCGACCAGAAGGCATTTATCAATGTAATCCAGACTGAGCAGATTGAAGGCAGATTCTATAAGACACCAACGAGATAGTGAAATAGTTTACAATTGAAAGCCAGCGTTATTACACAGGCTGGTTCACTAAGGCATACCGCACAGTGAAGTAAAAAATAAGAGGCCCGTCGCATAGGAAAAATCAATCCAATGCGGCGAGCCTTTTTTTAATTCAGCATTCAATTTCGAACTCGATTTAGAACAGTGCGCTGATTCCTTTGATTCCGAATACTAAAGTCATAACAGCGATTACGCAGCCGGCAACGGTGAGGAAACGGTTGTGCTTGTAGTCGCCTACAATCTTTTTCTTGTGGCCTGCCAAGAGAATCACCGACAGAGTAACCGGTAAAATCAGACCATTCACAGCGCCTGCCAGTACTAACAACTTTGCGGCACCGCCGAATATAGCCATGATGCAAGTAGAAATACCGATGAAACATACAGTAACCACCTTCTGCTTGTCAGCAATGAGCGGATGAAGAGTCTTTAAGAAGGATACCGACGTATAAGCAGCTCCGACTACAGATGACATGCTGGCACAAAGCAAAATAACTGCAAACAGTTTGTATCCCAGAGTTCCCAGTGCCTGGAAGAATACTTCAGCAGCTGGATTTGAAGAGGAAACGATTGCTTCAGCGGCCGCAGCTCCGCCTACGGTGCATACGCCATAAGTGGCTAAAAACATGAGCAGACGAACCACTCCGGAAACACCGGTTCCCATCAAGACACCTTTTCTAATATCATTCAAGTTCTCTCTTCCAGAGATTCCAGCATCTAAAAGGCGGTGAGCTCCGGAATATGAAATGTAGCCGCCGCATGAACCGCCTAAGATAGTAATCATAGGGGTAAACAGCTCAGCAGGATTTTCAATATCTAAAAGTCCGCCAGCAATTTCGCCGACTGGAGGTTTAGTAGAGAAAGCTACAAAAAGTGCGACGACAATTATCACTGCGCCCAAAAGTTTTGCGAGGAGGTCCATACCGGCATTAGCATTCTTAGACAGGAATATGCAGATAGCCAGCAGCCCGCCGAGGAGGCAGCCTATAGTGGTTGGAATGCCGCAAAGTGCTTCCAGCGCAAGGGACACGCCGCCCACATTACCGATGTTGAATACAAGACCGCCGAAGGCAACCAAGAGGGCAATCACATATCCCAGGCCAGGGAGAACATCATTGGCAAGGTCCTGCGCACGCTTGCCTGAAACGCCCACGATGCTCCACACATTTAGCTGCGTGATAATGTCCATTGCGATTACCAGCAAAATTATAATTGCCAGTTGATTCATGTATTTAGCTGTGAAGGTTGCGGATTGCGTCAAAAATCCCGGCCCTACTGCTGAAGTCGCCATCAGCAGTGCGGCACCTAATAAGATTGAATCATTGCTTTTTTTCTTTTCCATTTAATATATCTTCCTTTATAAATTAGTATAAATGAGTGTAAATTAGTATAAGTAAGCGTTATAGCCGTACCTTTTATTATAACTCTAATTTCGAGCCAAGTCAAATTACTATATGCTTTAACAATTGTCTTGTCAGATGTAGTGTTAAAAAGTAAACTTTTCTTTACTTTTCTATGTAATCGTGTTAGCATGGATTGGAAGTACGAATTAAAGGCGCTAATCTAAATATCGAAGTATCGAAATACATATGAGGAGAAGAAGAGGAAAATGGAAATGAAGAAAGCTTTGAACCGTATATTCATAGACGGGCTTGGTGGAATGGCTTTTGGGCTGTTTGCTACACTGATAATCGGGACAATCATTCAGCAGATAGGAAGCCTGATCGGTGGAAGTATCGGAGATATGATTTTTCTAATCGGTAAGGTGGCAGCAGCACTTACAGGCGCAGGTATAGGCGTAGGCGTGTGCTGCAAGTTCAAAACAAGTCCATTAGTAACTATTTCAGTTGCTACAGCAGGTATGGTCGGAGCCTTCGCAAGCAAGCTGTTAGCTGGTGCAGTTTTAGTGGAAGGAAGCATAGTTCTCACTGGACCTGGCGAGCCTCTGGGTGCATTTTTGGCAGCCTATGTAGGAATGGAAATCGGAATTCTCGTAAGCGGAAAGACGAAGGTGGATATTTTGGTGACACCTCTTGCGGTAATTACAACAGGTTCCGCAGTGGGGCTGGTTCTCGGCCCACCTATTTCTCAATTTATGACAGCATTAGGTGCAATGATTAACTGGGGTACAGAACAGCAGCCATTTTTAATGGGCATAATAGTTTCCGTTCTCATGGGTATGATCCTCACTCTCCCAATAAGCTCCGCAGCTCTCGGAGTAATCTTAGACTTATCCGGTCTGGCTGCTGGTGCGGCTACAGTAGGATGCTGCTGCAACATGGTAGGTTTCGCAGTTGCAAGTTATCGTGAAAACAAAGTAGGTGGTCTGATTGCACAGGGAATCGGCACATCTATGCTTCAGGTTCCTAACATCGTCCGCAAGCCAGTAATCTGGGTTCCTGCAATCGTATCCAGTGCAATTTTAGGGCCGGTGGGAACAATGGTGCTTCATATGACAAACAATGCAACAGGCTCTGGCATGGGCACAGCAGGTTTAGTGGGTCAGATTATGACATGGCAGACTATGACGGCCGTAGAACCTCAGTCTGTAGTTCTCATCAAAATCTTACTTATCCAGATTGTCCTCCCAGCCATAGTTACTCTGCTTATCTCGGAGTTTATGCGTAAAAAAGGTTGGATTAAGTACGGCGATATGAAGCTTGATATATAGTTACATGGGTATATAGATATGTATATATGCAGAAAGAGGTAGATAGCAGCATGAATGGAAAAGAACGACGAGCGGAAATTTTAAATATATTAAGAACAAGTGATAAGCCAGTTCCGGGTACGGAACTGGCTGAAATGCTTGAAGTCAGCAGGCAGGTAATCGTACAGGACATGGCTTTGTTGAGAACTGGCGGCGAGGAGATTGTGTCCACCCACAAAGGATATGTATTAAATGGCAGTCGTCAGGTGAGCCGTGTATTTAAGGTATATCATACTACGGAACAGGTGGAAGAGGAAATGAACCTGTTTGTAGATTTCGGCGGGAAGATCGATGATGTATTTGTTTACCATCGTGTCCATGGTGTGATTAAGGTTCCTATGAACATTCGCTCACGGCGTGATGTGCAGAAATATATGGAGAATATAGCATCAGGAAAATCGACGCAGCTGATGAATCTCACTTCTAATTATCACTATCATACTATTACGGCGGAAAATGAAGAGGTATTGGATTCAATTCAAGAGGAACTGAAAAACCGAGGATTTTTAGCGAAACTTCAGGATTGGGAACCTGTGGATTTTTGGAAAAGTTAATATTTCGCTAAATTGGGTGAATAATGAGTAAAATAGGATTGCAATATGGCGAGTAATGTGCTATTATTTATTCATAACGAACGGTTGAAGTAAACAATCTTCATGAAAGTGTGTGTTATATAAAGTGTAGCGAAAAGAGCGAGGGAGACCTTGCTCTTTTTGCGTCTGAATAATTAGATTTTCAAAAAAAGCGATGTTGCAAGAACGAATGTTTGTAGTAAAGATGTACTTTTTTAAGATTTTGTGGTATACTGCAATTGAAATAAAAGATGAAACAATTTGGATCACACAGAAGGCTATGGCTGAATTGTTCGATGTAAAAGTTCCAGCAATCAGCAAGCATTTGAAAAATATATTTGAGGACGGAGAACTCGATGAGCAAGTGGTTATTTCCAAAATGGAAATAGCCACTCAACATGGAGCAATTCCGGGGAAAATGCAAAATTCGGCAACAAATGTATTAAAAGAAATTGAAGGTAGACAATAGGGTGATAGAACCGTTTGTGTTATGAGATTTGGAGACAGTTTTATGCAAAATGAACAAAATATATTCAAACTTCATTCTGAATTTAATATGACTGGTGATCAGCCCCAGGCGGTTGAAAAACTTAAGGAAGGGCTGGAAGATGGTTTGAAATATCAGACTTTGATGGGAGTGACCGGGTCGGGAAAAACTTTCACCATGGCCAATCTGATAGCGCAGGTGAATAGGCCGACGCTGGTAATAAGCCATAATAAGACGCTTGCAGCGCAGCTGCATGGTGAGTTCAAGGAATTTTTCCCTGAAAATGCGGTAGAATATTTTGTATCCTACTATGATTATTATCAGCCAGAGGCATATGTTCCGTCCACGGATACCTATATAGAAAAGGATTCGGACATCAATGCTGAGATTGAGAAGTTAAGGCACTCGGCGACGGCGGCGCTGGCAGAGCGACGAGATGTTATAATCGTTGCATCTGTATCGTGCATATATGGCTTGGGAAGCCCGGTGGACTATGAGAATCAGGTTTTGTCGCTGCGTCCCGGAATGGTTAAGGATCGCCATGAGATTTTGCGAAAACTTGTGGATATACAATATACGAGAAATGATTTAGGATTTGAGAGAGGCTGCTTCCGTGTCAGAGGTGATATAATCGACATATTCCCGGCAGGGGCAGAGGCTGCTGTGAGGGTGGAGCTTTTTGGGGACGAAATCGAAACCATTAAGGAGATAAATCCTGTGACGGGAGAGATTTTGGGGCTTCGAAATCATGTGGCTATATATCCGGCATCGCATTATGTGACTTCGCCGGAGAAGATGGAGGAGGCAATCCGCACAATCGAGGCTGAGCTGGAGGAGCGTGTAACCTGGTTTAAGGATAGGGGGAAGCTGCTTGAAGCGCAGCGCATAGAACAGCGCACTCGATATGACCTGGAAATGCTGAGAGAAATCGGAACCTGCAAGGGGATTGAGAATTATTCCAGACATTTGAATGGGCTGCCAGCAGGGTGCAGACCGTATACTTTGATAGACTATTTTCCAGAGGATTTTTTGATAATAATTGATGAGTCTCATGTTATGCTGCCTCAGCTTAGGGCTATGTATGCAGGGGACAGGTCGCGAAAATCTTCTCTTGTTGAGTATGGTTTCAGATTGCCGTCGGCGCTGGATAACCGTCCTCTTCAGTTTGAGGAATTTGATGATCTTATCAGTCAGGTTGTGTTTGTAAGTGCAACGCCGGCACAGTATGAGCGTGAGCAGGCCGGAGGAATCAGTGCGGAACAGATTATAAGGCCAACTGGTTTGCTTGATCCGCCTATAGAAATACAGCCGACCGAAAATCAAATTGACCATTTAATCGGTGAGATTCGCAAGACGACGGAAAAGGGCGAAAAGGTTCTGATTACAACTTTGACTAAGAAGATGGCAGAGAGTCTGACGGATTATCTCAAGGGTGTGAATATAAAAGTAAGATACCTTCACTCGGAAGTGGACACGCTGGAGCGTCTGGAAATCATCAGAGATTTGCGCTTAGGTGTCTTCGATGTACTTGTGGGCATAAATCTGCTGAGAGAAGGACTGGATATTCCGGAAGTGTCTTTAGTAGCTATTTTAGATGCTGATAAGGAAGGAT
Source organism: uncultured Oscillospiraceae bacterium (assembly GCA_964559965.1). Taxonomy (GTDB): domain Bacteria; phylum Bacillota; class Clostridia; order Peptostreptococcales; family Anaerovoracaceae; genus RGIG7179. Next base: position 600 of record CAZLJV010000016.1, on the reverse strand, counting down.
TTTTGCGTACAGAAACTTCGCTGATTCAGACTATTGGACGAGCTGCACGAAATGTAGACGGCAGAGTTATCATGTATGCAGACCGCATAAGCAAGGCTATGCAGACTGCTATAGACGAAACTCAGCGCCGCCGCGACATTCAAGATGCATATAATAAGGCTCATGGCATAACGCCTGAATCTGTAAAGAAATCAGTGCGTGCTGTAATAGAAGCAACTAAGGTGGCTGAAGACACTGCAGAATACAAGGGCAAGAGTCCGCTTGAACTTACCAAGAAAGAACTGATAGAATATGTAAAGAAGCTGGAAAAGGAAATGAAACAGGCTGCATCGGACTTGCAGTTTGAGCGTGCGGCACAGCTTCGAGATCAGATTTTTGAATATAAGGTGCGGTTGTAATTAAATGCGGTTGTAACCCACAGCGGCAATCCGCAGATGAAAAAAACAGATAAGGAATGAGAAATGCAAAAGGACATCATAATTAAAGGGGCAAACGAAAACAATCTTCAAAATTTAGATGTGGTTATTCCCAGAGATAAATTCGTTGTTGTGACGGGAATTTCCGGATCGGGGAAGTCGTCACTTGCCTTCGATACAATTT
>CAZLJV010000015.1:0-22274 GCA_964559965.1 uncultured Oscillospiraceae bacterium | reverse complement strand
TTTGCAATGCCACAGATGTAATAAGTTTCTATACTGCCTTATCAACCCGTAGCAAATGCTCCAGGCAGTTTTTTATCTGTTTATATATTTCAGCAGAGATTTAGAGAATAGACCAGATAGAATCATGAAGATGACTATTCCAGAAATTGTCTGTAAAGCATTTCCTGGGATTGAGAGGAGGGCAACCTCCTTGCCGAACATGGCGATTTCAACTATGGTGTAGCCGAAAATCTGGAAGATGCCGCCGATGACGGAGCCGACCAGCTGGTAGGCTTTGCTTCTTTCGTGCTTTTTTATAACTGTCCCCATGATAAATGCCATTACATATTTAATGACCAGCGTTGGCAAGATCCACATTGGCGAGCCGGCCAGAAAATCGGAAAGTGCGCCGCCGATTCCAGCTGCCATGGCGCCGTTTGTGCGTCCCAGAAGGACGACGGAGAGAAAAATCATGCAGTCGCCTAAGTGTACATAACCGCCGGTTGCAGGGTTTGGAATTCTGATTGCGTAAGTTGCTACGAATATGAGTGCTGCCATGAGAGCAGTAGTTACCATTGATTTTGTTTTTGCTGTCGATGTCGATGTGTTTGCCATGATGCCTTCCCCCTTTGTATTGCATGAATAGATTATACAATGAATTTGTACTTATGGAAATAGACAATTCTGATTTTTTTGATATAGAACAGTTTGCATGATAAAAAAACACCGCAGTCTAATACAGTTAAGATGCGGTGTTATGGGCGATTTTACTCGTAATCTTCCAACTCTTCTTCTAAGCGTGCCAGTTCTGCTTCCTTGTGCTGCTTCATTCTTCTGAAATATGAGCTCATTTCGTCTGCCATGCCCGACAAGCGGTTGAGCAAGGTGGAGAAATCCTTAAGCATCACATCATCCTGGAAGTATGGATATACGATGTCGTGGTCAATCTCGGACCAGCCTTCCTCGAAAAGTGTACGACCCTGAATTTCGATGTAATATCCCTTATATTTGATGATATAGTGCAGGGAACGGTAGATTCCGTCTGCCTTGATATCGATTAAATCGCTGTCGTAAATCTTCGTATCTCCTGAGCGCTTGTAAACCTTCGGACGCTCTGCGATGTAGTAATGATCCGGATTTTCATCAAAATCTGCAAGTCTGTCCTTGAGATACAAGTCAGGATTGTTTTCAAAAATGCTGGTTATATAGCGATGAAAATGTATCCAGTCCTCACGATAGAGGAAGAATACACGGATACCGATTAAGTCTGTCATATATTTATGAAAATTAGTAGCATCAAGCTGAGAAAATTTCTCTGGATTTTCCTTTTTCTTGCGTATTATCTTTTCGACTAAATGTTCAGGCTCCTTAATACGATAACGATAAGAGTGAATGCCGGCGCGCTCGATGTCGTACAGGTAATCATCGATAAAATCCTTGCCTAAGTCTTTCAAATGGTCTTCTAAAGACTTGTAGGCTGTGGTGATGGCGTTCAGCTCCTCCCAGGTCGTGTTTGCCTTCTCAAAATCTTCTGCTCTCAGGTTGTATCTCGTCGAGAACTCCTTTTTGTCCATGCGTTTACCCCATTTCTTTATTTTAATCGTACGCAAAAATATTATATCGTAAATTTGACTTTTCTACAAGATAGGAGTAGAATAGAAATTGGGGGTTAGGAATACCTAATCGTAGGCGGAATGCAAAATGCTTTAATTTATGCTTTTATTTTTCGGCAAAATATGGCACAATAGGAAGTAGATTAGGTTATAACTACTGATATAACCGCTTAGGAAAGAGAGGGATTGCCATGTTTAGAAAAATGAGACGAGAAGAAAGAAAGGGCATACCGCAGTCTGAGGCTGTGAAGATTTTGAGGGATGGAAAGAGAGGCGTGCTGGCTGTGACTGGAGATGAGGGTTATCCTTATGCAATCCCTGTTAACTACTTCTATAACGAAAAGGAAAATAAAATTTACTTCCATTCTTCGAGAGTTGGTCATAAGGTAGATGCAATTAAGAATGATTCTAAGGTGTGTTTTACGGTCTATACTGAGCCGGAGATTCGTGATTTGGACTGGGCACCGTATGTACGCAGTGTTGTTGCATTCGGCAAGGCGCATCTGATGGAGCCTTCTGATGAAATGCTGAAGCAGCTTAAGATTTTTGCTATGAAATACTATCCTTCGGAGGAGGAAGCTGACAGAGTTATTGCTGAAGATATAAATGCTGTTCAGATGGTCGAAATTAATATTGAGCATATGACAGGAAAAGAAATTCAGGAAAATTAGGCTGTCACTTTTGGTTGACTTGTGTATCTTAGACAAGTATAATGAAAAGTAGCTGTACATCAATCAGGAGGATAACTAATGAGCAGTAGATTAGAAAATATTGAAAGCTTTAATAGCAGAATTAAACGTGTCGTTATTACAGAAGAAGAAATTAAAGAAGCGATTCAGAAGGCGGGCAAGGAAATCGATGCCATGTATGATGGTAGACCGATTCTCTTAGTGAGCATTTTGAAGGGAGCTTTCGTATTTATGGCGGATCTCTGCCGTGCGATTTCTGTACCTTGTGAAATTGCATTTATGTGTGCGAAGAGCTATTATGCAGGAACAAGTTCATCTGGAATCGTAAAGATTACTATGGATTTGGATCAGGACATCAGCCAGTATCATGTAATCATCGTTGAAGACATTATCGATACAGGCAGAACGCTCAATGATGTAGTACATATGCTGAAGGAAAGAAACCCGCTGTCTCTGAGAGTTGTTACTCTGCTGGACAAGCCTGATCGCAGAGTTGTAGATTTCAAGGCTGATATGTCTCTGTTTACTATTCCAGACTATTTCGTAATCGGTTACGGTCTGGACTGTGCAGAAATGTATAGAAATCTGCCATATATTGCGGAGTATAATGCTGATTAGTCCTTGACTTTTCGCATAAAAAAACTTAAAATATTGTAGATTGAATTTAATAGAGCGTAGATGAAGAGGAGTACGGAAGGACAGCACTTTACAGAGAGTCAGGGTCGTGGCTGAGAGCCCTGAGAGACAGCGCTTTCGGAAGGTTGCTTCGGAGCTTAGAAGATAAACAAGTGCCTTATGCGTAAATATGCATACAGGAAAAAAGGTGGTACCGCGGAATTATTTCGTCCTTTGTCAGCCGTATGGCTTGCAAGGGACGATTTTTTTATGATGCGGCTACAATCATGTATCATATCAAGGATTAAGGCAATCTAAACAATCTAAATCAGTTAAAATCAGAATATTCATGATAATAAAGAAAGGAAACAAAATGGAAAAGAACTTAGCGAAAAACTATAATCCGAAAGAGTTCGAAGACCGCATTTATGAAATGTGGGAATCAACTGGCTCTTTCCGTGCAGAAGTGGATAAGGATAAGAAACCGTTCACAATCGTAATGCCACCTCCAAATATTACAGGTCAGCTGCATATGGGACATGCGCTTGACCAGACTTTGCAGGATGTGCTGACTAGATGGAAGAGAATGCAGGGCTACAGCGCACTTTGGCTTCCAGGTTCTGACCACGCTTCTATCGCTACAGAAGTTAAGGTTGTAGATAAGATTCGTAAGGAAGAAGGACTGGAAAAGGAAGATTTAGGTCGTGAAGAATTCCTGAAGCGTGCTTGGGCATGGAAGGAAGAATATGGCGGAAGAATCACTCGTCAGTGCCGTAAGTTAGGTGACTCCTGCGACTGGAGCAGAGAACGCTTCACTATGGACGAAGGCTGCAATCATGCTGTAAAGACATTCTTTATCAAGCTGTACGAAAAAGGCCTGATTTACAGAGGTAACAGACTGATTAACTGGTGTCCTCAGTGCGGAACATCTCTGTCTGATGCTGAAGTTGAACATGAAGATCACAATGGTAAGTACTGGTACTTCCGTTATCCTGCAGCGGATGGTCAGGGTGATGGTATCGTAGTTGCTACATCAAGACCTGAAACAATGTTTGCGGACGTAGCTATCGCAGTACATCCAGATGATGAAAGATATAAGGATATGGTTGGCAAGATGGTAATCCTTCCTCTGGTTGGCAAGGAAATTCCAATCATCGCAGACCAGTATCCAGATCCTGAAAAGGGTACTGGTGCAGTAAAGATTACTCCTGCTCACGACCCTAACGACTTTGAAGTAGGTCAGAGAGCTGGTCTGGAAATGCCATCTTGTATCGAAAAGGATGCAACCATGAATGCTATGGCTGGAAAGTACGAAGGTATGGACCGTTATGAATGTCGTAAGGCGTGGGTTGCTGATCTGGAAGAAGCAGGTTATCTGGTTAAGACTGAAGAAAAGGTTATCCCTGCCGGTGAATGTTACAGATGCCATACTGTAATTGAATCCATGCTGTCCGACCAGTGGTTCGTAGCTATGGAAGAACTGGCTAAGCCAGCAATCGAAGCGGCTAAGAATGGCGACCTGACTCATGTTCCTGATCGTTTCGAAAAGACTTACTTGCACTGGCTGGAAGAAATCAGAGACTGGTGTATTTCCCGTCAGCTGTGGTGGGGACACAGAATCCCTGCATACTACTGCGAAGAATGTGGTGAATTAGTAGTTGCTTATGATACACCTGAAGTTTGTCCTAAGTGTGGCTGCAAGCACTTCAAGCAGGACGAGGACGTACTGGATACATGGTTCTCATCTGCACTGTGGCCTTTCTCCACTTTAGGCTGGCCTGAAAAGACACCTGAATTAGACTACTTCTATCCTACAGATGTACTGGTTACAGGTTACGATATCATCTTCTTCTGGGTAATCAGAATGGTATTCTCCGGTCTGGAAACCATGGGCGAAGTTCCATTCCACCATGTATATATTCACGGTCTGGTTCGTGATGCTGAAGGCCGCAAGATGTCTAAGTCTCTGGGTAATGGTATTGACCCTCTGGAAGTTATCGACCAGTTCGGTGCAGACGCTCTGCGTTTCATGCTGACAACTGGTATCACTCCAGGTAACGATATGAGATTTAAGGAAGATCGTCTGGAATCATGCAGAAACTTCGCAAACAAGCTCTGGAATGCGTCCAGATTCGTTATCATGAACCTGCAGGACGAAGATGGAAACTTCAAGGAAATGGCTAAGTGCTGCGAATCCTGTTGCGGTAAGGCTTGCGGAGATGTAACAGACTTCAGCAATATCGCACTGAAGGACGAAGATAAGTGGATGATCAGCCGTGTAAACGATGCTGTAGAATATGTAACTTCCGCTCTGGAAAAATATGATCTGGCTCTGGCAGGACAGAGAATTTACGACCTGATCTGGAACGAATACTGCGACTGGTATATCGAACTGGTAAAGGCTCGTCTGTGGGGCGATGATGAAGAAGATAAGAAGGTTGTAAGATTTACACTGGTAATGTGCCTGAAGAACATGCTGAAGATGCTGCACCCATTCATGCCATTCATCACAGAAGAAATCTGGTCATACCTGCCACATGGCGAAGAACAGCAGGATAATCCAAACAACTTCCTGATTAAGGCAAGCTGGCCTAAGGCAAGCGCAGGTTGCCACTTCCCAGAACAGGAAGCAAAGCTGGAAATGGCTATGGAAGCAATTCGTGCAATCCGTAACATCCGTGCAGAAGCAGAAGCTGCTCCTTCCAGAAAGCTCCATGCAATCGTACTGGCTACAGGCGAAAAGGCAGAAATGATGAAGGCTGGCGAACGCTACCTGAAGAATCTGGCTAACATTACAGAAGTCACATTCACCGAAGATAAGGCAGCAATTCCGGAAGAAGTTATGTCTGCGGTTATCGATGGTGCAGAAATCTACGTTCCTCTGGACGACCTGGTAGACTACAAGGCAGAATTAGAGCGTCTGACTAAGGAAAAGAAGAAACTGGAAGGCGAAGTAGAGCGTGTAGTTAAGAAACTCTCCAACCCTGGTTTCGTAGGTAAGGCACCTGAAAAGGTAATCAATGAAGAACGCGAAAAGCAGGTTAAGTACGAAGAAATGCTGGCTAAGGTTACTTCTCGCCTCGAAATGGTAGCGAAGAAGGTGAACGCTTAATGAGCGTAATGCATACTGCTTCTGGCAGTGGAGATGCAATCAGCAAAATCCATGCTTTCGAGAAGTTCGGCAGCGTGCTGGGGCTTGAGCGCATGACAGTTCTCATGGAGCTTTTAGGAAATCCTCAGGACGACCTTAAAGTGCTACATGTGGCTGGAACAAACGGAAAAGGCTCCATTTGCAGATATCTCTACTGTGCATTGCAGGCAGCTGGATATAAGACGGGTTTATATATCTCGCCATTCATTGAAGTCTTTAATGAACGAATTGAAGCGGACGGAAGATATATAAGCGATGAAGATTTAGCTGAATATACAGATCGTGTATTAGAAAAAGTGAGAATCATGACCGAAGCAGGTCATGATTCTCCTACTGAATTCGAAGTAATCACAGCTGTAGCTTTTTTGTATTACAAAGAAGTGGGCTGCGATTTCGTAGTGCTTGAAGTGGGTCTTGGCGGCCGCGGAGATTCTACGAATATTATTAAACAACCGCTGGCATCAGTAATTGCATCTATTTCTCTGGATCATACTGATCGCTTAGGAAATACTATTGAAGAAATAGCAGCAGAGAAGGCGGGTATAATAAAATGCGGATGCCCTGTAATCACAAGCTGTGAATCTGAGGCTGCTAAAGCTGTAATTAAAAAGGCAGCAGAAGAAAAGGGTTGCATATATATTGAAACCAGCGATTTTCCAGCTGATATAAATGCGGAAAGTTTAACGGGTTACAATATAAATGTTACGGTAAACCTGCCAGGCGAAGCATTAACCTTCAATAACCTTGAAATTTCAATGACTGGCGCACATCAGATTCAGAATCTGAAGGCTGCACTTACCACCTTATGTTTGCTGAAAAAGCAGGGAATCATTTCATTTACAGATGAAGCCTTATACAAAGGATTGAAGGAAGCTAAGCAGCCTGGAAGATTGGAAGTCATGAAATACGGCAGTCTGGTTACAGGCAAAAAGGAAGACGGCCTTACTGTGCTTATTGATGGTGCGCATAATGAAGATGGTGCGAGAATGCTTAAAGCTGCTGTCTGTCAGTTTGCTCCCGAAGGCAAGGTTCTCATAGGCACTGGAATCCTAGCGGATAAAGATGTAGATGCTGTCATCGGTCATTTCACTGAGATTGCTAAAGATTTCGTGTTAACTGAACCTGACAATCCTCGTAAGATGGAGGCAAAAGAAGCCGCTGAACACGTGAAAAAGCTAGGCGGAAATGTTTTGCTGGAAGATGGGGATATCGAAAAAGCCGTAAGAGGTGCAATTCGCATTGCTGAAGATGGCGAATATGATGTTCTTCTTTTCGCAGGCTCGCTTTATCTCATAGGTAGCGTGCGCGGGATTTTGCGAAGAGTACTGGAAGGATAAGGGAGGCAGAAATGCTGAAAGTAAGAATGGAAAGTACGACAGAATATGAACGCTTGATTAAGTTTGGAATTGAGCAAGGTCTGGAGTATGATGAAGACGAGCAGATGGATTTTTCGGATATAGTCGGTGCGTGGAAAATCACTCAGCCGGGGGATTACTTAATTGGAAGCTGTATGCTGGCTAAGCAGGAGGGACAGTTTGTAATCCGTGCAGTTGCCGTTGATCCGATTTTGAGAAAGTTTGGGCTTGGCCGCGTTTTAGTTAAGAAGGCTATGGAAAAGGTCAGAGAATTAGGCGGCAGTGAGGTTATTCTCATCGGTCGTGCGCCGGAGTTTTATCGCAAACTCGGATTTACCAAGGTTGAACCGGAAAATTCACCGCTTGAATTTGACTGCTTGGAATGTCCTCAGTTCCAGGTGGATTGTTTTCCGGAAATAATGAAATATGATATACCGGCTGAAGGCCCAGTGCTTTAGTTGGTGCTTTAATAGGGAGGTCGAAACAGATGCGAATGAGTAAAAAGACGGTATTGAATCTGGAATACAGCAGTATTCACGGTTTTTATTGGATGGCTTATGCCGGTCTTAGCAGTTTTGCATCTGTTTTTCTTTTAAGCCGAGGGTATTCAAATACGGAAATCGGCATAATGTTTGCGGTTTCCAATGTGCTTGCGGTATTCTTTCAACCTGTGCTTGCAGATATTGCGGATAGGTCGAAGCGATTCAGTCTGCCGGCGGTATCGGCAGCGGCTAACGGGGTGCTGATGATTTTCGTCGTAGGGATGCTTCTGATTCAGAAGAGGCATTTGGCGCTTACGGTGATTTATGTCATGGCTCTTGCGGGGCATACGAGCCTTCAGCCTTTGTTTAACTCCCTGTGCTTCCGCATATCAAAATCTGGCGTGAAGGTGAACTTCGGCATCAGCAGGGCGATTGGCTCGCTGGCATTTTCTGTTCTCAGCTTGTTTTTAGGAACTTTGGCTGAGGATTATGGCGTAATGGTTTTGCCGCTGACTGCAGAGCTTACGCTGGCAATGGTTATGGTGAGCTTGGCTCTCGTGGCATTTCAACTGAAAAAGCTGGGTGCGGCGACAGTTGAGGCATCAGAGAAAGCGACAGACGAAGCGGCAAGTGCTGCGACAGGTGTTGCGGAAGGTGATGTGGAAAGTGTAAATCTGATTCAGTTCGCTCGCAGGAATAAGATGTTTATCCTCTTCATGTCGGGTGCGCTTGGACTTTACTTTTCCAATGGGGTTCTGAACAACTTCATGCTTCAGATAATTCAGCCTTTGGGTGGCGGAAGCGAGGATATGGGACGGATTTTTTCTGTCATGGCGGTGCTGGAAATCCCGACAATGGTATGTTTCGAGCTGATTAACCGCAAAATCTCCTGTCAGAACCTTCTTCGCATTGCGGCAGTTGGTTATGTGCTTAAGACAGGCATCATCTGGCTGGCAGATTCTGTGAATATGGTATTTCTCGCTCACGGTTTTCAGCTTATTTCCTTCGCACTATTCCTTCCTGCAATAGTCAAGTTCATAGATTTGTCTATGGATGAGGGCGAAAAGGTTAAGGGACAGGCGCTTTTCACCACGGTAACTACTATCGCATATGTGATTTGCAGCTTGACTGGTGGATTTATACTTGACCATGGCGGAGCGAAGATGCTCATGTTCATATCTGTAATCATGTGCACGGCTGGTGCAGCTATAATTTGCGGAACAGTAGGGCGCATAAAGAAAAATTAAATAACTAAATTTATACCTTAGGTTGGTCGTAACGTGATCAGTCTAAGGTATTTTTTTTTGGAATTTTACAGGTGAATCGGAATAGAATGTAGAAAGAATAAAACATAGGGGGAACGTATGGAAAGTAATATTGCAGAAATTTGCGGTGTTGTACAATCGGAACTCCGGTTCAGCCATAAAACTTACGGAGAGGCGTTCTACATATTTGTCTTAGGTGTAGAGCGGAGAAGCGGATATACAGATGAGATAAATGTGATGGTTTCTGAAAGATTGATATTTGACAGACCGCCACAGCCAGGGGATTTTCTGGATATCAAAGGGCAGATTCGAACATACAACGAAATATCGGAGGGAAAAAACAAACTAAATGTAGTCGTATTTGCTCGGGAATTGTATCAGTGTGAGGACTTCGGATATTTTGAGAATTTCATCTATCTGGAAGGGTTCATATGTAAGCCTACGGTGAAAAGGACCTCGCCGCTTGGCCGTGAAATCTGCGACATGATGGTGGCGGTGAATAGAATGTATAACAAGTCGGATTACATACCTTGTATTGCGTGGGGAAGAAATGCTTCTTATGGGGAAAAACTTAATGTGGGAACTAAACTCATGATTGAGGGGCGGTTGCAGAGCAGAGAGTACAAAAAGAAACTTCCGGATGGAAGTGCGCAGGTGCGAAAAGCTTTCGAGGTTTCCGTGCTTAGAATGGAAGAAATCGAGTAAGCTGAGCATGGAGATATGGCATGGAGCTGCGGTACAATTTTTCTTATTGATTCCTTGATTCCTTTAACTCCCGGTGGTATAATTAAACATGTATACATTTTTTTAGAGAACTAGGAGGGAATATGTGATGTTTGATATCAAGGGGAATGATAATAGCACATATAATGTGGAGAATTTTGAGTTCATTAAGAAAACTTCACCTGTTGTTGGTGAGCTGATTGAGAAGGAATATAATCGTCAGAAGAATAATGTAGAACTTATCGCTTCTGAGAACTACTGCTCTGAAGCTGTACTGGCTGCTTGCGGAAGCTGTCTGTCCTGGAAGTATGCAGAAGGTTATCCTTATGTTAGAACTTCCGGTAACACAAGCCGTTACTATGGTGGTACTGAATTTGTAGACCAGCTGGAAGAATACTGCTGCGATCAGTGGAGAAAGGTATTCAATACTGACTATCATGTAAACGTACAGCCACACAGCGGTTCTCAAGCAAATTTTGCATCATATAAGGCAATCTTAAACCCAGGAGATACTATCCTGTCTCTGACTTTGGACAACGGCGGTCACCTGACACACGGTTCTTCTGTAAACTTCAGCGGTAAGCTGTATAACATGGTATTCTATGATGTAGATGAAAGAGGCTATATCGACATGGAAGACGTGAGAAAGAAGGCAATCGCATGCAGACCTAAACTGATTCTGACAGGTGCATCTGCATACTCCAGAACCATTGATTTCGCTGCATTTGGTGAAATCGCTAAGGAAGTGGGCGCATACTTCATGGTAGATATGGCTCATATTGCAGGTCTGGTTGCCGGTGGCGCTCATCCTACTCCGTTCGGTCATGCAGATATTATCACTACAACTACACATAAGACTTTAAGAGGACCAAGAGGCGGACTGATTTTCGCTCGTCCGGAACTGGCTAAGAAGATTGACAGCGCAGTATTCCCTTACGCACAGGGCGGCCCTCTGGAACATGTAATTGCTGGTAAGGCTGTTTGTGCTGAAGAAGCTCAGACTCCTGAATATAAGGAATATGTACATCAGGTTGTAAGAAACTGCAAGGCTATGTCCGACGAATTCATTAAGTTAGGATATAAGATAGTAACTGGTGGTACAGACAATCATCTGATTCTGCTGGATCTGTCCGATGAACCATTCAGCGGTAGAATTCTGCAGGAACGCTGCGATGAAATCGGTATCACTCTTAACAAGAACTGCGTACCATGCGAAAAGAGAACACCAAAGGAAACTTCCGGCGTAAGAATTGGTACAGCACCTATGACTACCAGAGGATACATGGAAGAGGATTTTGTAAAGGTTGTTCACAGAATTGATGAACTGATTAAGATCCTGCGCGAAGAATATAAAGAAGCCTAATTATAGGTTTTGAGCGGAATTCCCGAAGGAATACGAAAAAGCCTTCGGGATTTTTCGCATACATTGATTTTGTTGCCGATTCTAAGGAGGACGACGTGATATTGTCAAATGAATTTGAAAAAAATAAAAAAAGAATACTAATTGTCGATGACTCTCAGCTGAATCGGGAAATGCTGATGGAAATATTGGGAGACGAATATGTATATTCCTGTGCAGGTGATGGTGAAACGGCGCTTGCCATGCTTTCTGCCAACCTTCAGGTTGATATTCTCCTTTTAGATATGCAGATGCCTGGAATGAGCGGCATGGATGTTTTGAAGGTGATGAAGGAATACAGATGGACAGAGGAGATTCCGGTAGTTATCATCTCAGCTGAAGATGACATTGGATTCGTGCAGAACGCATATCGCCTGGGTGCTATCGACTACATAGTTCGTCCTTTTAATGCTTTTTTGTTACAGCATCGTGTAAAGAATTCGATTATGCTGTATTCACAAAATAAGAAATTGGTCAAGTTGGTGCGAAATCAGGTTGACCAGCGTGAAAAGGTGAACAACATGCTGATTCACATATTCAGCCATGTTGTAGAAGTGGGTAATCGTGAGTCGGGAAATCATACGCTGAGAGTGCAGAGAACAACCAATATGATACTTAATCAGCTGGTGAAAATCACGGACAAGTATGATCTTTCTGAAAGCGATATCGCCATGATTTCCTCATTGTCATCACTTCATGATATTGGTAAGATTTTGATTCCAGATGAGATATTGAATAAAGCAGGCAAGCTGACAGATGAAGAATGGGAAATAATGAAGTCACATACTGTTCAGGGCGATCAATTTTTAGACGAGATTCAGGTCGATCCTAATGAACAACTTATGATTTTAGCCCATGAAATCTGTCGCCATCATCATGAACGCTATGATGGCAAGGGTTATCCTGATGGACTGAAGGGTGACAATATTCCTATTTCAGCTCAGGTGGTTTCGATCGCAGATGTATACGATGCACTGGTGAGCAACCGCTGCTACAAGAATGCGGTAAGCCATGAAGAGGCATTGGAAATGATATTTAATGGTGAGTGTGGAACTTTCAATCCGCTTCTGCTCCAGTGCTTAGCCGAAATAGAATCAATGCTTCCTGAAGAACTTGCGGCAGATGGAAACTGGTTCGAAAACGATGTTCAGCTTCTGGCTGCGGAAGTTTTGGAAAGTGAGAATTTGAATCTGGAAAGCAGAAACTTTAACTTACTTGAGTGCGAACGCGAAAAGAAGGAGTTCTTCGCAAGCAAGAGTGGAGGTATACAGTTCGAGTATGATGCCGTTCGAAAAAAGACATTGTATATCCAGTATTACGAGGGCGATGAATGCGTTAGATTATCGAATACCGAAACTTATCTGCTGGGCGAAAAGGACTGGGATTTACTTCAGGAAAAGGTTGCACAGACAACTCGAGATAATTCCGTGGTTTCCATGAATGCGTTGGTACCTATTAATGGTGATCTTCGCTGGCATAAACTCATGGTTAAGACAATATGGGCACAGGGCATTGACTCTTATGTGAGTATTGTAGGACAGTTTACTGATATACATGATGAGATTATAGAAAAATGTGCTTCTAATTTATGTATAAACGGTCAGACTATCACAGGTGATAATATGCTGGCTATGCGTAAGGTCTTCGATTTAGTGCGCCTTGTAGATCCGAAAGACTGCAATTTGCTCAAAATCCAGGAAGACGGAACGGTAATCTCATCTAATCAGAAGTGCTATTCAATTTGGGGGCGCAGAGAAGGCTGTATGAACTGCACTTCTTCGAGAGCACTTGAAAACAAGAATTGGATGAGCAAACTGGAAATCAAAGATGGACAGATTTATTCTGTATTATCACGCAGTGCAAAATATGGAGATAATGACTGTATTTTGGAAGTGGCTATGTGCGTAGAAGATGCTTTTCGCAGAACGAAGAGCGGGATCGGATTCATACCGGACAGCGATACTCTGCAGGTGTTCTATAGAGATACAGTTACTAAGGCATATTCGAGAGCATATTTCGATAATTTCACAGGCAATCTGGAAAATTCTCTGGGCGTGGCTGTGGCAGATGTGGACGACTTTAAGCATATTAATGATACTTATGGACATAGAGTCGGAGATATGGCACTGCGGCATATTTCAGAGCAAATTCGTGCGACAATGCGTGAAAATGATGTTTTGATAAGATATGGCGGAGATGAATTCCTGCTCTTGTTTAAGGATATATCTGAGCGTGAGTTCTTCCACATGCTTGAATCAATTAAAATGGCTGTTCATGAATCAAAGATGACAGACTATCCGGATCTTCAGCTCGATATAAGTATTGGTGGAAATTATGGAGAGAGTCCGCTCTTGAAGGCAATCGATTTAGCGGACAAGGCGATGTATCGCGATAAATTTAGGATAAAAGAAAGATAACAGAAGGATAAAAGAAGGAAATAGGAAATAGAACATGAATTTAACAGAATTCTATAAAGAAGTAGGCGGCAATTATGAGGAAGTGTTGGGGCGATTACCTTCTGCTGATATGGTGAATCGATTTGTGCATAAGTTTGTAAATGATCCGTCTTACGGCGATCTTAAGAAGGCGCTTGCAGATGCCGATTTTCAGACTGCATTCAGGGCAGCTCACAGCATAAAGGGTACTGCTGCAACGCTGGGACTGGATGCGCTTGCATCAGCTGCTTCGGAGCTTACTGAGGCATTGCGTCACACTGCTGAGATGCCGCCATCGAGTTTAGTAGATAATTTAGATATTGCTTATGAGATAACTGTAAAAAAGATTGGTTTAATTTCTATGTAGCATCAGTATAGCATCAGCGTGCAGGAAACCATTTTCGAAGGGAGTTCCATAATGAAGCGTATGAAACATATTAAACATATGAAGCATTTGAAGACTGTGCTGACTATAGTAGTGGCATTTGCCCTCATATTCAGCTCGGCAGGCTATGATACTTATGCAGAGGCTGCTGAGCGTCAGACTATACGTGTTGGATTTTTCCAGCAGGAAGGTTACCATATGATAGATGAAAACGGGGAGAGAAGCGGTTACGGATATGATTTCCTTAGCCTGGCTGCTCGTTATCTTGACGTGGACTATGAATATGTGGGATATGACAAGAGTTGGAGTGACATGGAACGGATGCTTCGAAATGGCGAAATCGATTTAGTTACATCAGCGAGAATGACAGATGAACGAAAAATGTACTTCGATTTTTCGAAACCGATAGCAAGTGCCAACGTTATTCTGACTATAAAAAATACAAATGCGGAGATTGTAGCTCAGGATTATGACACATACGATGATATGCGGGTAGGAACTATATCGGGAACAGCGGCTGAAGAATCTTTAAAAAATTTGTCGGTTAATGAAGGTTTCCAGTATTCCATCGAATATTATGAAAGTGTAGAACAGGCGGAGCTTGCCCTTCAAAGAGGCGAGATAGATGCCATTATTTCTAATTCCATGCGAAAGACCATGGGAGAGCGTATCATAGAACGCATGGATGAAGAGGAATATCATGTGCTTGTAAAAAAAGGCAATATGCAGCTTTTGGAATCCATAAATTACGCAATCGATCAGATGAATGCAGTAGAAGGAGACTGGAGAAATACCCTGAATGAAAAGTATTACTCTGCGCTGGATAATAGGAATTTAACTTTTACAGATGAAGAAAAAGCTCTGTTGGAAGAATATCGAAGCGGAGAAAAAAAGCTGGTAGTTTCGGCAAGCTCAGATCGTGCACCGTATTCTTATGTGGAAGATCAGAAGCTAAAGGGTATTATTCCTGAGTACTTCAGTCGTATTGCAGCATATGTAAATATTCCATATGAGATGAAATTTCCATCAAGCAGGGAAGAGTACCGCCAGTGGCAGATTGATGGTACAGTAGATTGCTTTATGGACGTTAGAATAAGTTCTTTTCGTTTGATGGAGGAAAGCAGTTGCTCTATTACGGCACCGTATACAACAATGAGACTCGCCATGGTTACACGACGTGACTTCGATGGTGATATAGATGTGTTGGCTGTCGCATCAGAGCAGGGCGCGTTCGGAATCGAAGATAATTTAGCTGAGAATGCGAAACGAATTTCATTTCCGACACGTGAAAAAGCCATGGAAGCAGTCCGTAATGGTGATGCTGATGCAACTTTTGTATATCAATATACAGCACAGGAATTTATAAATCGAGATCGCAGAGGTTTGCTGACTTACGTAATATTAGAAGAACCTTATTACGACTATCATATAGGTTTCTCTGCAAATACGAGTCATATGCTTGCAGGAATATTTACTAAGGCTATTTATGCCATGCCTGAGGGGACTTTTGAAGATATAGTTGTAAAAAATACCAGCTATAAGGCAGAAGACGTTCCGCTTCTCACATGGATTCAGATTTATCCGCTGCCTTCGATTATGATATGTGCATGTATATTCGTTGCGTGCATTTTAATTCTAATGCTGCTTCAGCGCCAAAGAGTGATTAAGCTGGAGAAACAGCGTTATCAAGAGCTTCAGGAGATGGCAAGTAAGGCGGAAATTGCCAACAGGGCTAAGAGTGATTTTTTAGCCAATATGTCACATGATATAAGAACTCCTATGAATGCAATCGTAGGTATTGCAAGCCTTATGGAAGAAGAGCCTGATGTGTCTGACAAGCAGCATGAGTATATTCAGAAGGTAAAAGTTTCATCACAGTATCTGCTCAGCTTGATAAATGATATCTTAGATATGAGCAAAATCGAAGCTAACGAAGTGACTTTAGTTCCTGAACCTTTTATACTTTCTGACTTGATTAGGCAGGTTGAATCAATTATGAAATCCGAGGCTGAAGTGCGTCAGCAGAAGTTTAATATAGAAATGCGCAACATCAAGCACAACTTTTTGATTGCAGACAGCGTTCGGGTTGGACAGATTTTGCTGAACCTGCTCTCTAATGCGGTTAAGTATAGTCAGCATGGCGGAGATGTGCGGATGATTGTAGAAGAACTTGAAAATAACGAGTTCGAATTTTCGGTAATTGATAATGGTGTCGGAATGACGCCAGAAGTTTTGGATCGGATTTTTGAACCTTTTGCAAGGGGTGAGGCTTCTGTTACCAACAGGATTCAGGGAACTGGCTTAGGAATGGCGATTACTAAGGAGCTTGTGAGTCTTATGGATGGTGACATTCATATTGAAAGTGAACCGGAAAAGGGTACTCGTGTGGATGTTCGACTTAAATTTGCGGTGGATTATGCAGGTGATGAATTAGCTAAAAATACAGAAAAGCCGTTTGAGCATTCTAAAGTCGGGCTGCATGGTATGCATTTCTTGTGTGCTGAGGATAATGGACTGAATGCGGAGATATTAGAGTCTATTTTAGGACTTCAAGGGGCAACTTGTGAGATTTGCAGCAATGGGCGCGAAGCATTCGAGCGATTTGAAGCGAGCATGCCGGGCGAATATGATGCGATTTTAATGGATATTCAGATGCCGGTAATGAATGGATATGATGCTGCTCGTTTCATCAGAACGAGCACAAATGTTCAAGGTAAGTCTATTCCTATAATAGCTATGACGGCTAACGCATTTCCGGAGGACATACAGGCAAGTAAGGATGCAGGCATGAATGCACACCTTTCTAAGCCTATAGATATTGAGAGTCTTGAGATGATTATAAGTAAAGTGTTTGAGAAATAGTTCAGAAAGTGATTTGATAAATGTGGTAGTAAGGAGGGTGACAGATGTCTGAACACCAGATGTTGTTTGATGCTGCAGACATGTTCAAAATTGATGACATCGATAAGGATGTGATTCTGAGACAGCTGCCGGGAGGGTTTCACAGATGTGCCGTGAGTGAGGGATATCCGTTTCTGTATACGAGCGATAGTTTCCTTAATATTTTAGGCTGGACTGAAGATGAAATTGTAAATAAGTTTCAGAATAAGTATATTAATTTAGTGCATCCCGATGACATAGACCTTATTCGCAATTATGCAGACAGGGTTTTAGAAAATCTGGAAACGGAGTGCGAAGGAAAATACGAAGAGGAAATTTATCGTCTAATAGGAAAAACAGGATATCACTGGGTTGCGGATTCTACCGCAACCATTCATACAAGCGAAGGCTATGTGATTCAGGGATTTATCTATGATATTTCAAGTTTTATTGTGGCTCGTGAAAAGCAGCAGAGCAAACTTAGAAATATTCAAAAACGCCATTTAGATTCTCTGGAGGTGCAGCTATATTCGGAACGAAAGTATTTAGATGTGCTGACTAGAGATTTCGGTGCTGTTTATCATGTTAATCTGAAAAAGAATACATCTATGCTCATAAAGGTGGATAATAATATTTCACGATATGATGATGTTAAGGCTAACATGCACCATGAAAATGATTATCTGGAAAGAATGAATACTTATGCGGAACAATTCGTAGCATCTGCATATCGTAATGAATTCAAGGAGATTGTTAATCCTGAAAATATAATGAGGGAGCTTAAAAGTACGCCTCGATACAGCTATCGTTATCGTGTGCTTCAGGTTGAGGAAGGTCAGCATAATTTCGAAATGCAGGTTATACGAATAAATGATAATCCTGAAGATGGGAATGTGCTCATAGCTTTCAGATATATCGACCATATCATAACGGAAGAACAGCGTCAGCATATGGAATTGGAAGAACGTCTGGAGAGGGAAAGAACTCAGAACGAAATGCTTTCAGCGTTGGGCAGTATTTATCATGCCATTTTCGAAATTGATTTGCTGGCAGACAGATATACGAAGATCGCATGCCGCAAGGAAATTGAACACTATTATGACGAGAGCGAAAGTTCGGCATCGCGGGTTTTGAGCAGAATATGTGAGATTGCAGTTGACGATCGATATGCTAATAGAATGCGCAGATTCTTCGATTTGGAAACACTGGCAAATCGTTTGATGTATAGAGAGTTTGTCGAGGCTGAATGTGTTACAACGGATGGCAGCTGGCACAGGGCGAGGCTGATTGCAAAGCGAAGAAATAAGGATGGCTTCGTATCACAGGTGCTCTATGTTACGCAGATTATCGATGACGAAAAGCAATATGAAGAACATCTGCTGACGAAGGCGCAGTATGCGGATTACGCAAACAGCGCAAAGACTGATTTTATCTCTCAGGTAGCTCACGATATAAGGACACCGATGAATGCGATTTTCGGATTTTTAGAGATAGCCGAGGCTAGCCAGGACGATTGGGAGCGCGTGAAGTACAGCTTGAAGCGAATTCGGTCAGCGGGCGAGTTTCTAAGAGGGCTTGTAGATGATGTTTTAGACATTTCGCGCATGGAAAAGGGTATGATGAAAATACAGCCAGTTGAGTTTGAACTGGCTAAGGAGATGCATGGTTTTGCCGATGCCATGGCTAATTCCAAGTTCGAGAAGCATCAAAATTTCCACTTCCAGCTCTCTGATATTACCCATAATTTCGTGGTTGTCGATCCGCTGCGATTAAAGCAGATATATACGAATTTGATTTCCAATGCGATTAAATATACGCCGGACGGTGGAGACGTTTATTTCTTAATTCGTCAGAAAGAAAGTCCGAAGGAGGGCTTCGTTCGCTTGATTGCCACTATTTCAGATAATGGAATAGGTATGAGTAAAGAGTTTATGGAAAAAATGTTCCACAAGTTTGAGCGCGCTACGGATACTCGTGTAAATGCAGTCAGTGGATATGGTCTGGGACTGTCAATTGTTAAGCAGCTTGTGAATTTGATGGATGGGAAACTTGATGTTCAAAGTGAACTGGGGAAGGGGACTACTGTTTGCGTTGAACTGGAAGTGCCTTATGTAGACAAATATGTAGCGGAGATTGAGCTGAGCGAGGACGTTGAAGATAAGTGTGCAGGAATGAATCTTCTTGTTGCCGAGGATAATGATCTGAGCCGTGAGATGATTAAAGAATTGCTGGAGCTGCATGACATTACATGTGATTGCGCTGAAAATGGTATTGTTTGTCTTGAATATTTCGAGGCTTCGAAACCCGGGACTTATGATGCGATTTTAATGGATATGCAGATGCCAGGAATGAATGGATTAGAGACGACTGAAAAGATAAGAGCGTCCTCCCATTCTGAAGCTAAAACAATTCCTATAATCGCAATGACGGCAAATGCGCTGAAAGATGATGTAAATAGATGTTTAGCTGCCGGGATGAATTATCATATGTCTAAGCCGATAGATATGAAATGCTTGAAGAATAAGCTGTATGAGCTGAGCCGCAAGGGCAGCGTGTCGAATTTCGTCGAATCAAGTCGGAATTTGTTGTAAAAAACTGGTTGAAATCGCACTTCGCCGTAGTATAATATACTTGTATTCAAGATTGTTCTTTGGGTACGAAATATGAAAGTGGAGGTACCTGAAGATGAATAATGGTACAGTGAAATGGTTTAACTCAGAAAAAGGTTATGGATTCATAACTGATGAAACAAATGGCGGTGATGTTTTCGTCCATTTTTCGGCGATTATCGGAACAGGCTATAAAAATCTGGTGGAAGGACAGCCGGTTTGCTTCGAAGTAGAGCCGGATCCTAAGAATCCTTCCAAGTGCAGAGCGGTGAACGTTACTAAGTTTTAGTACATTCCAGGCTGGTGTGAAGAAATCTTCACACCAGTTTTTAGATATATGGACATAAACCCTAAAAAATATGATATAATAAATGTTCGGAAAAATCGGATTAAATTAAAAAAAGGAAAAAAACTATGAACCAGGACAAAAATTTTTTAGCAACTGAGCCAATCGGACATCTATTTCGCAGGCTTGCACTGCCTACAGTAATCGCGCAAATAGTAAATCTGCTGTACAATATGGTGGACAGAATCTACATCGGACATTATGATCCTACAGGCTTAGCGCTTACAGGTGTAGGCGTTTGTATGCCTATTATAGTAGCGGTGTCATCTTTCGCCATGTTGGTGGGAGCAGGCGGCGCACCTCGAGCTTCAATCTTAATGGGCAAGAAACAGGATAAAGAAGCGGAGCAGACTTTAGGAAACTGTTTCACAATGATTATCATTATGAGTTTGGCGCTTACGGCAGTGATGGCAGTATTCGGCAAGCCTTTGCTTCTCGCATTTGGCGCAAGCAGCGAGACCATAACACCGGCCCTTGACTATTTGAATATCTACTTAATCGGCACACTGTTTGTGCAGATATCTATAGGCCTTAATCCGTTCATTTCAGCGCAAGGATACACAAAGATAAGCATGCTGTCAGTGCTTATAGGAGCTGTTATGAATATTATATTAGACCCTATATTCATATTCCTGTTTGATATGGGCGTTAAAGGTGCAGCAATAGCTACAGTAATAGCGCAGGCAGTGTCAGCAGTTTGGATAATTAAATTCCTCTCTGGCAAAAAGACTAACCTGAAAATCAGAACGCACAACTTAATTCCACAGGCAAAAATCGTATTATCCTGCCTGGCACTGGGCGTATCACCGTTTATAATGCAGTTCACAGAAAGTGTTCTTTCCGTATGCTTTAATACATCTCTGCTGAAATACGGCGGAGATATAGCGGTAGGAAGTATGACCGTGCTTTCCACGCTGATGCAGTTCTGCATGATGCCTTTATCAGGATTATGCCAAGGTGCGCAGCCAATAACAAGTTACAATTTCGGAGCAGGTAATTTCGACCGTGTGCGTGAATCATTCAAAGTTCTCATTCGCACATGTATAGTATATTCCGTAGCGATATGGGCAATCGTAATGATTATGCCGAGCATGTTTGTACGCCTGTTTAATAACGGAAATCCGGAATTGATAGATTATGCTTCTTGGGCACTCCGCATTTACGCAGCGCTGCTGTTCCTCATGGGAATTCAGATTGCGTGCCAGCAGACATTTATAGCAATCGGCAATGCCAAAACCAGCTTCTTCTTAGCATGCTTGAGAAAGATTGTCCTGCTGATTCCGTTGATTTACATACTGCCGCACTTTTTTGCAGACAAGGCATTCGCAGTCTTTTTGGCAGAACCAGTTGCGGATTTTATCGCTGTAATGACGACGGTAATTCTCTTCGCAAAACATTATCGCACGGCTCTTTCTCAAACGCCCGACTTAAATGCCAGAACCTAGCTGCAGCGAAAAACTTAGCATCAAATGTTTTGACAAATCCGGCAAATGTGGTAAAATGAGAGTATTACATTCCAAAAGCTAGAAAAAGGAGCACAAATCATGGAAGAAAGAAGTCAATTTATAAGAAAACTACCTATCCCTATGGAAATCAAGGCGCGTTATCCGCTTTCAGAGAAGGTTATGAAGGCTAAGAGTGAGCGTGATGCGGAAATCGCCAAGGTTTTTAAAGGTGAGAGTGATAAATTTTTACTGATTATAGGGCCATGCTCTGCAGACCACGAAGATCCGGTAATGGATTACACTCAGAGACTGGCGCGAGTTCAGGAAGAGGTTAAAGACAAGCTGATTTTGATCCCTCGTATTTATACAAATAAGCCACGCACTACAGGTTTGGGATACAAGGGAATGGTGCATCAGCCAGACCCAGAGAAAGAAGAGGATTTGCTGGAAGGTTTAGTTGCAATCCGCAGACTCCATACGAGAGCTATTGAAGAAACTGGGCTGACATGTGCAGATGAAATGCTTTATCCAGAAAACTATAAGTATTTATCTGATTTATTGTCCTATGTGGCAGTAGGTGCGAGATCGGTTGAAAACCAGCAGCATCGTCTGACTGCAAGTGGCATGAGCGTTCCTGTAGGCATGAAAAATCCTACAAGCGGCGGTCTTTCTGTAATGCTAAATTCCATCATCGCAGCGCAGTCATCTCACAAGTTCATTTATCGTGGCTGGGAAGTGAAGTCTATGGGTAATCCGCTGGCACATGCGATTCTGAGAGGTTATGTGAATAAGCATGGTCAGAACATTCCAAACTACCATTATGAGGATCTTCGCCTGCTTTACGAACTGTATGCTGAGCAAAATCTGGAGAACATGGCTGTTATCATCGATACAAACCATAAC
>CAZLJV010000014.1:0-23455 GCA_964559965.1 uncultured Oscillospiraceae bacterium | reverse complement strand
ATGTAAGTGTGCATATAAAAAAGGGTGATTTCGTCTTTCTGGTAGGACCCAGCGGGGCAGGAAAATCAACCTTTATTAAACTTATTTTGAAGGAAATTGATGCTGACGAGGGAAGCATTTTAGTAGACGGTCATGAAGTGACGGAACTTTCAAACAGAAAGATTCCTCAGTACCGCAGAAAGCTGGGAACTGTATTCCAGGATTTCAGACTTTTGCCTAAGAAGACGGTCTTCGAAAATGTTGCTTTTGCTATGGAAGTGATACATAAGACACCTCGCCAGATTCGCAAGCAGGTGCCGCAGATTTTAAGTTTGGTGGGTATCAGCGACAAGGCTCACAAGTATCCTGATGAGCTTTCAGCAGGTGAGCAGCAGCGTGTGGCTATAGCTCGTGCCATCGTAAACAACCCTACTGTGCTTATTGCGGACGAGCCTACGGGAAATCTTGACCCGGATACTGCTAGTGAAATTATGGATTTGCTGGAGCAGATAAACCTTCGCGGAACGACCATAGTTATGGTTACGCACGCAAAGGACATTGTAGACAGAATGAAAAAGCGTGTTATTGCAATCGAAGACGGCTGCATTGTTCGTGATGAAGAAGGAGCTTACGGATTTAGAGGAGGTGACGGCGATGCTGAGTAGCCTTACATATAATCTGAAGCAAGGCTTCATGCAGATTTTCAGAAACAGAGGAATGAGCCTTGCGTCCATTTTTTCCATTACAGCCATGCTGCTGATTTTGGGATTATTCTTTGTAATTACTGTAAATATCAACCTTTTTACGGAGGCTGTGAAGCAGGATTACGACCAGATTGAAGTCTTTCTGCTGGATTCCACTACTCAGGACGAAACCATGCAGATGATGGCTCAGCTTGAGAAGAAAGACGGAGTTTCCAAGGTTGAATACAGAACTGAAGAAGAAGCTCTGGAAATAATGAAGGAACGCTGGGGAGAAAGTGGATATCTGCTGGATTCTCTCGGTGAGAACCCGCTGCCAAACTCCATTTTAATCACTGTAGACACATTGGAGGAAGCTGGCGATGTGGCTGAATTCGCAGCGGAATTTGATGGCGTGGAAGACGTTCAGTTCTATCAGGAAACGGTAGAAAAACTTACTGCAGTGACAGATTTTCTCCAGCTTGCAGCTTTGGTAATCATGGGATTCTTAGTGGTAGTTTCTGTAGTGGTAGTTTCCAATACGGTTAAGCTGACCGTGTTTGCCCGCGCTAAGGAAATCGAAATCATGAAGTACATCGGAGCGACCAACTGGTTTATCAGAGGACCGTTCCTGGCTGAGGGGATTTTGATAGGTCTGCTGGCTTCGGCAGTTTCTACAGCTGCAATCGCCGCATTATATGGCAAAATCGTATCCACCATCGGTTCTCAGGTGCTGGCTATTGTTTCATGTCCGCTGATTCCGGTCAGCTATCTGACCAGCCATATGGTTATCATATTCCTGGCTCTGGGCATGAGCATCGGTGCGTGGGGAAGTATTGTTTCCATGCGTAGATTTTTAGATACTTAAACAGGGGGCATTTGAGGATGAGATATACATACAGTTTAGTGCGTAAGCATGCTCGTGTTTTGGCAGTTATGGTCAGCTTGCTGCTGATTGCTGCCATGTGCGGAAGTTCATATGCTTATGCGAGCCAGACCATCAGCGATGTGCAGGACGATCTGGATAATGTGGAAAGTCAGAAGGACGAAATTAAAAATGACTTGGCACAGGTGGCCAGTGACATTAAGAATATGCAGGCTAAGGTGGACAGCCTTAATGCAAGCATAAATACTACTTCTGCTGAAATTACAAATACAGAGAAAAAGATAGAAAAGAAGAAGAAGGATATGCAGGAGCGTGAAGACGGTCTCAATGAAAGGCTTCGCGTTATGTATAAAAACGGATCCGTGGGCTTTTTAGATGTGCTTCTCGGTTCCAATAGCATATCCGAATTTCTGTCAAACATGGAGATGATTCAGAAAATCTATGAAAATGACGTAGATGTAATGAAGACTCTTCAGAAGGAACATGACGAATTAGAAGTCATCAAGGCAGATTTGAAGACGAAAAAGGCTTCTTTGGCTGCTCAGAAGGAAGAAGCTGCTGAGCAGGAAAAAGCACTGAATGTAAAGAAGAAGACCTTGGAAGATAAGGAAGATGAACTGGTAGCTGAAGCTAAGGCTTTGGAAAGCAAGCTGAAAGAGATGGTTGATGCAAGCACACAGTATGTGGGCGGTGTATTCATGTGGCCTGTTCCAAGCAGCCACTATATTACTTCCTATGCGGGATACAGAGTTCATCCTGTATACAAAGTGTGGAAGTATCACAGCGGTATGGACATAGCAGCAGGCTATGGTGCAGATATAATTTGTATGGGTGACGGCAAGGTTATACTGTCTCAGGCAAATCCGTGGTATGGCGGATATGGTCAGTGTATTATGATTGACCACGGCGGCGGAGTTGTTTCGTTATATGGACATTGTTCACAGCTTTTAGTAAGCGTTGGACAGACCGTTAAGCAGGGACAAGTTATTGCGAAAGTAGGTTCAACCGGAACTTCGACGGGCAATCATTTACATGTTGAAGTCCGTGAAAATGGTACGATTGTAGACCCATTAAACTACATTCAAGGATAGTTAGGCATATGCAACAGATTAGTGAAAAAATTATAGAATTATTAAATAAGCGGGGAATCACCAGACAGGAGGACATTGAGGAATTCCTGTCCCCAAGTCCCCGCAGGACTTATGACCCTTTTCTTTTGAAAAATATGGAGGAAGGGGTCAATCTCATTTTAGAAGAAGCTGTTAAGGGATCGCGCATCTGTATCTATGGAGACTATGATGCAGATGGTATCACATCTACTACACTGATGCTCAGCGTGCTCTCTTATATAACAGATCCAGGTCAGATTGACTACTATATTCCTTCACGATTCGAAGAAGGATATGGTCTTAATAAGGAAGCAATCCAGCAGATATATGAAGCTGGCTTCCAGATGATAATTACGGTAGACTGCGGAAGCGTGTCCTATAATGAAGTAGAATATGCTAAGGAGTTAGGTCTGAAGGTTCTGGTTACAGACCATCATACAGTGACAGATACCATTGCGGACTGCCTGGTGATAAATCCGAAACAGCCGGGCTGTGAGTACCCGTTTAAGTCGCTGGCAGGCTGCGGCGTGGCATTCAAGGTGGCTCAGGCTATACAGCAGAGGGCAGATTTGCCTAAAACTGTAATAAACGAAGTGCTTGATTTGGTTGCCATCGGTACAGTCGGTGACATTATGCCGCTGGTAGACGAAAACAGAACAATAGTAAAGTTTGGGCTTAGGATTTTGAACAGATGCGGAAGAGCTGGACTTGCAAGACTGATTGAAGCAGTTTCCCTGCAACCCGGCAAAATCACATCAGAAAACATCAGCTACATCATCGTACCTCATCTCAATGCCTCGGGGCGCATTGAGGACGCTTCCATAGCAGTGGAACTGCTCCGCTGTGCTAAGCAACCAGCAACCAAGGAAGAAGATGAGGCTTTAGACGAAAAGGTGGCTTTGCTGGTAAATCAAAATGTTCAGAGAAAGAAGCTGCAGCAGGACACCTTCAAAAGATGCGTAGAACAGTTGAAGGAAGCAGGCTGCGGCACCGATGATACGGTTAAGGATTTCATCTTGATTCGCTCTGAAGATGCGCATGAGGGAATCGCAGGCATAGTAGCGGGTAAACTTAAAGAAACCTTCTACAGACCTGCTGTTTTAGTTACACCTTCCGGAGAGGAACGCAAGTATCTAAAGGGAACTGGTCGCAGCATTGCAGGTGTCAGTCTGTATGAACTTCTGAAAAAGAATGAAAATATGTTTGAAAAGTTCGGCGGTCATGCAAGCGCATGTGGATTCCTCATGCCAGCAGAACATCTGCCCCAGCTTGAGGAAAATCTCCTTGCTTCCATGAAGGAGATAAAGCATGAGCAGCCTGATGTTTTTCAAAGACATTACGATATCGATCTCAATGTAGATGTGGACGAGATGACTGTAGACTTGGCAAAAGAATTGGATCTCCTTGCTCCATTTGGAAATGCCAATCCGAAGCCGCTGTTTTTGCTGACTCAGGTGGCTATGGAAGATGTACGCTACATGGGTGACGATAATCAGCATATGAGATTCTTCGCAAGAAGCAGATATGGCAAGCGCATTTCCTGCGTTTTATTCCAGAATGCACAGCGCTACGGAAATTCCGTTCATGTACGCCGTCCGGTGGATCTGGTAGGGCATCTGGAATGCCAGGTATGGCAGGGACAGGAACGATTACAGTTCTTGGTTGATGAAATTAAATTTGACTAAGTTGGCTCTGGGTGTTATAATACTTTATAACGTGAAAGTTAGAACGCACTGAAATGTGATGAAAGTGCTTAGGGAGAAAGGAGTCGCTTAATGGCATATGAATCTAAGCTGAAAAGAGATGATATTGACCAGTTATTTGATGCAGTATTAACACTGGAGAATCGTGAAGAGTGCTACAGATTTTTTGAGGACATCTGTACTATTAACGAGCTTCATGCAATTGCACAGAGATTGCAGGTGGCGAAACTTCTTTCTGAAAAGAGAACATATACTGAAATAGAATCTCTTACCAGTGCATCTACGGCAACTATCAGCAGGATAAATAAGTGCCTGCTTTATGGTGCAGATGGATATAAGCTGGTTCTTGAGCGCATGCCTAAAGATGAAGAAGAAGCAGAATAAGAAAAGTTATCGTGAAGGCACCATCTTGGTGCCTTTCGTTGTTTCAAGGTGTGAATAAGAGCATATGAAGTTTGAGATAAATATACAAAATGACCCAGTGGATGCAGCTCTTAGAAAAGAGCTGCTGCTGACAACAATCAGGGGATTGTTTAAGGAGCTTGAACAAGTTCCGCTGAGTGTAAAAAAAGATGAAAGAGGAAAGCCGTATGTGGTAGCAGCAGTCGGCGGCTGTGCAGAGCACGGTGCAGCCGGCGGCAGTGATTTCGCTGTGTCAAGCACCGGCGGCAGTGAGGCTGCCCAGCAGGTGCATTTCAGCATCAGCCACAGCGGTGAGCTGTGGGGCTGCATAGCTTGTGATGCAAATTGCGGCATGGATTTGCAGGAGCTTAAAAAGATAGACTACAATAAACTGGCAGCCCGCTTCTATACAGAAGAAGAACAGCATTATGTGGAAAAAGCCGGACTTAGAGGATTTTTTGAAATATGGGTTAGATGGGAAGCCTTAGCTAAGTTTTCCGGTTTAGGCTTTTTTGGGATTGCATCAAGTCGACCGGAGTTTGTAGCACGAAACAAGAAGCATGAGCTACATAAGGTATCTACCGTAACTTGGGAAAAGAGAAAACTAAGATTCAGACCTATAGAAGTTCCTAAAGGATACTTAGCCGTCTGGTGCTGCGAGGAGGGCAGAATTGGTGCCTTCGATAAAGCATCTAATTATCTTCTCAGACAGCCCCGAACAGCGATGGAAATCCGAAAATACTTGGAAAAGCACGAGTATAGTAAATCGGAAATAGACGATGCAGTGACTAAACTTATCGAATATAACTACATCGATGATGTAAACTATGCTAAAATATATATAAAACAGGCAGCTTCTCGAGGAAAAGGCAAGATGAAGATAAATCAGGAGCTGACAACAAGAGGCGTAAGCCGTCAGAATGTGAATATCGCATGGGACGATATCGAAACGGAGTTTGAAGACGGAACTGCACCCATGCTTGATGAAAAGGCGAGAGCACTGGAGATAGGCATGAAGATGCGACAGCAGCAGCTTTCGGAGGACAAGCCTGTAGACGAAAAGTTTTGCGCAAAGGTGGGACGAAGGCTGGCAGGAAAAGGCTACAGCGCAGATGTCATATACTTCGTCTTAGGAAAGCTAAAATAGACTAAGAGAGGAACATAGATGATTGAAATAAATGAAACTAAAGAAGGCATGGATACGAGAACCAGAATGCTTCTCGGTGACGATGCAGTGGAAAGATTAAAAAAATCCAGCGTGCTGGTGTTCGGAGTAGGCGGCGTAGGCGGTTTTGCCTGTGAAGCCTTGGTCCGTGCAGGAATCGGTCATATCCATGTAGTGGACAAGGATGTGGTGGATATAACAAACCTGAACCGCCAGATTATCGCAACCTGCGACACAATCGGCCGCCCTAAAGTGGAGGTAATGAAGGAAAGATTGCTGTCGATAAATCCCGATTTGAAGGTGGAAACAAGCGAGTGCTTCTACTTGCCGGAAAAGGCAGAGATGTTTGATTTCGCTTCCTATGACTATGTAATCGATGCCATCGATAATGTTACGGCGAAGCTGTCCATAATCTGCGAAGCTAAGGCGGCAGGCACTAAGGTCATCAGCTCCATGGGCACTGGAAATAAGCTGGACCCAACACGTTTTGAAATTGCAGATATCAGCAAAACCAGCGTCTGCCCACTGGCCAAGGTAATTCGCAAAGGCCTGAAAGACCGCGGAATCAAGGGCGTAAAGGTGCTTTATTCCAAAGAGGAGCCAGTGAGAACTGGTCTGCGAACCCCAGCCAGCGTAAGTTTCGTGCCGTCGGTGGCCGGCCTTATAATTGCAGGCGAAGTTATAAAAGAGCTGGCAGGAGTTGAAAAATAATGATGGAAAGACTGAAAAAATTTATAGAAAAAGAAACGGTGCTGACAGTTGCATTTTTTCTGGCAGTCCTGTCCTGCGCCGCCATGCGCCCAAGCCTGAGTGAAGCGGCCGGATATGTAGACTTTAGGGTGCTGGGGATTTTGCTCAGTCTGATGATAGTGGTGGCCGGATTGCAAAAGGTGGGCGTTTTCGACTTCATCGGCATCAAGCTGCTGACCCATGTTTCCGACACTCGCGCAATTTCCCTGGTGCTTGTATTTTTGTGTTTTTTTCTCAGCATGGCATTCACCAATGATGTGGCACTGCTCACCTTTGTGCCATTTGCCATCTTCGTTATGGAAAAATCTGGACACCCCGAGAGGTTAGTTTCGGTAATTGTGCTTCAGACCATTGCGGCCAATTTAGGGAGCATGATGACGCCTGTTGGCAACCCGCAAAATCTGTTCATATATCAGTATTACGGACTTTCCATGGGTGATTTCGTAGAAACGGTGCTTCCTTATGCGGCGCTTTCGTTTGTTCTCCTCCTTGTTCTGGTGCTGACAGGAAAGAAGGAAGCAGTGCGGCTTGCTGAAACGGATTTTGCAGCGGTTAATACAGAGTGGGGCAAGGCAGGCGTGTACGGAGTGCTATTTTTAGTAGCTTTAGGTGCTGTTTTGGGAGCGTTTTACTGGCTGGCAGTCCTTATTTTTATCGTTTGCATGGTATTTTTTATCGACAAAAGTATCTTTAAGAATGTGGACTACTGCTTAATACTTACCTTCGTATTCTTCTTTTTGTTTATCGGGAATATGGGCAGCATTCCAGCTGTGCGGGAAATATTAGGAAGCCTTATGGACGGAAACGAAGTGCTGGTAAGCATTGCAGCCAGTCAGGCTATAAGCAATGTGCCTGCGGCACTTCTTCTCTCTGAATTTACATCAAATGGCAAAGCACTTTTAATCGGAGTGAATCTTGGAGGTCTGGGGACTTTGATTGCCTCTATGGCAAGCCTTATTTCATACAAATTTTATGCAGGTGCTTATCCAGAAACGAAGGGAAGATATTTTACATGGTTTACAATAATGAATTTAGGCTTCTTAGCTGTGCTGTGCGTGATGTATCTTCTTAGAGGCAGCGTTGCATAAAAGCAACGCAAGTTGCACAAAAACTTCTTGATTTATGACCTAAAAGAATATATGCTAAATATAGTTTTAGAAACTGAGCATGTGATCCGCCCCTTCAAGGAGAAGAGGGTGCCTCTCAGAAGAGAGGTCTGACCGCATGAAATGCTGGAGTTTCAACATATATTTGTATTTTTTGAATTGCTGCCACGAAGGCCGCGCCCGGACAGAAGTCCGACCGCACCCTTCGTGGCTTTTTGTATCATGCAGTGGCATGAAAACTGCATATTACTGTTGTATCTTTTAAGAATGTGGAAATGGAGTTGGACATGACATTAAAAGAATTTTTCCAGATAAATCCGAAAGTAGCCTTAGCATTCAGCGGCGGCGTTGACTCCGCATATCTGCTTTATGAGGCAGTTAAGTGGGGAGCAGAAGTTAGGGCATATTTCGTAAAAAGTGCTTTTCAGCCGGAGTTCGAGTTGAATGATGCACGAAAACTAATTGATGATATAGCCGAGATGTTTGAAATAGATAATGAAAAAAAGGAAAATCTCATGAGAGTAATCCCTTGTAATATCCTCGAAAGTGATGTGGTGACAATAAACCCTTCCGACAGATGTTATCATTGCAAGCAGAGAATATTCGGAAATATTCTGAAGGCAGCATCTGAAGATGGATTCTCAGTCATCATCGATGGGACAAATGCATCTGATGCTGAAGGAGACAGGCCGGGCATGAAGGCTTTGAGGGAAATGGAAGTGAAATCACCGCTTCGGTTATGCGGACTGAAAAAGTCTGAGATAAGGGAGCTTTCTAAGGAAGCAGGCTTGTTCACATGGAACAAGCCGTCGTATGCCTGTCTGGCTACAAGAATACCTACTGGCATTAAGATTACGGCAGGTGACCTTGAAAGGGTAGAAGTTGCCGAAGGAAAACTTGAAGAAATGGGATTTAGAGACTTCAGAGTAAGGCTGATGTACAGCGGCTCAGGGGCTGATGCAGCTTCAGATGCTGAGGCTTCACCGCTTCCGATTGCACGAATTCAGCTGAAAGAAGAACAAATGGAAAAGGCGATAGGCAGCCGAAAAGAAATTTTATCGAAGCTTAAAGACCTGTTTGCAGGAATCGTACTTGATATGGAGGAAAGATAACAGATGGAAAAGTTCGAAATTAAAGATATGTTAGAAAGCGTAGCAGCTGGGACTACTACTGTAGATGAGGCGATGCTAAAATTAAAAAAAGCTCCGTTTGAGGAAATCGGCATTGCGTCCTTAGATCTTCACAGGGGACTTAGACAGGGAGCCTCGGAAATCGTCTATGGTGCATCGAAAACGCCAGAACAGATTTCTCTTATTTGCAAAACCTTGTGGAAGGCTGGGCAGAGATCTATTTTAATCACTCGCATGAAGCCGGAAGCAGCAGAGCTGATGGAAGCAGAAGCGGCCGCAAGCGCTGCTGATGCAGAACAGAACGCGGATATTCCTCCTATGACATTTACATATTACAGCGAAGCTAAGGTTGGTCTGGTAGGCATTAAGCAGAAACCACGAAAATCAGGTTACATTTTAGTAGCAACAGGTGGGACAAGCGACATTCCGGTGGCAGAAGAAGCGGCGCTGACAGCGGAGATTTTGGGGAATAATGTGAAGCGAATTTATGATGTGGGCGTGGCTGGGATTCACAGACTTTTGGCACACACAGATGATATTATGAATGCGAGAGTGATTATTGCAATCGCAGGCATGGAAGGGGCGCTGGCAAGTGTTATCGGTGGACTTGCTGACTGTCCGGTGATTGCAGTTCCGACCAGCGTGGGATACGGAACGGCGCTTGGCGGAGTGACAGCTCTTTTATCTATGCTGAATTCCTGTGCCAGCGGCGTAAGCGTGGTGAACATAGACAACGGTTTCGGTGCCGGATATCAGGCACATCTTATCAATAACATGGAGGACTAATTTATGAAAACTATATATGTACAGTGCAGCATGGGTGTGGCAGGCGATATGCTAATGGGTGCTTTATATGAACTTTTAGATGAAGATGGGCAGAAGGCATTTTTGAAGAAGATGAACAGCCTGGCGATTCCGGGATTGTCTGTAAGTGCCATTCCTGCAGTTCGCTGCGGTGTGACAGGGACTCATATGGAAGTAAAAATCAACGGCGTTGAGGAAATGGAAGGCGGACATCACCATCATCATGCTCACGGTCATGCTCACAATGGTATCAAAGATATTCGTGAAATTATCAAATCCTTAGATGTGTCAGAGCCGGTAAAAAGAAACGCATCGGCAATTTACGATATAATTGCGGCAGCTGAGTCAAAAGTCCACGGTCATGCCATGGAACATATCCATTTCCACGAGGTCGGAAGCCTGGACGCAGTCGCCGATGTCATCGGCAACTGTCTGCTCATGGAAATGCTGGGCGCAGATTCCGTCCAGTCTTCCCCCATTTGCGTAGGCAGTGGCACCGTAAAGTGCGCCCACGGAATCCTGCCTGTGCCCGCACCGGCCACTGCCCTGATATTAAATGGAATTCCAATCTACAGCGGAGAGATTAAGACAGAGCTTTGCACACCTACAGGAGCAGCACTGATGAAATACTTTTCAGAAAACTTCGGTGAAATGCCATCTATGACTACAGAAAAAGTAGGATACGGAATGGGAACTAAGGAATTTCCGGGAGCTGCAAACTGTGTAAGAGCAGTTTTAGGAAATGCAGGTGCGTCATTTACATCGTCAAATAACGATTCTACAGACTCCGTATATGAATTATGTGCAAACATAGATGATATGACAGGCGAAGAAATAGGTTTTGCCATGGAAATGCTCTTGGAATGTGGTGCTTTAGATGTATGGACAGAAGCTATCACCATGAAAAAATCAAGACCGGCGGTGAAACTGTGCGTTCTTGCTCGTGGAATTGACAGAAAGAGAATGATTGAATGTATATTTAAGCACACTACAACACTTGGGGTGAGAGAGCAAGTCTACAGCAGATATGTTTTGAAGCGTTGTGAACAAAAGCAGAAGACTGAGTTAGGGGAAGTCAGAGTAAAGTTTGCAAGCGGATTTGGGGTTACCAGAGGTAAGTATGAGTATGATGACTTGGCGAGAATTGCAAGAGAAAAGGGAATGAGTATTCGTCAGGTGCGTGAAATGATTGGCGGCGTGCAGCTTAAAAGCACAGATGCGGAGTAGAAATGAAGTTGCGATTAGGTAAACTTGCTTCGAAAATTTTTCAAATATGCGTAGTGCTTATAATCTTGTCCATGATTGTTTTTACCTTAGCACAGCTTTGTCCGGGGGATCCGCTCAGAAGCTGGTACGGTGACGGAGTGGACAGAATGAGTCAGGCGGAGAAGGATTTGGCGCGCGAAAATCTCGGGCTGAATGACAGCTTGGTGAGGCAGTATTGGCGCTGGGCGGCTAATGTTTTGGAGGGAAATCTGGGAATTTCGTTTCAGTATAAACAGCCTGTGGCAACGGTTATCGGGAAGATGTGGGGAAACAGCCTTGTTTTGTGCGGACTGTCCCTTGTGCTGACCTTTGCACTGGCGATTCTTCTTGGAGGATTCTGCGTTTTCAATGAGGGGAAGCGGATTGATAAGATAATCTGTCAGGTAGGAATGGTGAGCAGCAATATTCCGTCATTTTTTCTGGCGCTGCTGTTTATATACATTTTCGCAGTGGTGATGGGGATTTTTCCTGTGGGCGGTGCTTATTCCTATGGTGCTGAGGGCAGCTTCTTCGACAGGGCGTGGCATCTGGTGCTGCCTGTTTCGGTGCTGGTGCTGGAGCATCTGTGGTATTACGCATATATGATAAGGAATATGCTTTTGGAGGAAACTCGCAAGGATTATGTTATGATGAACAAGGCGAAGGGAATGTCCAGAGGGCAGATTCTCTGGAAAAGCTGCATGAAAAATGTCATGCCGGGCATTGTAGTTTCGGCGGCTTCGTCTATTCCTCACTTAATCGGCGGTACATATATAATTGAGTCTGTATTTGCTTATCCAGGTCTTGGGTCGCTCAGCTTTCAGGCGGCTATGTATAAGGATTACAACATGCTTATGGCACTGTGCCTTATCACTGCTTTTGTGACGGTGGTATTTCATATGCTGGCACAGGTTTTGAGTCGGGTGCTGGATCCGAGAACTGGGGCAGATGCTGTTATCGGTAAGAAGGTTCATATTAAAAAGGAGCGAGCTGGCTTGGCTGGCACTGGCGCAGTATGGCATGACTGCGAAGAGTATCGTGAATATGATTTTGAAGATGCCAGCGAGGTTTCAGCAAGCCAGACTACCGGTGTCCGAACCTACGCACAAGCTGTAGGCAGAGATAAATCCGGTGCAGCAGGCAGCAGTCGCTTGACAGTTGTTATTCTCATAATAATCGTATCAGCCTCACTTCTTGCACCTATAATTGCACCATATAGCGTAACTGAAATGGATCTTAGCGGTGCGTACAAACATATTTTAGGAACTGATTACATGGGCAGAGACCTTCTGAGCCTGATTTTGTACGGGGGCAGAACCTCCTTGTATATAGGTATTTTAGCAGGATTTCTCACAACAGCCATAGCCGTAATCTATGGGACAATCAGTGGACTTGCAGGCGAAAAGACAGACCAGCTGATGATGAGAATCTGCGAACTGCTGATGAGCATACCGTCGATTTTGATGGTGCTATTTTTGCAGGCAATATGGGGAAATGCCACGAGCACTTCCATAGCAGCGGCGATTTCGCTGACAAGCTGGATGAGCATGGCGAAAATAGTCAGAACAGAAGTCCGTCACCTTCGCCATCAGGAATATATAATCCATGCACAACTGCAAAAAGCGTCGACGGGATATGTTCTTGTGCACCATCTAATGCCAAGCCTGATTTCGCCTATAATGTATATGGCAGTTTCGGCAGTGGGGCAGGCTATGCTGACAGAATCTACGCTGAGCTTTTTAGGTCTGGGGCTGCCTCTTACTACGGCAAGCTGGGGAAGCCTTCTGTCCATGTCCCAAAACCTGATTTTGACAGGACAGTGGAATCTGATTCTCATTCCAGGGCTTGTTTTGGTGGTGACACTCGGTGCAATTACCAGCTGGGGTGAGCATTTCAGAAAACGGAATTTAAGAATGCACAGTAACTTATAGGCTGCCACAGGCGATGCGGATAGCAGTCTAAATGAAAGGATAAGTAAAATGAAGAAAACAATATGCAGATTTCTCATATTCAGCCTGATGTTTGTGAGCTGCTTTTTTATAACAGGCTGCGGATCTGAAACTGATGCAAGCCAGAGTTATGATGCAGAAACTCTCGTATACGGCAGCGGGGATTATACGGCTATCAATCCTGCCTTGTTTGAGCATGGGGAGATAAATGCTCTTCTGTTTGCAGGTCTTACGGCTCGTGATGCTGATAACAGCTTGGTTGCAGGCCTTGCAAGCGACTGGGAATATGACAAAGCCGAAAAGACTTGGATTTTTCATCTCAGAGATAATCTGATTTTTCACGATGGGCATGAGCTTACTTCTGAAGATGTGAAGTTCACCCTTGAGGCCATTTTAGATCCGAAGAATCAGTCTGAAATCCGTTCAAACTATGCTGAAATTGAAGAAATTCAGTGCCCTGATAAGCTGACCGTAAAAGTAAGGCTGAACGAGGAAAATGTGGCATTCGATGAGTATATGACTATTGGGATTTTGCCGCGTCACCTGCTGGAAGGGGAAGATTTGACAACCAGCCAGTTCAATCAAAATCCTGTGGGCGCAGGTCCTTATCGTATGACGGCATGGGACATGGGTCAGTCCATCACTATGGAGAAATTCGAGGCTTATTATGGCGGCGAGCCTAACATCGACCGCATCATCTTTAAGATTGTTTCCGATTCAGACGCGCGAGCTATGCAGTTGAAAAATGGAGATTTAGACATGGCGCAGATTACGGCGAAGACTGCTGAAACCATGGCAAAATCCGAGGGTCTTAAGGTTTACCACATGAATACTGCGGACTATCGTGCCATCGCATATAATTTCGCTCATCCATATTTTCAAGCGCATCCAGAGCTTCCTAATATTTTAAGCTATGCTATCGACCGTCAGGCTGTAGTCGACAGCGTGCTCATGGGTGAGGGCGAGGCTGCTTATTCGCCTCTTCAGAAGGGCGATTTCTATAATTCTGACATGGAAGCCTTTAGCTATAATCCTGAAAAGTGCTGTCAGCTCTTAGAGGCAGCCGGCTGGGTGCGTGGTCAGAACGGATATTATGAAAAAGACGGTGAGACTCTCGCCTTTACCATTGCGGCTCAGGCTGATGACAAGGTGCGAGTGGACATGGCTCTAATGTGCGCTTCCCAGCTACAGCAAATCGGTGCTGATGTTGCGGCCGAAACTCGTCAATCACTGGACTGGGGCGGTCAGCAGGCTTGCATAATCGGCTGGGGAAGTCCTTTTGATCCAGACGACCACACTTACAAAGTCTTCACCACAGGCGCAGGCGACAACTATACCTCATACAGCAATGCTTCTGTGGACGAGATTTTAGAGGCAGCGCGAAGGACAGATGACCAGAGCGAGCGGTGCCAGCTTTATAAGGACTTTCAGACGGCTCTCATGGAGCAGCTGCCATATACCTTTGTTGCCTATGTGGATGCTGATTATGCCATCAAAGAAGGCATACACGGAATCAGTCAGGAGACCATCTTAGGGCATCACGGCGTGGGGATTTTTTGGAATATAGCGGAATGGAGCATTGGGGAATGAACATACTGAAAATCGAAAATCTCTCTCTTTCATACTTGTGTGAAGGAGAACTTCAACCTGCGGTGCGAGATGTCAGTTTGACTGTAAACTCCGGCGAAATTGTGGCACTGGTGGGCGAGTCTGGCTGCGGCAAA
Source organism: uncultured Oscillospiraceae bacterium (assembly GCA_964559965.1). GTDB lineage: Bacteria > Bacillota > Clostridia > Peptostreptococcales > Anaerovoracaceae > RGIG7179. The sequence continues at coordinate 8,823 of CAZLJV010000014.1, read as the reverse complement.
ACCTCTCTCTGTCGTGCCATTCTCGCTCTCCACCGTGACCACGCCATTCTCTCTCCACCCAGCGAAATCTCCCTTTGCGGACATGATATTACTTCCATGACTGAATCTCAGCTCTCGGCTGTTCGTGGACGTGATGCAGCCATGGTATTTCAAGATCCACTCACTTCTCTTAATCCGGTGGTTTCCATCGGAAGTCAGATTGTGGAGACCATAAGGCTTCACGAAAAGAGAAGCCGCAGGGACTGGCAGCGTGCAGTTGCGCTTTTAAGAGAGCTTGGTATTCCTCAGCCTGAGATTAGGGCTAAGCAGTATCCACACCAGTTTAGCGGTGGAATGCGCCAAAGGGCTGCAATAGCTGTTGCCCTTGCATGCAATCCTCGTCTTTTGATTGCGGACGAGCCGACTACTGCTCTCGACCCTGATACTAAGGAGCAGATTGTAGATACACTGTGCAGGGAGGTTAGGGAAAAGGATAGAGCTATGCTTTTTGTAACTCACGATTTAGAGCTTGCAGAGAAAATTGCCGACAGGATTATAGTTATGAAAGATGGCCGCATAGTTGATAGCGGAGATTTTCATAAGCATGTAGAAATGCATTACCACGGGCGTATAGCGGAGCCGGAGGCGGAGCACAGAACACCGCAGTGTGATGGACAGCCGCTTGTAAGTATAAAAAATCTTTCCAAATGGGTATTGGACGACCTTTCCATGAATATCTACAAAGGTGAGATAGTCGGATTAGTCGGCCCTTCTGGCTGCGGTAAGTCCACCTTAGCAAGGTGTATGGTTGGAATTTACAAGCCTGAAAAAGGAAGCGTAGAATACAGAGAAGGCTGCAAGGTTCAGATGATATTTCAGGATTCGGCTGCTGCTCTTAATCCTCGCATGACTTTAGGTGAAAGCATTGCAGAACCATTGATAATCGCTAGGCGCAAGGCAGGCGCAGAGAAGAACGGAGAGAAAAATACTGAAAAGAAGGTTTATGAAATGATGGAGGCTGTTGGCCTTGATATTGACTTAGCGAAGCGTTATCCTCAGGAGGTTTCCGGAGGTCAGAGGCAGCGTGCTGCCATCGCCAGAGCTTTGATTACGGAACCGGATTTCATAATTGCAGATGAGCCTGTAAGCTCGCTGGATATATCTATTCAATCCCAGATAATTCATCTTCTAAAGAAACTTCAAGAAGAAAGAAAACTTACAATGCTTCTCATTTCTCATGATTTACCCATGGTAGAACATGTCAGCGACCGTATAATAGAACTGTACTAAAATCTGCTTTAATATGTGGGATAATCGTGGTAGAATGAAAGTATCGAAATGTGTCGAAATTAGAGATGTGAAAGTGGAGGGATTTTGATGGATAATATGGATAACAATGAAATAAACAGACTTCCAGAGATAAGCGAAGAGCAGCCACAGCCTGAAAACATGCCTAAGAGAACAATTGTGATTGAAGGCGATGTAAAGGAATCTAAAAAGAAAACTAAAAAGAAGATGGCAGCTTGGCAAAAAGGCCTCATAATTTTAGTAGTTATCGTGGTCTGCATATTAGGACTTATGACTGGCTGCGAGCATTTCATAAACGGAATCGGACTCGGTGGAGACGGCCCTACCAATGAAGTTTCAACAGATTTTGGTCATTCGTATATTGGAACTATCTTCGTTGAGGGTGAAATAAGCGAGTCTGGAAATGAGACTTATAACCACCAGTATATTCTCAATGCACTTGATGCCATGATGGCTGACAGTGATAATAAGGGTGTAATTCTCTATGTAAATACTCCGGGTGGCAGCGTATATGCCAGCGACGAGCTGTATCTGAAAATCAAAGAATATCAGGAAACTACAGGTCGTCCAGTATATTCGTCTATGCAGTCTCAGGCTACATCGGGTGGTTATTACATATCAGCACCTTGCGAAAAGATTTTGGCAAACAGAAATTGCTGGACTGGATCAATCGGCGTTACTATGGGAAGCATGATAGATGTAAGTCAGCTTTTAGATGACTTAGGCATCAATGTTGAAACTATCACTTCTGGTGCAAACAAGGCTATGGGAAGCAATGTTGAGCCTATGACTAAGGAACAGAGAGAAATTTTCCAGTCTTTAGTAGATGAAGCATATGAGCAGTTCGTGGGAATCGTGGCTGAAGGCAGAGATATGAGCACGGCTAAGGTGAAGAAAATTGCTGACGGCAGAATCTATACTGCTAAGCAGGCTTTGAAAAATGGCTTGATTGACGGGATTGCTACTTATGAAGAGGCTGTCAAGGATATGAAGGAAACTTATGAGCTGACGGACTGTCAGATTGAAGAATTTGTTCCGGAAGGAAGCTCTGACATATATTCTTTATTGGGATTCCAGGATACGCTGAGAAATCTGACTTCAGCACTTGATGCTGACGGTATAAAGGAACTGGTAGAATTGAATGGGACATTCCAGATGAGCTACATTTGCGATGTGAGAAAGTAGCTCACCTGATTTTAGTTACATAAGTTAGTTTACTGAAGCTGTGCCAGCATATCGTCAACTTTTTGGGAACGAAGTGTGCCGTAAGCAGAGGATTTGCGGAATACTTCTTCAGGCTCATTGGTATGGATATGCACTTTGAATAATTGAGAGTTGGAGACATGAAGGAAGTGGTCTCCCATAGGCTCAAGGCTTGATGCCAGTTTGTCCATATCAGCATTTTCAAAAGGCACTAAGACGAATTCGGTGCAGTAGCGATACTGGAGCTGGGAATCTGCGGAATCGACAGAACCGACAGAATCGGCAGAATCTGCTGAGCAGGTAAGTGCATCTATATCGTTGAGGATAGAAAGTAGTTTGCTTTCGGATATATCCATATCCGTTGCTGCCTTCAAAAATCCTTCTAGGATAAGGCAAAATCCGTATGCTCCGGAGTCTATAACTTTATATGGACGCAGAACTGGGTTCTGGTTTGCAGTTTGCATTAATGCGGCGCATGCTTCATCGACGATTCGATGAAGCACTGCAGCCGCATCATTTTTTATTTCAGCGATGGAAACGCCTGCTTTAGCGCTTTGGAGTGCCACGGATAAGATAGTACCATTTACTGGGTCTGGAACGTTTTCCATGGCATTTTCAGCTCCCTTGAGAAAGGCGCTTGCAAGCTGAAGTCCTGTGAGGTCATGTGTATCGGCAGGAATACCCGCAGAGAAACCCTCGAAAAACAAGGTCAGAATAGTTCCCGAATTTCCTCTCGCATGTTCCAAAAATTGCATATATGCCATTTCTGCAATTTCTGCTGGTGATGTTTCTGTTGATTGCTTGGTATTTTTTAGATGTTCTGTCATATGGTCTGCGACTTTTCGGAGTGACCTGCACATATTTACGCCAGTATCCCGATCGGCTACAGGAAAGAGATTCAGCTTGTTGAGAATCTCTTTTTTTTCTTCTAAGTATTCTGCTGCATATATATATCCGCAGCAAAGCTGCGTTCCATTTAAGACGACGGACATTTTTCTCCCCCTTACATGAAATTTTCATTATATCTACATCTTTATATTATACAGTTATTTTTGTCTGAAAACAACCACCCTAATTAGCGGTTAGCGATTGATAAACTAACTTCAAACTAACATTGATTGAATGAAAATTTTGTAATATCATAAACATGTATGAGTGTACCTTTTTTTGTGTTCGACATCACTAAAATATGGTATACTAAGAAGGGAGAAATGGAACATGAGTCACAGAAAGATTGCAATCGTAACACACACAGGCAGCGATATGTCCTTGGAAGAGGCGCAGCAGCTTGGCATATATATGATTGCAGACTGCGTGATTTTCGGGGAAGAAGAATACAAGAATATGACGGAAATTTCAGCCGAGACATTTTATGAAATGCTGAAGGCTGCGAAAAATCTGCCTACAAGCTCACAACCTGCGGTTGGCGATTTCGTAAAGACCTTCCGTAAGGCGGCTGAGGAGCATCCAGATGCCGAAGCAATCCTGTGCATGATGATAACATCGAAGATGTCAGGCTGCTACAGGGCTGCATGCACGGCAGCACAGTTAGTTAAAAGACAGGGATTTTCAATTCCGGTTTTAGTATATGATACTTTACAATGTTCTCACGGTATGGCGCAGATGGTTAGGGAAGCTGTTTCCTTAGCTGACCAGGGACTGGGAGCAGAGGAAATTGCAGCATCTATGGACATGATTCAGCACAAAATGGGAGTTTATCTCATGCTTGACTCACTCCAAAATGCCTACAAAGGTGGCAGAGTGGGCGCTATCACTGCGAAAACTGTCCAGATGCTGGGAATTAAGCCCCTGCTTGTTTTCTCAGATGGCCTTGTTCGTGAATGGTCCATCGCCAGAAATGACGAAAGTGGATCAAATAAGCTGACAGAACAGCTGTACAAGGAAGGCAATTTGGAGAAGCCAGTTACAGTCTTTCACGCCGGAGTGCCGGAGAGAGCTGAAGAGCTGAGAAAAAAGATTTTGATGCGAATGCCGCGGGCAAGGGTGAATATTGAACCTGTCGGCCCAGTCATCGGAATTTACACGGGCATAGGCTGCATCGGCCTGGCATTTACGAAGAAAGAGGACGCATGACTTACATAATTAGTGCAGTGGCTTTCGGGCTTCTCGTGCTGTTTGAGATTCAAAAATGCAAAAATGTGCGTAAAGGGCGTGAGTGCTTCAATCCTTGGTTTTACATGGGTACGCTGCTTCTTCTGCTTTCCTTCACCGCAAAATCTGTGCTGACTAAGCCTTCATCTGGCCTGACTTTCTGGGCGGGTCTTTCGGTGCTTGTAATAGGCATTTTGTTCTACATGAATGTTTTAGGAATCGGACTTGGTGCTAAGCAGCAAGGGTATTCCAAGGATAAAGCAGGTACAGAAGTGAGCAGAAAGGGGCTTTATGGATATATGAGGCACCCGGGCGTGTGGAGCTTTTTAGTCTGCGCATCTGGCTGGACAATGGTGTTTCCAGATGGTTTGGGACTTGCAGTGTGGACTTTTGTGCTTAACTTGATTTATGTAGTTATGCAGGATAGATGTTTTTTCCCGGTATATTTAGCCGGATATGACGAATATAGGGCGGAAGTGGCCTTTTTGTTGCCAATTCGTCGAAAAAAGTAACTTGAATTATATTATTATATAGATAGATGGGAAGGAGGAGTGCACCGTGCGATTTAAGGACAAGCTGAAAAACTGCAAATCGAAGGAAATCTGGGACGAATACTGCGGATTTTTAGATTTAAGTATTGAAGAATATATGCAGATTCAGGAACGACTTCTGGCTGAGCAAATCGAAGTATATTCCGGATGCGGGCTGGGACGGAAGATTTTGCGTGGTGAAAAGCCTAATTCCCTGGAGGAATTCAGAAATCGAGTTCCTCTTACAACTTATGAAGATTATGCAGAAATACTGCTTACTAAGAGCCTTGATCAGCTGCCGGGTGAACCGGTGGTGTGGCTGGAAACTACTTGGGAGAGCGGAAGCCGTCCTAAGAAGCTGGCGCCTTATACAAGAGGTATGCTTGATGTATATACAACTAATATTTTAGCGGCTATGATCTTGTCCACAAGCGAAGATAAGGGCAAGTTCCGTGTCAAAAATGGTGACCGCAGCTTGTACGGTCTTGCGCCGCTTCCTTATGCCACCGGACTTTTTCCGCTTCTTATTGAGCCTGAAATGGATGTGCGTTTTATGCCATCCCTTGAAGAGGCTCGTGGGCTTTCATTTACGGAGCAGAATAAGCGAGGTTTCGTCATGGCTATGAAGAGCGGTCTTGATCAGTTCTTCGGCATGAGCAGCGTTATATATACTATCACTAAGAATTTTCAGCATTATGTTTCCTCGGGAAGTGTAGATATAAAGAAGCTGGTCGGAATCCATCCGTCCATGCTCAATAAACTTGTGAAGGCTAAGTATGTATGCCAGCGTGATAACAGGCCTATACAGCCTAAAGATGTATTCGATCTTAAAGGCTTCGTTTGTGTAGGAACTGACACTGCACTGTTCCGTGATGAGCTGGAAGCTGCATGGGGAAAACGCCCTCTTGAGATTCACGGCGGTACGGAGACTGGGTGCATGGGTACGGAGACATGGAATCGAAACGGACTCGTGTTCTTCCCGGACAATGCTTTTTATGAATTCATACCTAAGTCGGAGATGCTGAAAAATGAAGCTGATCCTTCTTATGTTCCTCGCACCTACTTGATGAATGAAGTGGTAGCAAACGAGGAATACGAAATTGTACTTACTAATTTTAAGGGCGGAGCTTTTATGCGCTATCGTCCTGGCGACATGTATCGCTGCCTGCGCACTGTAAGCGAGCGTGAAGGCGTGATGCTGCCGCAGTTCGAATACATAGACCGCGTCCCTTGGGTAATAGACATAGCTGGATTTACCAGAATTACTGAAGGCAGCATTCGCTGCGTGCTGGAAAGATCCAGACTTCCGGTTGGAGACTGGTTTGCCTTGAAGGAATATAACGGAGATAAGCGGTCGTTTATGCACTTTTATGTAGAGCTGGACGCAGATACGCCGCAGGCGGCATATTTAGATGAACAGCTTATCAAAGACCATTTCGGAGCATATTTCAGACATTACGATCACGATTACAAGGACTTAAAGAGATTATTAGGCGTAGAACCATTGGTAGTAACTATTCTGCCGATGGGAAGTTTAGCTCGCTTTGAAGCTCAGTACGGATATGCAATTCGAAAAATTAATCCGCCTATGAGCGATGTGGTAGATCTGAACAGAATGCTGCAGTCTGCCAATGTGCCTTCATGGATGGGAGGTGGAATAGTATGAACCACTTAATCGACTTTCTCTTTGTGCAGATTCCAATGATGGCACTGCTGTGTAACATATTCCTGCTCTGCACCATGCTTTCAGCTAAAAAAGATGCTTCCATAGTTACATTTATAGGGCTTCTCACAGCATTTATAATGTGGGCAGGCGGAGCGTTCTTCATGCGCTGTCAGCTTTATCCAGATGTAACCTTCTGGTGGAAGGTCTCATTAAGCGGAATTTTCACAGTTCCATACTTGTATTTCCTCCTGTTCTCGTTCTATACGGAACAGCGTGGAAAATTCCTGCGCATAGTATTCGGTGTCATTACGGTAATCATGCTCGTCATGAACCTTTTCGATGCTTTTATGACTACGCCGGAAGTTACCATGACTGATGGAATTCTGACTTCCCATTATGATATTAAATGGATGGCGGTGCTGCCTATCATATTTACAGTTTGGGTATTTGTAGCTATTGGCTTGATGCTCCGCAAAACTCTCGCTCAGGAGGATATGCCTCTGTCATATCTGATGCCTTTGTTTGTGGGCATTTTACTGATGTTGGTGGGTATTGCGCTTAATGTGATATTTAACTCAGTACCGATGGATACTTTAGGCTGTGCGCTGAACTCTGTGTGCATTTATTACGCATTTTACAAAAAGAGATTCTACGCTTTGAACCAGATAACATCTAAGGGTTCAATGTATGTGATTTCAATTTTAATCACTGCGCTCACTATTTCAGCAATATTCCCATCTCTGGATAGTCTTGTTTTCGGAAAACTGGAGACTTCCAATTACGATGCATCTTTAATAGTTGCTGTAATCTGTTCTGCTGTGGCTATCCTGCTTTTCATTGGCTTAAACAAGCTCCATGACGGACTTTTCGTTCGTGAACAGCTTCGCAGGGAAGAGCAGGTGCACATATTTACAACTGAAATCAGCTCAACACTTCACACAGGTGAAATTCTTCAGCGGTTTGCTGATTTGGTAAAAACAGAAATCGATGTTGACCATATGTATATCTGTATGTATGATTCAGAAACTGAAACTTATGTTTCTGACAGAAATGTGCAGTCTCTTGAGCGTCTTCTTGAATTTAAGAAGGATCATCCTATGATGAAGAGATTGTCCCGTGGAAAAGGCGGCATGCTCTATTCTGACTTTAAGAAAACCATGGTATACAAGAGTATGTGGGAGTCGGAAAAGCATATGCTTGAGTCAATCCATGCGGCATATATTTTGCCATTCAGCGGAGAAAATGGAGTGCTTGGGTTTGCGATTCTGTCGGAAAAGTTAGGCAAGAAAAAGAATTATACATATGCGGAGATAAGTTTCTTGGAGTCCATCGCCTCGGTTGCTTCTATTGCACTGAAAAATGCCATGCTTTATCAGGTGCTTGAAAAGGAAGCACTTTTAGACCCGCTCACTGGCCTGCTCAATCGCAGAACTTTGAACAAGAAGGTGGACGAGCAGTTTGAAAAGAAGGCTTCTCCGATTACGCTGGTGCTTTTGAATTTAGATGATTTCAGCTTGTATAACGAGCTTTATGGCAGTGAAGAGGGCGACCGAATGCTTAAGGACTTCGCTAAGATAATGGAGCGTGCTTACGGTGACGGAGCGATACTTGCCAGATATGGCGGCAAAGAATTCGCAGCCTTACTTCCATATTGCGACGGACTTTCTGCATACGAAAAGACTGTCATGGTTCGCGATATGCTGGCTGATTCTATTGCAAACAGCCGTGAAAGAATGAAGAAGTTCCTTACTTTCTCTGCCGGAATATGCAGTTATCCGGCTAATGCTGTCAATGGAAATCAGCTGATTTCTTACGCTAATATGGAGGTTTTCCAGATTAAGCAAAATGGTAAGAATCAGATTCGAATTTTCGATGGTGCTAAGGCTGACTTATATAAAGATGAGAACTCCCATGGCGAAATCCATGAGCTGACATCTACCATATATGCTCTTACAGCGGCCATAGATGCGAAGGATCACTATACTTTCAATCATTCCCAGTGCGTATCCAAGTATGCGTCGGCAC
>CAZLJV010000013.1:0-23514 GCA_964559965.1 uncultured Oscillospiraceae bacterium | reverse complement strand
AAATTGGCTCCAAGGGTGGGGCTCGAACCCACAGCCTATCGGTTAACAGCCGAGTGCTCCACCATTGAGCTACCTTGGAACGCCTTGCTGACTTGCAGCTTAATCATAATAACACATCCCTATAGAGTTGTCAACCACTTTTATAAAAAAAATTAAAAAAAGTTCAAAAAACTTTGAGAGGCTACATAAATAAAAACCGGCACTCCCTTCCTAAATTCAGAGAGTACCGGTAAATGGCGTGAATTCCATTATCGCATAAGAAATTTCCAATTTGTTTTGTTTTATTTTATGATAAAACCTACTGCAGCATGTATTCAGCGAAGGTTTTCATCTACAAGGGTATATACGGCGAATAATCGGCTACCAGACGCTTTTTCTGTCGCATTTGGTATCGACTTTATCCACGACTTTCCCTCACCTTAGGTCACAGTCTTCCTTAGGTCACAATCCTCCTTGGGTTAGTTTTTCAGCCCTGGCTCCGCCGCAGCAGCCTTTCTTGCCGCATCCTGCGCCGCAAACTGAGCCTGCGCATCAGCCGCAGCCTTTTCAGCCTTATCAAGCTCCATGTTGTGCTTTACGACCTCAATCTTCTTTTCGTACTTGGATACCATTTCATCGTTGCCCATGCGGCCATAAACCACGACCAGTTCCTCCATAGCCTCCAGATTACTTGGAGAAAGCTGCAGCACCTGACGCAGATGAGTAACAGCCTCTTCATCCATCTCCAGCTGAGAATAAGCCATACCGATGTAATACCACAGCGGCCACCAATCCTTATAAGGACCCTCCCTATAAGGCAACAGCGCCTCGATACCTTCCTCAAATCTACCGGAGAGAACTAAATTGTATCCCTGCTCAACCTTAACAGGCTCTTCCAGAGAATCAAGACGCATCTGAACATCTTTGCGAAGCTCAGCAATAGCATCTTCAGACGCACGCTCCTCAGTCAGCTTCATGTATTCCTGCCAAGTCAGCTGAGCTTTGATATAAAGACCCAGATTCAGGTAGCCGTAGCCCAGGAAATAATAAGCCTCAGCGAATTCAGGACGGCGCAAAGTCACCTGCTCAAAAGCATCCAGTGCCTCAGCCTTAAATCTTCCCACGAAATCCTCATCATCAGCCAGCTCATAAGCATCCTTGCACGCACGGCCGTAGCAATACATAGCATCCACATTGCCCGGATCGATAAGCATAGCAGCACGGAACTGAATACAAGCATAGTCGTAGTCACGTTTTGTCGCGCCATCTACACCATCAGCAATCAGAGCCTTAACAAACTCGTCCCCAAACATACGCTGAATGTATGCCACATAATTATCTTTGTAATCAAAATTAGGGTCACAGCCGATGACGAAAGCCATGCTTCTTGCAATATCCACAGTGGACAGTTTCATCATTTTCTTCTTGTTGATGGGAACCGGAACGCCACTCATAATGTCAGCAATTCCTGCACGTTCTAAGTACGCATCCGACAGCTCATCGAATACATATTCATCTAAATGCGGTACCAAATAATAACCAATTCGGTCCTCTATTCTTTCACTCATATTTTTACCTCCCAGCCTTTCTTATAGAAACGCTTTTGTTCTTCCTCATTAAAATGTTCTGCCAAATCCTCACCCAGCAAAATCTCTGCCTCCCGGCCTATATCGTCTCCCAGCGTGTATGCAAACGTCCGGAGTATTCGATACTGATCTTCTTTCTTTCGATTTCGATGCTGGTACCCCTGGCGATAGTAGAACTCCGCCAATTTTTCATAAAATCCAAAAGCCGTCTTTCCTACCTCAGCGATGAGATATTCCACAGTTCGTGAAAATCCACCTCGGTTATAGTAAATATCCAGCATATTTTCTATCATGTGCAAGGTCGCAAGCTCCTGCGCTGAAATGTACGAAGTACAAATGACCTCATAAGGAGCCTTTTCACGAAATACGATTCCATGCTCCTCCTTCTGATTCCAAATCGGAGTACCGCCCAGAACCTTCAAAAATCCCAACTGCAGCATATCAGCCTGCAAAGCATAGACTTTGTTAAACGACCGTGCAAACAGCTCGTAAGTCTCATAAGGAAGCCCTGCGATTAAGTCCACATGGGTATGGATATTGCCCATTTTCATAAGCTGCTCCACGTTATAGAGAATCGGATAAACATTCTCCTTTCGGTTGACAGCCATCAAAGTCTGCGGATTGCAGGACTGAATTCCAATCTCAAACTGAAAAAGCCCTCTTCTTGCGCAGCGCAGCAAATCTAAAGTTGCCTTATCCAGCAGGTCTCCGCAAATTTCGAAGTGGAAATTGGTAATGCCATTATCATTTTCAATTAAATAGTGGAAAATGTCGTAGGCACGCTGTTTGTCATAGTTAAAAGTTCGGTCGATGAATTTGACCTGCATCACTTTTTTGTGCAGGAAATAGCCCAATTCGGCCTTTACACGGTCAATCTGCAGCGGTCTCATAGTCTTTTCGATGGACGAGAGACAGTAGCTGCATCTGAATGGACAACCACGCACAGATTCATAGTACACCACCTGATCCGACGCACAATCCAAAATAGAATAAGGAAACGGAACTTTGTTGAAATCCATAGGCTCCATCTGCGGATTCACATAAACCTTTTTATCGAAGCCCCTGTATATCAGCCCCGGAACCGTCTGCAAAAGTTCCTCCGGAGGAGGATCGCAGTGATGCAACTTGCTTTCCTTTAAGACCTGACATAAACGGTAGAACGAATACTCACCCTCACCGCAGATAAGAAAATCAGCCCACGGATTTTGCAAAGCGAAAGCATGTCCGCCCGCCGTGACCTCGGGCCCGCCGAGACAGATTTTCAGCTCAGGTCTGGCTTTTTTCAGCGCAGAGGCTAATTCTTTAGTTTTTTCAATATTCCATATGTAACAGGAAAAGCAAACCATATCACAGTTTGCTCTTACAAGTTCCGTATAGACATAGTTCAGGTCCTGATTAATTGTGAACTCACGAACCTGCGCGTCGCTGTACTCGCCGGCGATAACCGTATAGAGGTACTTCAGCGCCAAATTTGAATGGACATATTTAGAATTTAATGTCGTCAATAATATTTTCATAATCCGTCCTTTTGGCTATAATGCACGGAATCTTTCATCTTTAAGCATGCCGCGGTTTCTCATGCAGCGATGCAGCTCATCGATGAATCTGTCGTTATCTTCTGGAAGATTTCCCTTCAGAGAAACATAGTTAGATGCATGATTGCTTCTGAATATACAAGTTTTCTGTGGACGAGCATGTTCCATCATCAGCGCAGTTTCCTGCAAAACCTGCTCCGGCGTCAGATATTTGAAGCTGCCATTTCTCACTTCGTCCAGCATTGGTGCCGGATATTCAAGGAGAAGTGTCAGCAGACTTACATACGATGCGTTCATTTCTGCAATCATCTTGCCTGTTTCGATGGCATGATCTTCCCAGCCGTCCTGACCGGCTAATCCGCTGATAAAGGTTACTGATGTCTTTATGTCATTTCTTTCCAGCTTCTGAACACCTGCGATGAGTTCTTCACGAGTTTCGCCCTTCTGAATTTTTTCCAGAACTTTGGCACTTCCGGACTCTGCACCTAAGTATACCATGGTCAGACCATGCTCACGAAGGAGCTGAAGTTCTTCATCTGTCTTAGACAGAGCCTGAGTTGCTCTGCCATATGCTGTAACTCGCTCGCATTCTGGGAAATTCTCACGAATGTAATCCAAAATTACGAGGAGCTTATTAGTGGCCAGACACAGCGCATCTCCGTCGCAGAGGAAAATGCGGTCTACTTTTCTATATTTCTGTCTTGCCCATGCTAAATCTTCCAGCACTTCCTGCGGGTCTCTCACGCGAAACTGCTTCGCTTTGAACATGCTGCAGAATGTGCATTTATTGTGAGTACAGCCGATGGTTACCTGCACCAAAAGGCTGTAGGCCTCGCTTGGAGGCCTATAAATATTACCTATATAACGCATATCGAACTAACTCCTGATTACATACGTTCTGGAGCATCCATTCCCAGCAGAGCCAGACCGTTTTTGATTGCAGTCTTTGCAGCCAGAACCAGAGCCAGCTTAGCAGTCTTTTCTTCTTCATTATCAACCAGAATGTGTTCATCATGGTAGAAGCGGTTGAAGCCCTGTGCGATGTCCACAATGTGTCTGGTTACGATAGATGGTTCGTACTTTTCAGCAGCGTCCACGATAACTTCTGGCAGCATGTATAAGAGTCTAGCCAGCTGGTATGCACTTTCGCCTGTCAGATAAGATGCCTTAACTGCATCTGCCTTAGCTGCTGCTGCAGTTGCTTCTTCGCCTGCATTTCTCAGAACGCTTGCGCATCTTGCATAAGTATACTGAACATATGGACCTGTTTCGCCATTGAAGTCCAGAACCTTTTTCCAGCTGAATACATAGTCCTTGATTCTGTTGTTGGACAGTTCGTTAAATACTACTGCACCTACGCCGACCATCTTAGCTGTTTCTTCGATATTGTCAGTTGCCACGCCTTTTTCCTTAATGATTTCGCGTGTTTCGTCGATTGCTTTGTTCAGAACATCTTCCAGGAATACTACACGGCCGTGTCTGGTGGACATTGTACCTTCTTCCAGGCTTACAAGACCAAATGGTACGTGAACGATATCCTTGCTCCATTCGTAGCCCATCAGTTCGATAATCTTCTTAAGCTGCTGGAAGTGGAGATTTTGCTGGGAAGCAACTACATAGATGTCCTTTACGAAGTTGTAAGTATCCATTCTGTACTTAGCTGCAGCGATATCTCTTGTAATATAGATGGAAGAACCATCAGATTTGATTACTGGAGCATCTGTCAGACCGAACTGGGACAGTTCTACGATTTCAGCACCCTGAGAAGGTACTAACAGATTCTTATCGCGCATTTCCTGAATTACAGCCGGCATCTTATCGGAGTAGAAAGATTCGCCTGCATAGGATTCAAACTTAATGCCCAGCAGATCGTATACACGGTTGAATTCCTTCAGGGACTCATCACGGAACCACTGCCACAGCTTAGTTTCTTCTTCTTCGCCTGCTTCTAACTTAGCGAAAGTTTCTCTCGCTTCGTCTTCCAGTTCAGGATGAGTTTCTGCTTCTACATGGAATTTAGTGTAGTATGCTAACAGAGTCTTGATTGGCTCGTTTATAACATCTTCTTCATTACCCCAATGACGATATGCCACGATCATCTTGCCGAACTGAGTACCGTAGTCACCCAGATGGTTTACGCCGATAACATTGTAACCCAGTGCACGGTAGAGTTTGCAGATTGCATTACCGATTACAGTGGAACGAATGTGACCGATATGGAATGGCTTCGCAATGTTAGGGGAAGAGAAGTCGACTACAACATTTGCACCTTCACCCTTGTTAGACTTACCGAATTCTGAACCTTCTGTCAGAACAGCATTTACCACATCTCCCACGAATTCTTCTCTGGAAATAAACATATTTACATAGGCATTTACCTGTTCAACTTTTTCGAACATGGAATTTCCGCTGATAGCTTCTGCAATTCCCTTAGCGATCAGTGGAGGTGCCTTGCGCAGGGTTTTCGCCAGTTTGAAGCATGGGAATGCATAGTCTCCCATCTTGGCATCCTGCGGAACTTCAATCATAGCCTGAATTTCTTCTGCAGACAATCCTTCTGCCTGTGCAGCAATCAGCTTGCTGATTTCAACTTTAAAGTTAATCATAGTTCTCGTCTCCCTTGTTTCATACTGCTTACTCTTCGGCAAGCCACATCTTAATAGTATCCGTATTTTTTTCTGAAATAACCGGGATTCCTCTGTCTAAGAGCACTCTGGCGAATACGCCGTCACCTTCTGTCAGTGTGCCGCTGAAAGTGCCGTCATAAATCTGACCGCAGCCGCATGATGGGCTGTTAGCCTTCAAAATAGCACCTTGCAGCGCTTCTCCGCTGAAACCTGCAAGTGTATCACAAGTTCCCATGGAAAGCTGTGCGCCCTTTTCGAATGCCTCAGTTACATCTACACCCTGGTTATTCACAATGCGTTCCCCAATACGTTCTGCAGGCGGTCTTGGGCAAGGCAGCTTAGCTGCACTTTCCGGACACACTGCGATATATTTCTTTTCAGCACAGAAGTCTATGACTTCCTGACAGCGGTTATTTCCGCCGTTGTACTTACAATTCTGCCCTAAGAGGCAGCTGCTTATAATATACATAAACTTACTCCTTTAGCTTTACGATGGTGACGCCTTCACCACCTTCGTTATAGCCACCCTTTCGATATGATGCCACCAGCTTATTTCTGCGCAGCATATTCCGAATTCCGTCCTTCAGAATTCCCTCGCCACGCCCATGAATAAGCGTAACTTCCTTAAGACCGGCCATATAAGCATCATCTAAGTATTTTTCCACATTCATGCAGGCGTCTTCAAGATTCTGCCCCTGCACATTCAAATTCACAGAGATGTTCATGGCTTTTTCTTTATAAAGGCTTCCGTAACGGCTCGCCTTAGGCTGCGGCACCTTTTTCTTCTTAGTACCATCATTAATAAGCACCAGATCCTTCAGATTGACATTCATTTTCAGAATACCTAACTGAATGGTCAGATTGCCCTTTTCATCAGGCAGAGTGAGAATTTCTCCGTTCTGATCCAACGTCAGCAGTTTCACACGATCCCCTACTTTCAAGTCTGCTGCGGACACTGGATTTTCATTGTTTACTTCACGGATAACCTTTCTCTCTGCATATTTATCTTCTTTTTCTTTAAGCTTTTTTCTGCTCTTATCGAAGTGCTTAGTTCTTTCTCCCAGACTGTCCATCTTCGCCAACTGCTTCAGTTCCTTTTGAACTTCTGCAGCCGTATCCTTAGCCTCACGAAGCATCAAACGAGCTTCTTCTCTAGCCTTGGCGATGATTTCTTTCTTTTCACGCTCCAGATCTTTTTTCTGGCGCTCAAGCTCAGCCTTCTGCTTTTCCATAGCGACACGAAGTGCAATCGCCTCGTCGCGCTCCGCTTCAGCCTTCTTTTTATCAGCCTCGATAGCACTAATAACATCTTCGAACTCGATATCGCCTCGTTCAATCAAATGGGATGCTCTCTCTATAATTTCATCTGGAAGTCCCAGTTTCTTAGAAATCTCAAATGCGTTGGATTTACCCGGTACACCGATAGACAACTTGTATGTTGGACTCAGCGTTTCCACATTGAATTCCATGGAAGCATTCTCTACACCATCTGTAGAAAGCGCATACTTCTTAAGCTCAGTATAGTGAGTAGTAGCTATGGTCGTAGCTCCCTGAAAGCGAAGACGCTCCAAAACAGATATCGCCAGCGCTGCACCCTCCGTCGGGTCTGTTCCTGCTCCTAATTCGTCTAACAGAACAAGTGTATCATCTTCCGTCTTTTCTACGACTTCAACTATATTTTTCATATGAGATGAAAATGTAGATAAGCTCTGCTCGATACTCTGTTCATCACCTATATCCGCATAAATCTGCTTGAATACAGGCATCTGGCTGGAAGGCAGTGCCGGAATATGAAGTCCGCTCTGAACCATCATGGCAAGCAATCCCACTGTTTTAAGGGTGACTGTCTTACCACCGGTATTAGGACCTGTCACCACCAATGTAGCATATTCCTTTCCACCGACAGATACATTTATCGGAACTACCTTCTTCTTATCTATGAGCGGATGTCTTGCCTGCTTCAGGTTTACATATCCATCTTCATTTATATTAGGTGCTTCTGCTTCCATCTGTGCAGCAAGTTTCCCTTTAGCGAAGATAAAATCCAAATCCGTCAAAATCTTCTGATTGTTCACCAGCTCGTGGAAATGTTCTGCCACTGCACCAGACAGTTCAGCCAGAATTCGTTCCATCTCAGCCTTTTCAGCAAGTTCCAGCTCACGCAGCTCATTGTTCAAGTTCACGATAACCTGAGGTTCGATGAAGATAGTAGCACCTGTAGATGACTGGTCATGCACGATACCAGCAATCTTTCCTCTGTGCTCAGCCTTTACCGGAACTACATATCGACCATCTCTCATGGTTACGATTGCGTCCAGATACATTTATCGGAACTACCTTCTTCTTATCTATGAGCGGATGTCTTGCCTGCTTCAGGTTTACATATCCATCTTCATTTATATTAGGTGCTTCTGCTTCCATCTGTGCAGCAAGTTTCCCTTTAGCGAAGATAAAATCCAAATCCGTCAAAATCTTCTGATTGTTCACCAGCTCGTGGAAATGTTCTGCCACTGCACCAGACAGTTCAGCCAGAATTCGTTCCATCTCAGCCTTTTCAGCAAGTTCCAGCTCACGCAGCTCATTGTTCAAGTTCACGATAACCTGAGGTTCGATGAAGATAGTAGCACCTGTAGATGACTGGTCATGCACGATACCAGCAATCTTTCCTCTGTGCTCAGCCTTTACCGGAACTACATATCGACCATCTCTCATGGTTACGATTGCGTCCTGCAGGAATGTCTTATTATCGCTTGAGCTAATAATCTGACCAAGCCTGTTTCTTATAGCTTCATTCTGACGAACTATACTTCTGCGAATATTACGCAGTTCCGGAGATGCGTTGTCTGCCATCTCGTCTTCGGAGATAATACATCTGTCGATATTGTCAGCAAGCCTTGGAAACGTAGCTATTACCTCTGCCATACCCATCAAAATCGGTAATTCCGGCAGATCGCTCTTAAACCATGTAACCATATTGCTTGCGACTCTGATATTGTACAGCACCTGCAAAAGCTGACGCATGGTCAGAGTCCCACCTTTTCGTGAAAAATGGAGTGCTGCCCCAATATCGTAAATCTGCCCAAGCGGCGGATTTCCTTTAGCAAATATCGCAGAGGAAGCCTCGCTGGTTTCCTGCAATGCTTCCCTAATCTTACGTACCTGCGTATATGGCTTAAGCTGTGTAATCTGCTCCTTCGCCATCACACAGCCAGCCTGACTCCGGAGCATCTCTATTATCTTAGGATACTCCAGCACTTTAAAAGTTTTCTTATTCATTCGTTCTCCTGTATTGATCCAATTCCTGTTTCAATTTAAGGTTTTCCATTTGGATATCGAAGAAGGATGATTCAAATTCTTTGCACTTTTCCTGCAATTGAAGATAACGTTCTTCCGTTTCTTTCTTTTCTTCTGTAGAACGAGCAGCGCTTTCCTTGTACTGCAAAAAGCTCTTTTTAGCTTCGTCCCACATATTCATATAATGCTGTGCATCTTTTTCCATCTGTGCTTTCGCTGCAGTAAGTTCTTCTACCTGTGCTTTCATGTCGAAGTACTCATCTGCCACATTGATGGCAGCCAGAACTGCCAGGGATCCCTGTGCATTGGTAGCAAAGTTTCTTCCAATTTCTCGCATCTTAGTATCCACATATGCTGCGATTTCCTTGATGCTTTCTTCGTCCCTATCACCGGCAATGGTATATTCCTGGCCGTAAATGCGAACCTTTACTCTGGTACCTGTATTTTCCATTCTAATGCTCCCGTCAAACTATACACCAGCTGAAAGAGATTACATCTCTCTCAGCACAGCATCCATCTTTTCTTTCAGTGCCTGCAGAACCTGTCCGTGTGCTGCTGCAACGTCTTCTTCTCTCAGTGTTCTGTCATTGTGACGGTAGGTCAGATTAAAGGCTACGCTCTTCTTTCCTTCCTCAACCTGTTTTCCTCTATAAATGTCAAACAGTTTAACTTCTCTTAAAATTTCTGTACCTGCTTCGCGGATTACATTTTCGATGTCGCCTACTGCTACATCTTCGTCTACCAGCAGAGCAATATCTCTTGATATTGCTGGATACTTAGGTAATGGGCTGAATACCTTTTCCAGGTTAGCCAGCTCTGTCACAGTATTGAACATCAGCTCAGCTGCATAGCAACGTGTGCCGATACCATACTTTTCAGCAACTTCTGGATGAACTTCACCCATGATACCCAGTTCCACTTCTTCCATAACAGGGCCATTTTCCAGTTCCAGAACATGGCTTGCTACGATTCTTGCACATCTTCCTGGGTGATATACTCCATATTCGGATTCAGCTATGAACTGTAAATCGTAGATTCCCAGCTTGTTCAGCAGGCTTACGATCATTCCCTTCAGATAGAAGAAGTCAGCTCCGTCGCCATACATACCGATACACAGGTTATCCTGTTCATCTGGCAGTGCTTCTGGATCTACCAGATTAGCAGTGAATGTATTACCGATTTCAAAAGCTCTTACAGCTTCAATATTTCTGGAGTAGTTTCTGCCCAAAACTTCCATCATAGCTGGAGTCAGAATAGTTCTCATAACGGAAGTATCTTCACCCAGCGGATTCAGAATCTGTACGAAAGCTCTTTCCCAAGAGTCTTCATCAATTCTCACATTATCTACTCCCTTAGGGCTTACGAAGGAGTAGGTCTGGATTTCAGTAGCACCCAGTCCGCACAGTGTATCTCTAGTCAGATCCTTAATATCTCTTTCATAAGTCTGACCGGATTCGCTATTTCCTCTTGGGATAGTTACTGGAATCTTATCATATCCATAAAGTCTAGCAACTTCTTCTGCCAGATCTTCTTCAATCTTAATATCCTGTCTTACTGTAGGTGCTGTAACATACAGGTCATCGCCTTCGCCTTCAACTTTCATTTCCAGACTTTCGAAGTACTTAACCATTTCATCACGACCCAGCTGAAGTCCCAGAATCTTGTTGATTCTGCTTACACGACCATGAACAGCCTGTGCTTCTTCAACCTGAGGATAAACATCAACGCTGCCGCCAACTACAGTACCTGCACCGATCAGCTCGATCAGAGCGCATACACGGTCTGCTGCTGCTTCACACAGGTTAGGGTCGATACCCTTTTCGTAACGTCCAGACGCTTCAGTTCTCAGCTTCAGCTTGGAAGATGTAGTTCTCACGCTAGAACCTAAGAAGTTGGCAGATTCGATTACGATTGTGTTTGTATCTTCTTCGATTTCAGAATTCAGACCACCCATAACACCTGCGATTGCAACTGACTTTTCAGCATCTTTAATCATCAGCATGTCCTTAGATAAAGTTCTTTCAGTGCCATCCAGAGTTGTGAACAGTTCATCTTCTTCAGCTGTATCTACTACAATCTTCTGACCTGCGATGCTCTTAATGTCGAATGCGTGCAGAGGCTGACCATATTCCAGCATAACGAAGTTGGTAATATCTACGATATTGTTAATAGGACGCATTCCTGCATGAATCAGTCTTCTCTGCAGCCACCATGGAGAATCTTCCACCTTAACATCTTTAACAATTCTTGCTGTATAACGCTTGCACAGAGGAGACTTAACTTCAACCTGAATGTAGTCTGCTGCATCACCCACTGCATTTTCGCAGCCAGTCTTAGGATAACGGAGTTCAGTTCCGAAAGTAGCTGCTGCTTCTCTAGCCATACCAATCATGGACAGGCAGTCAGGGCGGTTAGGTGTGATTTCGAAATCGATGATTGCATCTTTTAATTCCAGTGCCTCAGCAAAATCCATGCCCAGAGGGTATTCTCCATCCAGAATCCAGATTCCGTCCTTCTGGTTTACTGGAACAACCTTATCTTCGAAGCCCAGTTCGCCGAAAGAACAAAGCATACCGCAGGATTCCACGCCTCTCAGCTTGCCGCTGTGAATTTCTACGCCGCCTTCCTTCTTAGGCTGACCATGCAGAGGACCAGGGATTCGGCTGCCGTCTAAAGCTACCGGTACATAAGCACCTTCAAATACATTAGGCGCACCGGTAACGATCTGAACCAGTTCGTTGCCGCCCACATTCAGCTGGCAAACTACCAGCTTTTCTGCATCCGGATGCTTCTCAATCTTTTCGATTCTTCCTACTACTACATTTTTCATTTCCTGGCCTACGATTTCGCAAGTTTCCAGGTTTGAACCGGACAGAATCATGCCGTCACAGAATTCCGCCGTATCTACATTAACTTCTGTATAATCTTTTAACCATTCTAATGATACTATCATGTCTATATGCCTCCTCGTTTACTTGAACTGCTGAATGAATCTCATGTCATTTTCGTACATCAGACGGATATCATCAATTCCATACTTCAGCATAGCTACTCGTTCTACACCGATACCGAAGGCGAAACCAGTATACTTTTCTGTATCAATACCGCCAACCTTGAGTACATTTGGGTGTACCATACCGCAGCCCAGAATTTCAATCCAGCCGCTGCCCTTGCATACTCTGCAGCCCTTACCGCCGCACTTGAAGCAGGATACGTCCATTTCAGCAGATGGTTCTGTGAACGGGAAGTGGTGTGGACGGAACTTAGTTCTTGTTTCCGGACCAAACAGCTGCTTAGCAAAACGATCCAGTGCACCCTTCAGGTCAGCCATTGTGATTCCTTCATCTACAACCAGACCTTCGATCTGATGGAACATTGGAGAATGTGTAGCATCTGGAGTATCGCAACGGAAACATCTGCCTGGTGCAAATACGCGAATTGGCGGTTCCTTATCCTGCAGAGTTCTTACCTGTACGCAGGAAGTCTGTGTTCTAAGTAATACATCATCAGAAACATAGAATGTATCGCTCCAGTCTCTCGCTGGATGATCAGGACCTGCATTCAGAGCATCGAAGTTGTTGAATACTGTTTCAACTTCAGGACCTTCTACCAGGGAGTAACCCATGGACTTGAATACCTTGGAAACTTCTTCGATTGTAACAGTAATAGGATGCTTGCTTCCCATAGGGAAAGTCTTACCTGGTTCTGTAACGTCAATCTTTTCTGCTTCAAACTTAGCAGCCTGAGCTTTTTTCTTTAAATCCGCAAAGGTTTCGTCCAGCATAGCTTCAATCTGCGCTCTAACCTGGTTAGCTGCCTGACCCAGTTCCTTTCTTTCTTCTGGACTCAGTTTACCCATGGAACGAAGGATTTCTGTCAGCTGACCCTTCTTACCAAGCGCCTTAATTCTTACATCTTCAGCATCCTGCAGTGTAGTTGCCTTCTGTAACTGCTCTCTGGATTCTTCCAAAATCTGTTTCAGTCTTTCTTGCATTTTCTTAAACCTCTCGTAGTCTATTTTTTCTTTTGTCTATGACACAAATTCCTTAAGCATCTGCTGTCTGTCTGCCTCGAACCGATTCATACATTAGTATGGCTGCGGCCACTGCTGCATTCAGAGACTCAATTGTACCTGCCATTGGAATTTTAATTTTCAAATCCGCTCTTTCGATAAGCTCCGGCGAAATTCCATTACCCTCATTGCCGATAATCAGAGCAACATTCTTCGTCAGATCTACATCATAATAATACCTGTCTGTGTCGAAACAGGTGGCTGCCAGTTTACCGCCTGCTGCCTTTACGAACTCTACCAGCTCATCGTAGTCATTCATAAAAACAACCGGCACTCTAAACAGCGAACCGGCCGCTGCTCGAACCACCTTAGGCGAAAACACATCGGCAGTGCCCTTCATCGCCACGATAAGGGAATATCCTGCTGCATCCGCAGTACGGATAATGGTTCCGATATTTCCCGGGTCCTGGAGTCTATCCAGAACAACAAAATTTCCCATAGCCCCTTTCTTAATAAGCTCGGCCTGGGAAACCACCGGTTTCTTCACGATTGCCAGAATTCCCTGGCTGGAGTCGGTCAGAGCCAGCTTGTCAAACAGCCTTTCATCTAAAAGGAATGTTCTGTCCTCTAAGTCAGGCTGCATCTTTCCTTTATAGCCCTTCCGCATCAGTACAGTGTCTACGGCTGCCCCCTCCCGGACGGCTTCCTCCAGAAGGTTCTCGCCTTCAATGAGATAAAGGCCTAACCGATCACGGTACTTTCTGACAGCCAGCTGCTCACACAACTTCACTATTTTATTGTCCTTCGATGTGATTTCTCGCATATATGCTGTCACCTTTCTACAATACTAATTTATTTTACAAATTTAATTTTATAGCCGAAAAGCCGGCTCATCGCCGGCTTGGCTTTTTGTTATTTACTTTAAGAAATCTGGGATATCGAAGCGAGATGGAGCTGTTCCTTCTTCTTTCAGAATGTCCTGAAGATCAACTTCACGACCTTCGATATTATCGATTCTTCCGATTACCTCATTGCCTGTATTCTGCATAACCGGCTGCTGCATCTGTACTGGCTGAGCCTGCTGAGGCTGAACCTGTGCCTGCTGCACTGCAGCTGCCTGAGGAATACCACCCTGTCCGCCAATAGCGCGAGTTTCCAGACCTTCATCGAAACCTGTCGCAATAACTGTAACTGCGATTTCATCTTCCATATTTTCATCAACAGCAGCACCGAAGATCAGGATACAATCTTCGTCGGCCTGTTCCTGAACCAGAGTTGCAAGCTGGCTGACTTCCAACATTCCCAGATCGTAACCACCGGCAACATAAAGGAGGATAGCCTTTGCACCTTGAATTGTTGTTTCCAGCAGTGGGCTTTCGATTGCAGCCTTGACTGCGTTCTGGGCACGATCGTCTCCGGAAGCATGTCCAACACCCATATGTGCCACACCGCGATCCGTCATTACAGACTTCACATCGGCGAAGTCCACATTGATCAGTGCATGTTCGGAAATCAGGTCGGAAATACCCTGAACACCCTGACGCAGCACATCGTCTGCCATCTTGAATGCCTGAATCATAGAAGTGTTCTTTTCGCAATTAGCAAGCAGCTTATCGTTAGGTACGATTACCAGAGAGTCAACATACTTCTTCAGGAAGCCGATTCCCAGTTCTGCCTGTCTTCTGCGCTTAGCACCTTCAAATGTAAAAGGCTTAGTAACAACACCGACTGTCAGGATACCCATATCCTTAGCAGCCTTAGCAATAATAGGAGCCGCACCAGTACCAGTACCGCCGCCCATACCAGCTGTCAGGAATACCATATCCGCACCCTCCAGCAGAGTAGTAATTTCATCTAAAGTTTCTTCCGCAGCCTTCTGTCCGATTTCAGGATTTGCACCTGCACCCAGACCTCTGGTCAGCTTTTCACCTATCTGAATCTTAGTTTCAGATAAGCAGCGATTCAGAGCCTGACGGTCTGTATTAACTGCGATAAATTCCACACCTTTCAGTTCAGCCTCAACCATTCGGTTAACTGCGTTACAACCACCGCCGCCTACACCGATGACCTTAATTACTGCTGATTTATCTAAATTGGTTTCAAATTGAAGCATCTGCATTCTCCTCCTCAGTATTCGCCTATAATATACCATTGTATCATACATCGGATGGAATTGCATCTTTTTTTCTGCGAAAAATTTCTGCAAATTTCCTCATCCTTCATGATTATTCACTAACCTAAATTTCTAACTTAATTCACTAATCAATTTTCGGCGTAAAGGAGATATAATTATCTCCGCTCACCTTAATTGTTCCACGCTCGATTTCCTGCTCATAGAGTTCCTGAATAACAAGCTGAAGACGCTGTTCTTCCATAGCCTCCATAAGCTGATCCGGTGTGCCCTGACAAATCAAGCTGTCCGCAACATAAGCCCTAATCTGAACCTTAGAGATTTCAACCTTCTTGAAATACATGTCCCCTTTTTTCATAGAAGACAGCATTTCCAACGTCTGTCTCAGCAGAACCTTCTCTTCAGCTTCAATAGACTCACCCACATTCATCTTGCTTATGGTCAGACCCTTGATTACAGTAACCTTCGGTTCTACACTGGTCTTTCTCAGCACAGTACCTGCACCATCGATTACTACATACTTTTCACCGTAGGCTACCGCCGCCATCTGCTGGCGCTCAGTTATCTTAATCTTCACAGTATCAGGAAGCGACCGCTTTACCGTCACTTCCTGCATATATGCGTCCTTGGACAATCGCTCCTGAATTTCAGAAAGTCCTGCCTCCCAAAATATATTTCCTCCGGTTTTGCAGCCGCCCATTACTAAAATCTCGTCATCAGAATAATACAGATTACCTTCGATTTCATACTTAGCCACATTAAACATGGGAGAAGCTAAAAATGCAATCCCGCCTCCGATTACCACAAGGCATATCAAAATCTTCATCAGCGGACTCATCCTCTTTTTTCTTCTATCTCGTTTCCTTTTTTTCAATGTATCCTCCCAGCATTTGGATCGCACCACAGAGATCCGCATACCCTCTTTCAATATGTTCCGTGCCGAAAACCTGCGACCTTCCTTCCGCCATCAGACCGGCAATCACAAGGGCCGCCCCGCCTCTCAGATCAAGGGCTTTAACCTGCGTACCATGAAGAATCGGCACTCCTTTTATTATAGCATTTTTTCCGCAGGTTTCAATATTTGCACCCATTTTCACCAAGTCTTTTTTGTGAGTAAACCTGTTCTCAAAAATTTCTTCACGAATCCTGCACTCCCCCTCCGCCACAGCGGCAAGGCACATCAGCTGAGGCTGGCAATCAGTAGGAAATCCCGGATAAGGCTCCGTGACCACAAGCCCAGGACTGTGCAATCTTCTCGGACCTCGAACCCAAATTCGGTCATCACATGTTTTGATATTTGCGCCCATAGATTTCAGCACATCAATCACAGCTTCCATATGCTCAGGTTCTGTACCCCTCAAAATCCCATCGCCCCAGGTTCCTGCCAGTGCCATCATGTATGTCGCTGCCTCGATTCTGTCGCCCATGAGAAAGTACATGGCGTCATTTTCGCCCCTTCCGCCTTCCACCACAACTCTCGGCGTTCCGCAGCCGTAAACCTTAAATCCGCAGCATCTGAGAAACCCCTGCAAGTCTGCAATTTCCGGCTCCGCAGCACAATTTTCTAAAACGGTTATCCCATCACCGCTTAAAGCCGCCATAATCAGATTTTCGGTAGCACCCACGCTGGGATATGGCAGATGAACTAAACCGCCCTTGCACCTTCCCTTGCATATTACTTTATCACCGTCTTCCTCAACCTGAAATCCCAGCTGGCGAAGACCTGAAATATGTATGTCGATGGGCCTTGCTCCAATTCGGCAGCCGCCGGGCCGATATATCACAGCCTCTCCCATTCTCGAAAGCAGACTTCCTAAAAGAAATACCGAAGAACGGAGACGCTCCATTAGATTTGCCGGCACTTCAGATTCGCATACATTTCTACTGTCGATAATCAGACAGTCCTCCTGCCACATAACCTTAGCACCCAGCGAAGATAAAATATCAGCCATGGAACAGACATCATTTATTCGGGGACAGCCATAAATTTCGTGTATACCGCTTTTGCACAGAGCCGCAGCCATAATAAGGAGTGCGGCATTTTTCGCTCCGCATATGGAATACTCGCCCTCAAGCCGCCTTCCTCCATCAATCTGGTAATACTCTTTCTGTGCGCATCTTTCCAAAAAAAACACCTCCTGCCTCTATTTCCATAGTATGCAGAAGGTGTACCTTCGGTTACGCCAATCGATTCAGCTGGCTTTCTCAGCATCTGACTGTCTCGTATATAATATCCAGTGCCTTATCTGGTGCGCAGCGTCTGCTTGCCTTGCTCATGGCTTCTAAAGCCTCAGGATTGTTCTTGAGACGAAGAACTTCCTGAATCACCTTTTCACTGGTTAAATCCTTCTCTTCGATGAGGATAGCACCGTCGTGATCTGCCACAGCTTTTGCATTATAAAATTGATGATTACCTGTCACATTCGGAGACGGAATGAGAATCGAGGCTTTGCCGCAAACTGTAGTTTCTGCAACAGAAAGTGCTCCTGCACGGCTTATGACTAAATCGCAGGCCGCAAGGTACTGATCCATAGGGTCGAGATAATCCTTGATAAGAATATTTTGCTGGATATCTACGCCCTTTTCCTCCGCTTTTTTCAGTGTAGCTTCATAATACCACTTGCCTGTGCCGAAGATGAGCATTACATTTTCCTGTCCATTTACAGCTTCCATCAAATCGAAGGCCACATCATTTATTTTCTCTGCGCCTAAGCTGCCTCCAAAGGACAAAACGATGAAGGCGTCCTGAGGAAGACCAAGTTTTTTTCGTGCTTCCTGACGAGTGAGCTGAAAGAAGGTTTTGCGCACAGGATTGCCGGCATTTATCAGCTTTTCCGGCTGTTTGAAATATTTAGCAGCATCTGGGAAGCCTAAAAATATGTTCTTTACGCTTTTTTCCAAGAACTTGTTAGCCATGCCCGGATAAGCATTTTGTTCATGTAAGTAAGTTCTGGCTCCGTACTGATGACCTGCTAAAAGTACAGGTACGCAGACATATCCGCCTGTTCCGATTACTACATCTGGCTTAAATCGTTTCATTATTTTTCGAGCTTCCGAAGTACCTTTAATGACACCCCAGCCAGTCTTAAATATTTTCAGAAGGTTACTTCTGTCAAGCCACATCGATGTAACCATTTCGAAGGGATATCCAGTTTTAGGAACTACATCTTTTTCAATCCCTACTTCATTTCCGATATATAGAATTTCTGAATCCGGTTCCATTTCCTTAATCTTGTCGGCAATGGCTATTGCCGGATAAATATGACCGCCAGTTCCTCCGCCGGTAACTATAACTCTCATAGTGCCTCCCTCATACTTTATAACCTATACAAAATGCAGCTACATACTTGATTTTTTAGAAATATTCAGCAAAATTCCCACTGATGACATAAATATCAAAAGCGAGTTACCGCCATAACTGATGAACGGCAGCGCAATTCCTGTCGGCGGCATAGTTGAAGTAACAACAGCCACATTCATAGCAGCCTGCACACCAATCATAATGGTAATACCGCCTGCCAGCATCATTCCTAAAAAGTCAGAAGCATTCATGGCTATGTGGCACCCTCTCCATACGAAGATCAGATAAATAATCATCAGAAGCATTATTCCCACGAAGCCAAGTTCTTCACCTATTATTGCTAAAATAAAGTCGGTCATAGGTTCTGGCAGATATAAGTTTTTCTGAATGCTGTTTCCAAGACCCAGACCTGTCAGACCGCCAGTGCCCAATGCCAGCAGCGACTGCACAACCTGCCAGCCGTTTCCAAGAGCATCCTCAAACGGATCTAAAAAGCTGAGCAGTCGATGATATCTGTACCCGCTTGTATCAGAAAAAATAAGAACAGCACCGACCAGTCCGCCAACACCGATTAAACCACCTAAGTGAACCCATTTGGCTCCGGCAATAAGGAGCATGCCACCTGTGATAATACACAGCGTCATACCTGTAGACATGTTAGGTTGCTTCATAATCAGCACGAAATTCAAACCTGCCACAGCAAGAATAGGCATAACTCCAAGTGCGAGACTTTCAACAATCTTAGGCCTGCGGTTCAGATAACCTGCAACGAATACTATCATTGCAAACTTGGCACATTCCCCCGGCATGATGGTAAATGGAATCCCTGGAATACCAAGCCAGCGTGTCGCACCATTTTCTGTAATAGCAAACGGCGTCCATATCATAGCCAAAAGCACCACCCCCGCTATCATCACACATATATACAGCTTTCCCCACACATGATAATCCAGCTTGCTGAAAAACCACATGCAAACTATGCCCAAGGCGACGAAGATAAGCTGTTTTTTTAAGTAAGCATATGGCCCGTCACCCTCCGCAATAGCCGTGTAATAGCTGGCGCTGAAGATCATTACCGTGCCGAATATGACCAGCAATGCCGTCAGCCCAATTATGATGAAATCAGATGATTTAGTTTTTCCAGTTGGAAGTTTCTTCATCCATTAAACCTCTTTCTACCAGGAACCAAGGCGAGCAACACATTCTTTGAAGTGATCGCCCCTCTGTTCGAAATTATTGTACATGTCCCAGCTTGCGCAGGCAGGAGACAGCAGCACCGTATCACCGGCAACAGCTATCTGGCTTGCAATCTGCACGCACTCGTTCATGTTCTTTGCAAAAGTATAGTCCTTAAATCCATATTTGTCAGCAGCAGCAGCGATTATGCCCGCATCACGGCCTAAGAGAACCATGTGCTTTACGCTGCCATTAAACTGCTGAATCAAAGGCTCGAAATCCTGACTCTTTCCATCACCGCCAGCGATGAGGATAATATTCTTCTCAATTGCACGCAGCGCAGTTACAGTAGCATCTACATTTGTACCCTTCGAGTCGTTATAATATTTTACGCCGTCAATCTCGCCAGAGAACTCAATTCTATGTTCTACACCACCGAATTTTCTCAGCGTATCTGTGATAACCTGAGCATCGATTCCTGCGAAATAAGAAATCGCAGCAGCAGCCAGAGCATTTTCCACATTGTGACCGCCGATGATATGCAGTTCATCAGCACGACAGAACTTCACCAGTTCGCCCTGCTCATTTTTCAGAACCAGTTCGCCGTCCTTTACGAATGCACCGAAATCCAGCTCTTCCCTGCGGCTGAACGGAACGACCTTAGCCTTGCAGTTCTTAGCCATTTCACGGCAAAATTCGTCATCCCAATTCATCACGCAGTAGCCGGACGCATCTTGATTTGCGAAGATTTTCGCCTTAGCCTCAGCATAACCTTCCATGGTATGATGACGATTCAGATGGTCTGGAGTCAGATTCAGCACAGCCGAAACGGTCGGCTTGAAATATTTTGTTGTCTGAAGCTGGAAACTGCTGGTTTCAGTTACCAACCAGTCTTCTTCGCTTGCATCAAGTGACTTGGAAATTACAGCCACACCAATATTTCCAACTACATGGGTTTTTCTTCCAGAATTTTTGAAAATTTCTCCCGTAAGTGTAGTAGTTGTAGTCTTACCATTAGTACCGGTAATTCCGATGAAATGACCTCTGCCGATACGGAAAGCAATTTCCAGCTCGCCGATGATTTCTACGCCTTCCTCTTCAGCCTCAACTACGAAATCCAGTTCAGGATTAACACCAGGGCTCAGAATCATCATATCGAATTCGCTCATATCCGCAGGGCGAGTACCCATGTATAAGCCCATATTCTTTCCACCAGGCAGCTCCATCAGAAAGTGAAGCAGCTGTTTATCAACCTGATCCATAGTCTTTGAATCCTGAATTGAAACTTCAGCACCTAACTTGAGCATTGCCTGAACTGCTGCAATACCAGATTTCCCCAAGCCTACGATCAGAACTTTTTTTCCTCTTATATTTTCTAAATTTCTATTTTCCACGGAAACAACCCCCTTAGAAATTCATGATTACTGTTGCCAGCAGGCAGAACAGTAAAGTAATGCCCCAGAACATATAAACTACATTCTGTTCCTTAATTCCGCACAGTTCGAAATGATGGTGAAGCGGAGCCATCTTGAATACACGCTTACCAGTCTTCTTAAATACTGTTACCTGAATGATAACAGATAAAGCCTCTAAAACATAAATCAGACCTGCGATAGCTAATAAGAATTCCAGCTTCATCATAATAGCTCCGGCAGCCAGAGCACCGCCTAAAGCCATAGAACCGGTATCACCCATAAAAATCTTGGCAGGATTGCGGTTGTATAAAAGGAATCCTAAGCAGCCACCAGCGATTCCGCCAAAGAACAGAACCTCACTATTAAAGCCAAATGCGATTCCCGCTGTAACCATAAAGAAAGATACCAGTGCTGTGATTCCAGATGCTAAACCATCAAGGCCATCTGTCAGATTTACAGCATTGCTGAAAGCAATCATTACGAATACAACAAACGGAATATACAGAATTCCTAAATCTAAATATACATCGATGAGCGGAATCCAGATTTCACTTCCGCTGACTCCCATAGAGCCAGAGAAGAAGTAAGCATATACTGCCACAGCTAAGGAGAAACCAAACTGCATAATCAGCTTCTGGCGAGGATTCAGACCCAGATTGTTCTTCTTGATAGCCTTTTCATAGTCATCGATAAATCCAATCAGCGCATACAGCAGCATAGCCACCATAGGCATGATAACATTTATGGACAGATATCCTGTAACAGCTCCCATTATCAGGCTGGCGATAATAGCACCGCCGATAATACCGATACCGCCCATGCTTGGCGTACCAGTCTTTTTCAGATGTGACTGAGGCCCCTCTTCACGAACATACTGCTTAAACTGCTTTTTCTTCAAAAACGGAATCAGTCTGCCGACAATCAGCGCACTGATTACAAATCCTATTACTAATGTAATTACTGCATTCATCAGGGGTGTAAACATTTCGTAGCTCCTATTCTTTCTTTACTATTTCTTTACTATTTTTTATTCTTTCTTTATTCTTCGAAAATTTTCTTCACAACACGTTCCATTTCCATGCTGCGAGATCCTTTTACAAGCACCACATCACCAGGGCGAATGTGCTGCTCCATGTCATTCATAAATGCTTCCTTAGTATCGTAGTGGCACACATTTTCCTGCCCCAGAGCAGAAATAGCTCCTTCACCGATAAATTTAGCATCATTTCCCACCGTAATCAAAGCATCTACATGCTTTTCACCAATATATTCTCCAAGCTCAAAGTGAAGTCTCTGGCTCTCAGGTCCAAGCTCCTTCATATCGCTTAGAATTGCAACCTTGCGTATTCCCTTCGTCGCCAAAAGAGTATTGATTGCAGAACGCATGGATTCCGGCGCCGCATTGTAAGTATCATCGATTACCTTAATACCGTTCTTTCCACGCACATTCAGTCTCTTAGCCGTCAGCTCCGCACTCTCAAGCCCTGCCACAGCATCCTCAATGCTGATACCTAAAATCTCGCCAACAGCTATCGCCAGTGTAGCATTTCCAGCATTATGTGCGCCCGGCACAGGTAGATTAACCTCATATTGTTTATGATTGCGGTCTAAAGTATATTTTATACCTCTATCGCCAAAATCGCAAATATTAGATATTATGAAATCACTTTTTCCATCGCCGCCGACAGTCACGACCTGATAATTTCCAGATACCATCTCCTTCTGCAAAAGGTCGCAGGTCTGATTCACCACAAGCACAGAGTCCTCGTTGAAATACCCTGTCACTTCCATCTTAGCCTTGCGAATGTTCTCACGACTGCCTAAATTTTCAATATGCGAAATCCCTACATTAGTGATAACCGCAATATCAGGACGAACGATGTCCGCTAAAAGATCAATCTCACCGAAGCTGTCCATGCCCATCTCAAGCACAGCAACCTCTAAATCATCATCAAAACCTAAAATCGTCAGCGGCAACCCGAATTCATTATTGTAATTCTTCTGATTGCGCCCAGTCTTGTACTTGGTGGAAGCCACATAATAGAGCATGTCGCGAGTGCTGGTCTTTCCCACACTTCCAGTCACCGCAATCTTCTTTTTAAGCGGCAGCGTGGAAATATAATACTTGGCAAGCTGCTGCAATGCTCTGAGCGTATCATCTACCAGAACAACATTTACATCATCTTTCTCTATTCCCATTCCCCGCAAAACATCTTCTCCCGGCACTTTCTCTGCGTCGGAAACTATCAGTGTTCTGCAGCCTCTTTCTAATACTCCCTTTAGGAAATCGTGCCCGTCAACTCGCGCACCCTTTACCGGAAAAAATCCGTTTTCTTCAGTAACTTCTCTGGAGTCGATGGCTGCCCCCTTAATCCATGCTCCTGTACTTCCCTGCAGCAGACTTCCGCCTGTTGCATCGATGATTTCTTTTACCGTAATAGTTCTCATGTTTTCTCCC
>CAZLJV010000012.1:0-24023 GCA_964559965.1 uncultured Oscillospiraceae bacterium | reverse complement strand
TGTTACAGCTACTCAGTATACTTATGAAAAAGACATTAATGGTGATCAGTACGATAAGGATGCAGCGTTTGGCGCTGAAACTATCACTGCAGCTGAACTGAAGGCTATTCTGACAAATAACGGTCAGGGTGGAACAGTAGAACTGACAAAGGACTATGTTGTAACTGATACTTGGACACTCATTGAGCTTGGTACAGTAGGTACTCCTGACTCCATTAACATTAACGGTCAGGGACACACTATTTACGGTCTTACAGATGCTCTGATAGCTTGTGAACCTAATACAAGTGCAACTATTAAGAACCTTACCATCAGTGGAGCTAATATCCTTGGTGATACAGATGCTGAAACAAACGGTCTTGCCACAGCTGCATTTGTAGCATTTGTTGACAACGGTGACGGACTTGTTCTTGACAACTGCCATGCAGTTAACTCTACTATCGTTTCTGAAAACTACATGGATGGCACTACTCTTGACGAACCTAGAGCAGCAGGTCTCGTAGGATATATTTCCACTGCTTCTACTGCGCCTACAGCTACTTATTCAATCACAAATAGCACAGTTGAAAACTGCACTATCACAGGTTCCAACGGTGCAGCTGGTGTTCTCGGTTTAGTTGATAATTCTGATGTAACCATAGATGGTTGCGCAGTTAAGGGTAAAACTGCTATTAAGTGTACTGAGGACAGAGGAAACGGTGCTGCTAAGGCTGGTAACTTCGTTGGTACTGTAAGTAGTAACGCAACTGTTACTATCAAGAATGCAACGGTTGATACTACAGTTACTCTTACCAATGTTAATGCAATTGCTCCTGTATACGATAAGCTCGTAGGCAGAGTTATCGGCGGAACAGTTATTGTTGATTAATTCTAATTTGCATATAATAATTTTACATAAAGTCCTCTCAACCACAATGGTTGAGAGGCAATCAAAGGGCATAATCCATAACACGCTTGTGCCTTTTGATTGCCTAAAAAGTGAAAGGAGTACTACATACATGATAAAAGGAAGCGTTGGGACTGTGATTTTAATTGCTGTTATTATATTGACGGCAGTTTTTGTTACGCAAAAAATAGAACGGTTTCTTATGAAATTCCATTATAAAATGCGGAAACGTGCTCCTAAACATAGAAAGAAGATGTCTAATGACGGTATGATTCATATCGCAGCACCGACATTAGCTTGTTTGAGTCTTTGTGTTACGTGTTTTTGCGGAACATCGTGGGCATGGTTCAATGCGGCGCATATAAATAATGTGACTTCAATTCAAGCAGCTGTTTATGATGTAGATGTTGCAGTAAGTGCTATTGATGGTGAAAGTGTAGATGCAGTTAAAAATAACACTGTATATGAATTCTCACTGGAAGAAGGTCAGAAGTATTCTGTTGTATTGCGTAAGTCAGGATCTGCGAAAAATGGATATTGCAAAATCTCTTTAGATGATGTCGATTACTATACGTTGCAGATTAATGATGATAATCAGTTTGTGTTTAATATCGAGGCAAATCAAGCTGTTCTCGTAAAATTGATACCTCAGTGGGGGACATGTTCTGTAACTGAAAATAGACTTGCTAAGGATGATTCTATTACCTATGGTGTGGGTTCTGACAGCAGTAATCAGCCGCAAGATAATCCGCAAGTAACTATGTTACCATCCGAAAATTCAGCACAGCCGGTTGATGTAACGGTAGATTCAGATGCTGAAGATATCAATGATGATGGAAATGACAAAAATACTGAAGTTATCACAGATTCTGCAGATGATGCAAATACTGCGGATGATGAAATAGATGAAAATTACACTGATATGTCTGATGATTCTGAAATGATGCCACCATTAGACAATGAAGAAATTGAAAGTGTTGAAGAATGAAGAATAAAAGGACTGCTTTTACGATTGCAGTCCTTTTTTAATACGATAATTTAGAGCGCAGTATTGCTTTAGGCGGTGATTTCTACCTGA
Organism: uncultured Oscillospiraceae bacterium; assembly: GCA_964559965.1. GTDB lineage: Bacteria > Bacillota > Clostridia > Peptostreptococcales > Anaerovoracaceae > RGIG7179. The sequence goes on along the minus strand of CAZLJV010000012.1, from coordinate 22,059 downwards.
AATATCTTACGCCAGGCGGTTGTCTGTGCCGCCGCTGAGGAAACTTGCTAAGTTGGAGGCGGAAACTTTGCAGATTGTAGTGCGTGCTTCCTTTGAGGCCCAAGCGATGTGAGATGTGATGAAGCAGTTAGGAGCACCGATGAGCGGGTTGTCAGCGCGAGGAGGCTCCCCGTCGAGAACATCAATGCCGGCAGCGGAGATTTTGCTGGAAGACAGAGCTTCGGCTAAGTCAGCTTCGTTTATGAGTGCGCCGCGAGCTGTGTTGATGAGAATTGCACCGTCTTTCATTTGGGAGATGAACTGGCGATTGATGAAACCGCGGTTCTCGGGGGTTGCAGGGCAGTGCAGGGACACAATGTCGGATTTCATGGCTGCGTCTTTGTCGCGGCTGTAAATGTTTACGGTCATGCCGAAGGCCTCGGCGATAGATGCGACTTTGCGGCCGATATTGCCGTAGCCGATGATGCCCAGGGATTTTCCAGCCAGCTGGCTGATTGGCTTTTTCACTATGCAAAAATCGTCTGCTGTGCTCCACTCTCCAGCCTGAACTGCTTGGTTGTGTAAGGCTACATGGTTTGTGATTTCTAAAAGCAGAGCGAATGTATGCTGAGCAACAGGATCGGTGGAGTAGCCAGGTACGTTGCAAACAGCGATGCCACGGTCTTTAGCGGCTTTTATGTCGATGTTGTCGTAGCCTGTGGCTAAAACTCCGATGAATTTCAGGTTTGGGCAGGCGTCCATGATTTCGCCGTTGATTTTATTTTTGCTAGTGTAGATGACTTCTGCATCGCCAATGGTTTCTACGACCTTTTCCTGTGGTGTTCGATCGTGAATTTCCAGCTCACCCATGGTTTCTAATTCTTCCCAGGAAATGTCACCTGGATTGGCTGTGTATCCATCTAAAATTACAATTTTCATGCGGAACTTCCTCCTAATTTTTGATTGAAGTATGTGGATTTTATATTTGTCAACTTTTATTTTAGCAGATGTGGGGTAGAAAGTGTACAGTTTTTTTGGTATACTATGGGGTGAAAATAAAATGAAGGACGAGGTATACAATATGAGAGTTGATGGCAGAGAAAATAATCAGATTAGACCAGTGAAGATTACTAATAATTATTTAATGAGTCCGCAGGGATCTGTTTTGATTGAAATGGGTAATACTAAGGTTATATGCACAGCGACAGTGGAAGATTCTACTGCTCGTCATTTGACAGGAACAGGTCAGGGCTGGGTAACTGCGGAATACGGCATGCTGCCAGGCTCTACAGGTACCCGTAAAAAGAGAGATAAGGGCGGCAAGCAGGATGGTCGTTCTGTGGAAATCCAGAGATTAATCGGACGAGCACTCCGCTCTGTTGTAGATATGAAGAAGCTGGGCGAACGTACAATTTGGATTGACTGTGATGTAATTCAGGCAGACGGCGGCACAAGAACAGCTTCCATTACAGGCGCTTTTGTAGCTATGGTTGAGGCTATGAAGTGGATGAAGGAAAAAGGCATGATTTCTGAAATTCCAGTAACTGCCATGGTTTCTGCAATAAGCGTAGGTATGAATGGGGACGAAAGAATTCTCGACCTTTGCTATGCGGAAGATTCCAAGGCAAAGGTTGATATGAACGTGGTTATGACAGATCGTGGTGAGTTCATCGAAGTGCAGGGAACTGGCGAGGAATGTCCATTCAGCAGAGACGACTTAAATGCTTTGCTGGATTTAGCAGAAAAGGGTTGTCGTGATCTTCATGCAGTGCAGAAGGAAATCACAGGCGAAATCAAGTAGCACAAGGTATAGAAATTTAATAGTAAGTGAGAGGTGAATCATGGCATATATTGTTGCAGCATCTAAGAATAAACATAAAATTGAAGAAATCGAGGCGATTACAAAGAAGTACGGAATGGAAGTAATTCCTCGCGATAAGGCAGGCGTTCCAGACGATTTGGAGATTGAAGAGGACGGCGAAACATTCGAAGAAAATTCTTTGAAGAAGGCTAAGGGAATCCTTGAGGCCTGCGGCCAGCCGACGATTGCAGACGACTCAGGTCTGATGGTAGACTACCTTGGAGGAGCGCCAGGCGTGTACTCTGCACGTTTTGCAGGGGAAGACGGAAATGACGAAAAGAACAACGAAAAGCTGCTGTTTCTGCTTCAAGATGTTCCAGCAGCAGAGAAAACTGCTAAGTTTGTGAGCGTTATAACTCTGGCATTTCCAGACGGAAAGACTATCGTGGCTCGCGGCGAATGTCCGGGTAGAATTATCGACACTGCAACTGGAGAAAACGGATTCGGCTACGACCCACTTTTCGTGCCAAATGGCTATGACAAAACTTTTGCTCAGCTGACTTCCGAGGAAAAGAATAGCATTTCTCACCGTGCTATTGCGCTGAAGGAACTTGAAAGACAGCTGAAGGAGATGGGGTATTAGGATGACGCATGGGCGACTGCGAAACATACTGATTTTGATGTATCAGAAACTGAGAGATCCGTATTATCAGGGTGCAGCGGCAGAAATGGCTTTTTATCTGATGCTGTCGATTGTGCCGCTGTTTATTTTGTTGTCGCAGATGCTGGGAATATTTTCTGTTTCGCTTGGGAGCATACGCGACTGGCTCGATATGGAAGAGATGGTGAATATGGAAGGCGCTGATATGATTATGTCCCTTCTTGATTACTCGCCATCTGGCGTGAACAGTATATTTTTAGGTATAACTGCAGCTTGGGCGGCATCTCGTGCTCAGTTTTCCATGATGAGAATTACAAACTATACCTTGACAGATGGACATTCCACCGGTCAAGGTTACTTTCGCGACAGGCTGCGCTCGCTGAAGACTGTAATTATAACGGTTTTCACGATCGCCTTCGCCTTGGTGATTTTAGTTTATGGGGAAGTAATACTGAAACTTGCATTCGGTATCGTGGCTGGAAATGAAATCGCAGAAACCACTTGGGTTGTGATACGCTGGCCGGCTGCGGCTGCTCTATATTTTCTCATGGTTTCCTACAACTATTATGTGCTGCCGACCCATCGAATTCCGTTCGGCGCAGTGGTGCCGGGGAGTATATTTGCCTCAATCGGAATGATGGTAGTAACTGTGGTTTACAGTATTTACAGTAATGTATCGTCAAACTACGATATACTATACGGTTCATTTTCCAACTTCGTTGTTCTCATGTTCTGGTTCTATCTTTTGTCGTGGGTTCAGTTCTTAGGAGTGATTCTGAACAAAACATGGTGGGAGGCACGTATTCTCAGAGAACGCAATGAGGTTATGCCTTTGTCTGAGGTGAACGAAATTCGCCGTATAAAATACAAAATTAAGCACTGGAAGGCGGCTGCAAATTGGATGAGGAAGCGGTAGGTTTAGCCACCGTAACAAAATCGTAAACACCTTCATATCCTATTACTCTATTGCAAAATTTGTTAAAAGGGAGTAAAATACAAAGAGTATTTTTTTACGCAAAGGGGATAAGAAATATGGATAAGAAAGTTTTAATCATTATGAACCCGTGCTCAGGTACGAAGCGGGCGAATAAATATTTAACAGAGATAGCAGAGCTTTTTGTTCTGGCTGGGTACATTCCAACTGTGCTGATTACAACCAAGCGCGGCGATGGGACTGAATATGCCCGTAAACATGCGGCGGACTACGATCTTTTAGTTGCGATCGGCGGTGACGGAACATTTAATGAAGTTGCTTCCGGAGTGGTTGAAAGCGGCATGAGAGTACCGCTTGGCTACATTCCAGCTGGCAGCACCAATGATTTTGCGGGGAGCTTGGAGCTGTCCAAGGACGTTATTCAGAATGCAAAGAATATTATCGCAGGCCATTCACGCGCCATCGATTTAGGCAGCTTTAACGGCCGCACATTTTCATATATCGCTTCATTCGGAGCTTTTACCCGTGCATCTTATGCTACACCTCAGAGCATCAAGAACATTTTAGGCCATGCGGCTTATGTGCTGGCTGGGGTTAAGGAGGTTGCCAATTTGAAGCCAATTCACATGTCCATCGAGGCGGACGGTGAGCTGTACGAGGGCGACTACCTGCTTGGTGCGATAAGCAATTCCACCTCGGTGGCAGGGATTTTGACGATAAAGCGTGAGTATGTGGATTTAAGCGACGGAATGTTTGAGCTATTGCTCATCAAGGCTCCGAAGGATCCGTTGGAGCTTGCTGAACTTATGCACATGCTGTCGCTGCAGGACTTCTATGCGTCCAGCATGGTGACTTTCGTAAATGCGCGTGAGTTCCACATCAAGGCAGGCAAAGATGTTTCATGGACTCTCGACGGTGAGTATCAGGAAGGTGCGGAAGAAATCTGCATTAAGAATATGCCAGGTGCAATCGATTTGATACTTCCTAAAAAGACTGAAGAAACACCAGTTACTTCCTGGATGGGAACGGACGGTTACGCTTTATGAGCAAAATGCTGATTCTTTCATTCCTGTTTTTCATAGGATGCACAGCAGGCTGGGGCATTGAGGTGATTTACCGTAGGTACAAGCGAAGCAATGTGTCGCGAAGATGGATAAATCCGGGATTTTTGACGGGACCATGGCTGCCGCTTTACGGTTTCGGTTTGTGCGGTCTTTATCTCATGGCTGGCCTTGAAGAGCCGATTTTCGCCAACCATGTCACTCCGTGGAGCAAAATCTTACTTTTCATCTTTATGTCTATAGTCATGACGCTGATGGAATATGTGGCTGGTCTGGTTTTCATCAAAGGTATGAATATCAAACTTTGGGATTATACTAATGAGCGTTTTAACTTGCAAGGGATTATCTGTCTTAGATTTTCCTGCTACTGGGCGATAATGGGTGCGGTATACTATTTCCTCATTCATCCTCATATTTTGCAGGCTTTGGATTGGTTTTCCAGAAACTTGACTTTCTCTTTTGTGGTAGGCATGTTCTATGGCGTGTTCATGGTGGACTTAGTATATTCACTGCAGATTTTGACAAAGGTGCGCAAGTTCGCAGTGGAAAATCAGCTGCAGGTGCGATATGAAGAGCTGAAATTACAGATTTTGATGGATGCGGAGTCGAGAAAGGCGAAGATTCATTTTCTGTTTTCTTTCCAGTCGGAAGTGCCGCTGCGTGAGCATTTGAGCCGCTATGCGGATCTCCATGAGGCTTTTGGGCTGACTGCTCGTGATTTCGTAGAAGAGGTTCAGGATACCTTGGAGGAACGCAAGGAGGAGTTGGGAGAAAAGGCTGAAGCTGTGAAAGAGGTGGTTTTGTCCGGAATAGAGGAGAAGCTACAGGACAGCGATATTCGGGTGAAATAGAAATATAGCATACTATATAGCATATGAGGTGGCTCAGACGGCTGACTGGTATGCTATTTTTTTTTTACAACTTTTTTTGGGAAAAGACCTTGACTATATGGTTACCATATAGTTTATCATAAAATAAGGCCACGGCTGTATATTCACTCAGGCATGTATACAGAAAAAGGGCAGAGAAACGAGAGGTGAATAGTATGAAGCTAAGCTTCAAAACAAAGTTATCGTATGGCGTTGGGGCAATCTCTGATAACGCTATGTACACATTGACAGGTACATACCTGCTTCTTTATTTAACAACAGTTGCTGGTGTAAGTCCAGCTGTAGCAGGTACTATTTCGGCAATTGGATCTATTTGGGAAGCACTGTGTGCACCAATAGTAGGTTATAAATCTGACCATATGCAATCTAAGTATGGACGGCGCAAGCCTTTCTTAATGAGAGCGGCTTTTCCTATAGCAGTTATAACAAGCCTTCTGTTTACTACTTTTGATTTTTCTTCAGGAATGAAGACAGCATATTATATCTTAATGGTAATTCTGTTCTGGACTTGCTTCTCCAGCGAGTTTGTACCTTACATGGCATGGGGTTCAGACCTTACAGAAGACTATAACGAGAGAACTGTACTGCGTTCCTTCTCCTATGTATTCAATCAGGTGGGCATGGGTATCGGTATGGTAATGCCTACTGTAATCGTAGATTATTGCATGGGATTAGGCAAGACTTCTCAGCAATCATGGCAGGTTGTAGGTATATTCGTCGGTGTATGCTGCTGTGCTGCGCTGCTGTTCAGTTCATTTAATGTTAAGGATACTGATGTAAAGGATTTCGTAAAGCCTGAAAAGAAGGAAAAGTTCCTGGATATGAAGATTGTCATCGGAATTTTCCGTCAGTATTTAGATATTTTGAAGCTTCGTCCGATTCAGTATATCATCGGTGCCAGCTTAGCTTACTTAGTAGCAAATGTAGTATTCGGTTCCGACCGTGTATTTTTCATGACATATAACTTAGGACTGTCTGAATCCATGATTTCTCTCATGCTTCTGGTAATCACAGTGAACGGAATTATCATGGTTCCATTTATCACTAAGTTTGCTACTATGTTTGATAAGAAAACTGTATTTATGTTTGGTATCGGTGGTGGAGGTTTACTGATGATTCTCATGAGATTTATCGGTATTGAAAGCCTTCCAGCTCTGCTGCTCACTGTAATTTTCTATGGTATTGCTAATGCTTGCTACTGGCAGCTGATGCCTTCCATGCTATATGATGTATGTGCAGCTGAGGAACTGGTATCTGGCGAGAACAGATCTGGTGCAGTTATTTCACTGCAGGCTCTGTCTGAGTCCTTATCTATCGCAGCAAGTGCGCAGATGCTGGGTATCATCTTAGAAGTTGCAGGTTTCGATGGTAATGCAGCAGTTCAGAGTGCTACTGCTCAGACTTGGATTGCTAACTGCTTCGCAGTTATCCCAGGACTGTTTATGATTTTAGCAGCTCTGCTGATTTACAAGTATCCTATTAACAAGAAAAATTTCGATCGCGTTATGGCTGCCCTGGAACGCAAGAAGGCTGGCGAAGCGATTGATATGACTGAATTTAGCGATATTTTTCCTACCAATAAATAAAGTGAAGTGTTTGAAGTGAAACAAACGGAACGAAAAAAACCGAAACGGGGACGGCTAAGCTGTCCCCGTTTCGGTTTTTCTGATTTTATACTACTTAGGCTCTACGCGCACGGCAAGTTTGACTAAATAGTTGTAATAATCTTTAACAGAAAGGTCGTCTAAGATTACCTCTTCATAAAAATGTGAAGTCAGCTTCAGATTATGCTGTGAAGCATAATCCATAAGGCGGTGGCAGTTTTCGCACACATTGCTGTATCCCTGATTATCATAGATACAGATGTAAAGACCGCCTGTGTCTAAGTGAGCATGAGGATAGTCTTCAGGCTTCAAATCCTCCCGATCGACTACAGAATAGAAGTGTGAGTAGATGAAGTGGTCTTCGGTCACGCTTTGCACAGGAATTAGGGCACCTATAGCATAGCAGCTTGGTATTCCAAGCTGTATGCGGAAATTCAGATGGTCGCTTACGGCTTTCATGATGTCTTTATCTTCATCAGGACCTCGGTAAGCGGTGGTAATGTGATACTCATCCTGCATATTTTCGAATACAACCTGACCGACGGGGGCTTCTAAGCCTTCTCTGGTAAGTTCTATCTTAGCATCTATGAATTTTCGTGACCACTGAAGTTTGTTTATCATCTCGTCGATTTCAGTTCGGCGCGATTCCAAAAGATCTATAAGCGCCTGCGGCGAACGGTTATTCATGTGTTCTTTAATTTCTTTCAGCGGCACATTAAGGTCTCTAAGTGCCATGAGAACCTGAAAAGTTTCTATCTGTGTATAGGAATAGTAACGGTAGCCATTTTCCCCTGTAATGGCGGGGCGAAAGATACCGATTTCATCATAATGGAAAAGGGTCTGCTTTTTTACACCGCAGATCCGTGCAAACTCGCCTGTAGTGAAATAATTTCGGCTGTTTTTCATTGGTAAACACCTCCCGGACACTTTATTTTACCACAGATTTGAGGTATAATGTAGGGGTAAATGTTTTGCGAAGAAAAAAGCGAAAGAAAAAATAGAATGCAGGAGAAAAATTATGAAATACATACAAGCAGATATTCATGTAAACAGAGAGGGAATCGAGCCGGTGCTGACTGCGCTGATGAATGTGGACATTATGGACACAGTGGTTGAGGACCCTGCGGACATTGCGGACCTGCTGGATAAGGAGCAGGACTGGGAATGGGACTATGTGGACGACAGCGTTTTGGAAATGCAGAATGCGGAGCCGAAGGTTACTGTTTATATGGAAGATGATGAAGAAGGACGAAAGAAATTGCAGAACCTCCAGCACGCAATCGAAACTCTTAAAGAGGAGGCGGCAGCTGGCGCTTATGGTGAAGGCGTGGACTTAGGTGCGCTGACTGTAGATGTTTTCGTTGAGGACGACAGCGAGTGGAAGGACAACTGGAAGGAATTTTTTAAGCCTAAGAAGGTGGGACGCCGAATTGTGGTGAAGCCGACTTGGTATGAATATGAAAAGGAAGAAGACGATTTAGTGATTGAAATCGACCCAGGCATGGCATTCGGAACAGGTACACATGAGACTACATCTCTGTGCCTGCGCCTCATGGAAGACTATATGCAGGACGGCGACAAGGTGCTTGATGTAGGCTGCGGAAGTGGGATTCTGACAATTGCAGGTGCGCTGCTGGGAAGCCCTGAGGTGCTGGGGGTTGAAATCGACCCTGTGGCAGTGGAAATCGCTCAGCAAAATCTGGAGTTAAATGGCGTTTCCGATGTTGCCCGCGCTCAGTACGGCGACCTGACTAAGGGTATCGATTTTAAGGCTGAAATTGTAGTGGCTAATCTGATGGCTGACTTAGTCATGATGCTGTCTGCTGATGTGGCGAAACACATCCTCCCAGGAGGCAAGTATATTTCTTCCGGTATCTTAGTAGAGAAGCGTGATGTGGTGGCTGATGCCATTAAGAAGTGCGGATTCGATATTGTAGAAATCAGAGAAGATGGTATGTGGTGTGCAATCGTAGCACAAATTAGAGGTGAAAATGAGTAGATTTTTCGTAGATCCGTCAGATGTTACGGATAGATATATTTACATGACAGATGCCGGCGATCTGAAGCACATGAAAAAGGTACTCCGCATGAGCGTAGGAGATGAGCTGGATATTTCAGACGGTGCAGCATGGGAGTATCATGTGCAGATCGAATCCATGGACGGAGACGAGGCGAAGCTGTTAATTTTAGATAAACAGAAGTTTGCACGCGAACCTGAACTTCAGGTGACCCTGTATCAGGGCGTACCTAAGGCAGGTAAGATGGAAGGCATAATCCAGAAATGCGTGGAGCTTGGCATTCATGCCATCGTGCCGGTGTTCATGGAAAGAACGGTGGTAGTAGATAAAGGCAATTTCGGCAAGAAGCAGGACCGCTGGCAAAAAATCAGCGATGAGGCTGTCAAGCAGTGCAAGCGCGGAATAATTCCGCAGGTGGGCGAGTCTTTGAAATTCAAGGAAATGGTTGAGCAGCTTTCCATGTACGATTTAATCCTTTTCCCATATGAAAATGAAGAAAATCTCACTATAAAGGATTGCCTCCGCTCTGATTCCGTCCAGCAAAATCCGCCTAAAAATGTCTGCATCATCATCGGGCCTGAGGGCGGTTTCGCAGACAAGGAAGCTGAGATGCTTGATAATGCAGGTGCTGTGCGTGTATCTTTAGGAAAGACAATTCTCAGAACTGAAACAGCCGGCCTTGCGGCACTGGCAATGACCATGTACGAGCTAGAACTGTAAAAAATAAATATAAAATAAAACAAAACCTCGAGATACGCCATACAAGCCATTCCCGAGGTTTTCGATTTTAGTCTTCGTCGTACCACTGCATAACCTTACGGTAAGTATTGCAGCCGTAAATAATACCAACTATCAAAACACCAGCGACTGCCACATTACGAACAATCTTGTCTACATGAACTGTTACATTAACAGAATTTTCTTTTTCTTTATTCTTATCTTTCATCATAGAACCTCCCCTTTGTTTTCTTAATATTTGCTCTCAATATAATAATATTTTAACAGATTCTAAACAAAAGTCAACCTAAGCCGCTCCAAATGCTGATGATATATCAAAATCCGGTGTGCGCAGGAATCTCTTCAGCCCGAACAAGCTGTCTGGGTCGCCGCGCTTAATGGTATTCATTATTTGATAGCTGGTAAGAGAGCCTTTGAAACCAAGCTCTTTCAATATAGGGTCGGCAGAACCGTCAGTAGGCCACGCCCCATAAGGCCATGCGAAAACAATGGCAGGAGAACCGGTAGCTTCAGCGATAATCTCCTGATTTTTGCCGAGGTCTTCAAGCAGCACCTGACGATAATCCTCCATGGATTCACCCTCCATACGGTCAGCTCCCTTGCGGCCCGTAGCTTCATTGTGGTGCAGATTGTAGGTGTGGTTTCCAATCTCGACAAGACCAGAATCAGCAAGCTTCTTTACCTCGCCCCAGTTTACATTACCGCCGCCTTCCGGTCTGTAAATCTGGTTGGAATAGTAATCCGACTCGCTTCCTATCAGATTTATCACAGCTTTAGAATTGTATTTTTGAAGCAGCGGAAGCCCTAAAGCATAGTTGTTATAAAATCCGTCATCAAAGGTTATCAGTACAGGCTTTTCCGGAAGTTGTCTGCCGTTTTCCACATAGTCTGCAAGCTGTGCGAAGGAAACGGTGGTATAATTGTTATTCGCCAGCCACTGCAGATCTTTCTCAAAATCCGATGCTAGAATCACATATTCTCCAGTCTTATCTGGGTCTTCCGTAAGTCCATGATACATGAGAATGGGAAACTGTACTTCATCGCGGCTGTCTTTTAACATTGTCTGTAAGTTAGAGGAGGCTAAAACAGGCAGCTGCAAATGTAAGATTACAGCAAATGAGAGTAAAAGAAACAGAGCCAGCACCATGCTCCAGACGGCAGAATTTTTGAACATGCTTAGTATCCCTCCATTTTTCCTAATATAGACAGTAATATTTTATGCCTCACTTTCTTCCTTTATTCCAATCTTTGTGGTAAAATAAGAGAAAAACAGAAGGACATAAGGATATATAATTTATGAAAATAGCATTTCACACTTTAGGCTGTAAGGTCAACCAGTACGAAACCGAAGCCATGAAGGAGCAGTTCGCATCTGCAGGTCATGATATCGTAGGTGAAGAAGACTGGGCCGACGCATATATTATCAACACATGTACAGTTACAAATCTAGCAGACCGCAAGTCGCGCCAGTACATCAGACGCATGAAGAATCAGAATCCTGAAGCCATAGTTGCAGTTACAGGCTGCTATGCTCAGGTCAGACCGGAAGAACTCACCGCCATGGAGGAAGTAGACATCGTGGCAGGAACCGGTGAAAAAAATCATTTGCTTCAGTACATTCAGCAGTTCATAGATGAGCGAAAAGCGCAGCTGCACATTAAGACATATGATGAATTAAATGAGTATACAGATCGAGGCATAATTACATCGATGGAGTCGCGCACAAGAGCATACATTAAGATACAGGAAGGCTGCAATAGATTTTGCGCATACTGCCTGATACCATTTGCCAGAGGTCATGTACGCAGCAGAAATCCAGAAGAGGTAGTAGAAGAAGCTAAGGCGCTGCTGGCGAAGGGATTCAAAGAACTTATTCTAACCGGAATCAACACAGCCCTTTATGGTACAGAAGAAAGTTTCGACTGGCCGCTGACAGATGAAGAAAAGGAAACCGGCGTATCCGGAATTGAAATCATAATCGGTAGAATCAACGCACTTGACGGAGAATTCAGAATCAGATTAAGCTCCCTTGAACCTACTGTAGTCAATGCGGAATATGTAAAGAGGCTGATGCAGTATGACAAACTCTGTCCACACCTGCACCTCTCCATTCAGAGCGGCAGCAACAATGTGCTGAAATTGATGAATCGCCGCTACGACAGAGATGAATATTTAGAAATTGTAAAAGTCCTGAAAGACCACGATGCCGGCTACGGAATCACCACCGACATAATCGCAGGCTTCCCAGGTGAAACAGAAGAGGACTTCTTAGACAGCATAGACATGATCGATAAAGTTGGATTCTGCAAAATCCATGGTTTCCGCTTCTCGGCTCGCCCAGGCACTGCGGCTGCCGGAATGAAAAATCAGATCGATGGAAATACGAAAAACGACCGCATACAGAGACTGCTTGAGGCAGGAGAAGAAGCTGCGAAGAGATATTTTGCGGAGTGTGCTGAAAGAGGCGAAATCAGAACGGTGCTTTTTGAGGAGAGGGAAGACCAGTACATCACCGGATATACGGAAAACTACATAAAGATTTATGCCGATGGCGGAGATGAGTACTTAAATTGTTTCCAAAAGGTAAGACTTTTAGAAGAATACAAAGACGGAATGAAAGGAGAAATTGTTCATGGCTGATTGTATTTTTTGCATGTTAGCAGGTCATGAGATTCCGACTAATGTGGTTTACGAAGATGATAAAATCTTTTGCTTCCACGATGCGGAACCGCAGGCGCCTGTTCACGTACTGATGATTCCTAAGAAGCATATCACCTGCCTTGATGATGTGAAGGAAGAAGATCAGGAACTGCTGGGCTATATGATGTTTAAGATTCATGAAATCGCTGAGATGCTGGGACTGGAAAACGGATATCGTGTTGTAAGCAACAATGGCGAGGACGCATTCCAGACTGTTAAGCACCTGCATTTCCATATTCTTGGACAGCGTAAGATGAGCTGGCCACCAGGCTGATAACATCGGCGGCATCTAATGGCTGCACCTATTTAAGATGAAGAGAGGTAATCTGTTTAAGATGCCTCTTTTTTTCTGCTTGTGTATGGGGTGAAAAAAAAGTATAATATAAAGTAAGACTTACGTGCGTATAGGGTGCGCAGGAAATGAGGAAGGGTTATGAAACGAGAAAAAAACGCGGAAAGACGAGTGGTGAGGACGGTGCTGGCGGCGTTGCTGTGCATAACAATGTGCAGTGCGATGCCGAGCGGGACAGCTTTTGCGGCAGGGGAAAGTTCGGGGAATGGAGAGGCTGTGAGCATGGATTTTGCGGGGGCAGAGCTTAGTGTATCTCCTAAGACGGCGGTGTATACAGGCTCCGTAATATCTCCTAAGGTCAGCGTATCCCTGAACGGAAAGATTCTCAGCGAGGGTTTGGATTATACTATTGTCATTCCTGAGATGAAGAATGCGGGTCTTTACTTTATTGGAATTGGTGCTAAGGGGAACTATACGGGCAATTCCATGATTCAGTATGTGGTAAATCCAGTGGATTTGAAGCAGGCGACCATCGGGATTCAGCGTGATATAACATCGGCTGATTTGACAGAGGATCAGAAGAGCATAAAACCAGATGTTTTGAAGCGCATTATCACTGTAACTCAGTCGGGGACGGATATTACTAATCGTTGCGAAATCAGCGCAGTTGTCACTTCAGTTTCCGGAGTCAACGCGGTGGAAGTTAAGGCTGCAATCAGCAATGGGGACGGCGTAAATATTATAAATTCAAGCATTACTAAGATTTTTCCGCTGAAGATCAGCTTGACGGATTGTCAGATAAGCGAGCTGGATACGCATATATACAGCGGCGAGGCGATTACACCTGATGTGGTGATTTACGACCCGCTGACTAAGGAAACTCTAGTTAAGAATGTGGACTATACGCTGACATACAAGAATAATAAAGATGTGGGTTATGCACTTGTAACGGCAACCGGTATGGGCAGATATAGCGGAACTACTGGAAGCTATTTCAAAATCGACCCTAAGGATTTACATAACTGCACTTCGTTCTTTACTAATGGCCGTGCGAGCAGTGCGTTTACAGGGAAGAGCATAGAGCCGATTGTGACTGTGCGAGACGGTGTTAAATCGGTGCTTGTGGCTAATAAGGATTACTATATTGCATATCTGACTTCGGACAACAAGGTTGTTCAGTCCATCAGAGAAGTTGGCGAATACAGGGTTATGATCAGCGGTGTAAACAATTATACCGGTCAGGTCATGCTGGATTTTCAGGTCAGCGGAGTGGATATAAAGAATTATGATGTGAAGCTGAGATATAGCAGTGTTAAGGCTGACGGCAGTGCTAAAGTGCCTGAAATCACATCTGTAAAACTGGGTGTGACATCTGCACTTACAGCTGCTGACTATGATGTAACTTATCTTGATGAAGATGGAAAAGAAGTGACGGAGTTAGTTAAGCCTGGAACTTATACCGTCGTGGTGAGCGGAAAAAATGGTTATGCCGGGCAGACTTCTGCAAAGTTCAAAATTGTGGGAGAAAAGCAGACCATCAAACTTTCCAAGACTACATACAAGGTATACAGCAAGTCTAAGGATTTTATACTGAAGCCATCTGCTGACGGAGATGGGGACGGTTTTGTTTACGAATCAAGCGACCCATCTGTGGCAAGCGTGTCTGAGAACGGCAAGGTGAGCATTCACAAATTGGGACGTGCTAAGATTACCATAAAGACTGCAGGTGACTCCTTGTATGAGCAGGCAACTAAGAGCGTTATAATCAAGGTTTACCCTTATAAGAGTGTTATGACACGCATACCTTGGACAGATGGAGCGAAGAAGTCATTTAAGGTGCGCTGGAATACGCAGAAGGATGTCACATATTATCAGGTGCGTTATTCTACAACCAAATCATTTAAGTCCGGCACATACAAGACTAAAAAGGTGACTGCATCATCTAAAAATTACAGTACTCAGTCGACCACAATAAAGAGCCTTAAAAGCGGAACGCGCTACTATGTGCGTGTTCGTGCTGTCAAGGTTGTAGAAAATGATAATGGCGATAAACTGTACTATTATGGAAACTGGTCTGATACGAAATCCGTAAAGACGAAATAAGATACGGAGGAAAAAACATGAGCATGCTGACAAGAGAATCGATTCGAAAGATGACAAATGATACCACCTTTAAGCGTGGATTACAAATTTATTATTCTAAGAATCGAATTACAGAATTCAATGTGACAGAACAGCGCGGAACGGGCAGGCGGGCTGCAATGGTGCGCGACGTGGTAACGGCGCGCGTGCGTGGCAGTGCAACCGAAAACCTCAAGGTCAGGTTGGAATATGACCGTGACTCGGATATGCTGCTTACATCTGCATGCGAATGTCTTGCTTTTGCAAATGTCAGCGGGCTTTGCAAACACTGTGTTGCGGTGCTTCTTAAATATTCTGACTGGCGTGTAAAGCAAGGTTTATATACTCGCCCAGAGGGTAATTTCCAAAAGGTGGAGGGAAATTTAGAAGATTTAACTGTGGTTTCTGCGCCTAAAAATATGCCGGCAACGGTGAGTGAAGAAAAAGTTAAGACGGTGCAGATGCCGAAAGAACTGACGACTTCGGATATAAAGATTTTGCTGGATAGACAGACGAGAACAAGAACGGCACCAGTGACTGAACCTCTCATTCATGGCAAAATCCGCATAGAGCCGGTTCTCAATCTCACCTTGGAGATTCCGCAGGTTGAGTTTCGCATTGGGACGAGCAGAATGTATGTGATGAAAGATGCGGCTGAGTTTGCTATGCGAATGAAGCGTGGGGAGTCATATTCATATGGAAAAAATTTAACTTTTACTCATACAATGGAGAGTTTGGAAGCGTCGTCCAGACCGATAGCTCAGTTTATTCTGCGCCGTGTCAGCGGAATGCACACTGGTGAAGATGCGGCCAGATTTTTGCCTTTAGATGGGGCTGGGCTGGAGGAATTGCTGTTTTTATGTGAGAATACGGGGATAACAGTTCAGCAGCCTGATTTCGGAAATATGAGGCAGGATGGAAAGTATATGTTCGCAGACGGCTGGCTTAAACATAGGCTGACTCTGCGTGGGGAGTATGAAAGCGATGAAGAAAGTGCCGGTGATGCTGGCGAGGAGATTCCGCCAGCATCGAAGATTTTGGGGATTCGCGGTGAGACAGCTCCATTTCAGCTTCGTGCAGGGCAGGAGTATCTGTTTGCCTTTGAAGACCAGTGGATTTATCAGATGCCGAGAAAGAAGGCTATCGCTATAGAAGACTGGCTTCTGCGCCTGAGACCTCATGATAAGATTCTGATGAAATTCATGTACAATACATTACCTTGCACATTTTTCGTTGCGAGAATGGATCTTCCGGCATTTTGCAGGGAGTTACTGCCTTCGATGAAGAATGTGTTCCATGTTGAAGAGGAGCGTTTCTATGAGGAAGACTTCGAGATGGCACACGCAAGCTATCACTTCTATTTAGATACGCCTGAAAAAGATGTGGTAACTTGCAGAATTTTAGCTTGCTACGGCGGACGAGAATATGCCCTGTACCGCGGAATCCAAAGCGGAAGCGGAGAGGGGTTCGCAGACAGAGACTTAGTCAGCGAGCTGTCCGTATGGCAGGCCTTGTCCACATGGCTGCCGCTGGAATCCAATGCTTCCGGTGTCAGTGAACGACTACTTGCCAATGATGAATCGGCGCTGTATCAATTTTTGACAGATGGCATTACTGCTCTTCAGGAATTAGGTACAGTGTTTGTATCTGACAACTTGCGCAAGCTTTCAGTGCGCCCTGCACCAAAGGTTTCCGTGGGTGTTTCCTTGGCAGGGGATATGCTGAATCTGTCTCTCGATGCTGAAGGAATGGATGCAGACGAACTGGCAGAAATCCTCAGCCGATACGACCGCAAGCGTAAATTCTTCCGACTGAAAAACGGTGACTTCATTCAGATGGACGGTGAAGATATGGAAGCGCTGGCTGACCTTCAGGAAGGCCTTGGCTTCACCGAAAAAGACATGCGTAAGGAGGTCATGGAAATTCCGAGATTCCGTGCGCTGTATCTGGACAAGCAGATGCGCAGCGGAGCTATGGACGGGATTTTGGTGGACCGCACCCGTGACTTCAAGTCTTTAGTTAAGGACATGCGCACCGTGGAAGATAACGATTTCGAAGTTCCGGATTCACTCTCGCAGATTATGAGAGGATACCAGAAGCACGGTTTCTTGTGGCTCAAAACTTTAGCTTCCGGTGGTTTCGGCGGTATCTTAGCTGATGACATGGGCTTAGGTAAGACTTTGCAGGTAATTTCATTCCTGCTTTCTGAGCATGAGGAGCGTCTGGAAAAAAAGGAACCGCTGAGACCAACTTTAATCGTATGTCCTGCATCGCTGCTTTACAACTGGGTGAGCGAAATTCAGAAATTTGCCCCAGTTCTAAAGACAAGGCTGATTGTGGGAAGTGCGGCTGAAAGAGAAGAACTTATTAAAGGCATATCCATGGATTATGACGAAGTTTGTATAACTTCATATGATATGCTTAGACGAGACTTGGAATTCTATGAAAACCTGCGTTTCGGATGTCAAGTTATAGACGAGGCTCAATACATAAAGAACCACTATACAAAGGCGGCTCGTGCAGTGAAGAAGGTGCGCGCATCATTTAAGCTGGCACTGACTGGTACGCCTATTGAAAACAGATTAAGCGAGCTGTGGAGTATTTTCGACTACCTGATGCCGGGATTCCTGTATTCATACGATTACTTCCACCAGCATTTCGAAAAGCCTATAGTATCATCTGCTGATGAGCAGATTACTGAGCGACTCCAAAAAATGATTTCACCGTTTGTTCTTCGTCGTCTCAAGAAGGACGTGCTTCGTGACCTGCCTGAAAAGATTGAAGAAAATCTCATAATTCCTATGGAAGGCGAGCAGCGTGAAATCTATGATGCTCAGGTCGAAGAACTTAGACAAATGCTTAGAAGTCAGGACGATGCACAGTTCCGTCAGGCCAGATTCGTGGTACTGGCTGCGCTCACACGCCTTAGAGAAATCTGCTGTGACCCAGGTCTTCTGTACGAAGGATACAAGGGCAGCGTGGCTAAGGTGGATTCATGTATGGAACTTATCGGCAGTGTAATCGAATCGGGACATAAGATGCTTATTTTCTCCCAGTTTACTTCTCTGCTTGAAGTATTGGAAAGACGACTGGATTCCGAGAAAATTGCATATTACAAAATCGATGGTGCAACTCCTCCTTCTAAGAGAATGGAGCTTGTTGAATCATTTAACCAAGAAGATAATAAAGTACCGGTATTCTTGATTTCTCTCAAGGCAGGAGGAACCGGTCTGAATCTGACTGCTGCTGATGTGGTTATCCACTTCGACCCTTGGTGGAACAAGGCTGTCGAAAATCAGGCAACTGACCGTGTACACCGTATTGGTCAGAAGAATGTGGTCAATGTATATAAGCTGATTGCACAGAATACTATCGAAGAAAATATCGTAAAGCTGCAGGAACGCAAGAGACAGCTTGCTGAATCTATTCTGGGCGGTGAAGAGGTCGGAAGTGGCACATTCACTAGAGAAGAACTTCTGGAAATTCTGGGCGGCAGTGAGAAAGGAGAAACTGTTTTATGAGTGTAGTAATCGAAAAAGCGATTCTTCACGTATTAGATCCTTCGTCTGGTATGCCAGTTCTTTCTGCAGAACCTATGGTTATGGACGAAGAAATATTAGAATTTCTGGAAACTCATTTCGAGAAAACTTTGGAAAGCGATGAGGTTCAAACCGGAATGCTTCGCGGCGACCACGGTTTCGGGCAGCGTATGCAGGATTTAGGCATGGCGGCAGCAGGGGCTGCCGCATCTACTGCAGGTATGAGTGATTCCGCACTCCAAGACTTGTTTGTAGAAGAAAGCAAGTCTTTAGCCGAACAGATTTATCAGATTGTCAGTGGCAACGAAGCAGTTCCTGCAGGCGATTTAATATGTATACTGGCAAACGTTTCTGGACAGCCATATTTCGCAGCTCTGAAGATGAACTATCATGATGGATATAGCCACTATTACATAAATGGAAATCTGACTATAGTGGGACAGCGTGTATTGCTGCCGGGTGTTGGCCGCAAACTTGAAGAGGCATTTTTAGTAAATCTGGAAACCTTAGAGGTTAGAATAATCGAAAAGAAGTATCTGATGATGGATGAAACTAAGGAGGCCTATCTTTCTTCCCGCATTTTAGGTTGCATGCCTGAAATTTCCGAGCGAAGCAAGCTGATGGCAGTTAAAAAGGCTATGCAAAAGGCTAATAAAGAGGTGCTTGGCGATAAAAAAGTCGTAGAGCAGGAATTTATGAGCCGCATGCACGGCTATTTGCAGGAGACGGAAGAGCCTGTAATCAGCGAAATGTGCAAAGAAGTCCTTCGTGATTATCCACAGATTGCGCCTATGGTGGAAGAGCAGCTAGTAAACGAAAATATCGATCCAGAGGCAACTGTTCAGGTTGGAACGCAGACCATGAAGAGGTTCGAAAAACAATCTGTAAAAACTCCGGACGGAATCGAAGTTAAGATCCCGGCAGACTTATTCGCAGACCAGAGGGCTATGGAATTTATTCAGAACCCAGACGGAAGCATAAGTTTGCTGATTAAGAATATTTTGCTGTAAACGGATTTTGGTATAAAAAATATCGGTAAGAAAAATGGAGAATGAGCTAAAAGTCATTCTCCATTAACCATTTTATGTGATTTTTTAAGTAGAACATGGTGAACCTGCTGTCATCTTCCAGAAAACCGTATGGGTCATAAGGAAGCGCAAGCAGAAGGCGACCGCCATAAACCGGCAAAATCCGACTTAGCGAGCTTGCTAAATAAGCTAAATCTTCTCGACTTGCCAATGTCTTACCAGACAGGAGCGGCATCAAATCCTTCTTGTGAGGTACGATTACATAATCAAGTGTCGAAGCCTTGTTTTCTTCATCAGTTACTTCCAAATCTTCCATTATAGTGCAAGGATAGAGTCTGTGAGACGCAACTTCAACTTCGCCATCGGAATTGCGCTTTAGCTTCAACTTCAAAATCAGAGCATCGTTGTTCACATCAAGTTTCATGCAGGAGAGAAAATTCCCCATGGAATAGATAACCGGAATCTGGCGTCCGTTGCTCAGCTCAATCATGTCCGCTCTCTGCAAAGCATGAGGATGCGAACCAACTATGTAGTCTGCACCAGCGCGAGCTACGTTTCGTGCGTAACGCTCCTGTAACTCCGTAGTTTCGTTAGTATTTTCCTTTCCCCAGTGCATAAATGCGATTACAAACTCAGCGCCAGCTTTTTTCGCAGCACGAATATCCTGACGAGCCTTATCTGTGGTGAAACGATTCAGCAAAACCTCCTGTCCAAGTGTGGTGAAGTTTGCATCTTTCGTATTGAAATAAGTGGCATAAGAGACAATCCCAATCTTAATTCCATTGACTTCCACAATCAAATATCGCTTCTCGTCTTCATCAGCGAACAGTCCTGTGCGCATGAAACCGTAGCGGTCCACATTTTCCAGCGTCTCAAAAACTCCCTGTACGCCTGTGTCGCAATCATGGTTGTTTGCCAGAGTCAGCAGGTCGTATCCGGCACCCTTCAAAGCACCCAAAAATTCCACAGGTGAGTTGAGATATGGGCGGCCTTCCAGACGGCGGCACTGCATGCCAAGGGGCGAACTCTGGGAAATCATGGTCTCCAAGTTGCCGATGACTAAATCGCCTCGCTTAAGCAGGTCTCGCACATAATCAAATGAATCGTCGAAATTCCAGCTTCCCGAAGGCTGCGCAAGTACCCCGAAATCAAGAGCGGGAATGGACATTGAAGATGAAGCCGTATTGCCTTCGTCTTCTGCCTCATCGCCTTCTTCGTCGCCGTTTAGCATTTCATCGTTGTTAGCGCCGCTTGTGCTGCCTTGGCTAGCGCTTTCGGATTCCGAAATTGCACCGCTGCCGCCTCCCAGCAAAATCTCTTCTTTCACATTTTCCTGTTTTTCCACAGCTTTTTCTTTTATCGCCACGAATTCGTCGTAATCAATATAGTCCGTGCCATCACTGGTAAATGCGGCAAGCTGCTGACGGAATTGGCACATAAGATCTCCAGTTATCATCAGCGTAGCTTCTCCAGTGTCCTTAGCATCGGGATTTCGATATATTCCATCAGAGTCTTTTTCGAAGCGTGATGCAGAAGTAAATTTATCTACGACAGGCGTCTTTGCATCTGGATCGTATCTGTACTGCGGAGGAACAGCTTCGTATTCTGTTACAGCTGCGCCAAATGCAGTAATCGCAGGCGTCAGCACCATACACGCACTGAATAGAAGTGCGGATGCTTTTCTAATCAAAATTCTGCTTTTTATCTTTTTTCTCATCATAATACGTAGATTATACAAGATAGTGATGCAAATGTACAGCTAAAGAATCGAAAAAAGTCGAAAATTACCAGTATAAACCACTTGAAAGGGCGATGATTTTAGTGTACAATAATTGAAATATTCAGTTTAAGTTTTTGGTTTATATATAATGACGGAAAAGGAGACAAGAAAAATGGCATACTATTTTGAAGAACCTTCAAGAACATTTAACGAATACCTGCTGGTACCTGGATTTTCTTCCAAGGACTGTCGTGTAGAAAATGTTTCTCTGAAGACACCGGTAGTAAAGTTTAAGAAAGGTGAAGAACCTGCAATTACAATGAACATTCCATTGGTTTCTGCAATCATGCAGGCGGTATCCGATGATGGACTGGCTGTAGCGTTAGCGAAAGAAGGTGGAATTTCTTTTATTTTTGGCTCCCAGACAATAGAAAATCAGGCAGCGATGGTTCGCCGTGTAAAGGCACACAAGGCTGGTTTCGTAACTAGCGATTCCAATCTGCGTCCTGACCAGACACTGGCAGATGTTCTTGAACTGAAAGCTCGTAAGGGTCATTCAACTATCGCTATTACAGAAGACGGCACAGCTGAAGGTAAGATCGTAGGTCTGGTAACATCTCGTGACTACCGTGTAAGCCGTATGGACAAGGATACTAAGATCAGCGAATTCATGACTCCTTTTGATAAGCTGATTTACGGAAAAGCTGGCATCACACTGAGCGAAGCTAATGACATTTTATGGGACAACAAGCTGAACGCTCTGCCTATTATTGACGACCAGCAGAGACTGACACACTTCGTATTCCGTAAGGACTACGATTCCCACAAGTCCAATCCAAACGAACTGCTGGACAAGGACAAGAGATATATCGTAGGTGCTGGTGTAAACACTCGTGACTACGAACAGAGAATCCCTGCTTTGGTAGAAGCTGGCGCAGATGTTCTGTGTATCGACTCTTCCGAAGGCTACAGC
>CAZLJV010000011.1:0-24107 GCA_964559965.1 uncultured Oscillospiraceae bacterium | reverse complement strand
GTATTAGTTAAGGAAGGCGATGTGGTTGAAGCTAATCAGCCGATTGCGACCATCGAAGCTATGAAGATGGAAACTAATATCCTGGCTGCTGCTGGCGGTACTGTAGAAAAAATCTACGTTTCCGAAGGTCAGCAGGTTAAGGCTGGCGAAATGGTAGCGAAGCTGAAGTAGGCGAGCTGCGGCTGCTTGAATAGTAATATTAAGGCGGATTCGGAAGAATCCGCCTTTTTATTTATACTACCCGTGTCCGCAATACATCTTACATTGCGATTTGCGTTGAAATTATGCTGGATTTATGGTATCCTAAAAGGTAATTGAATTGCAGTAACTTAGAAGAGGAGAACAACTTATGAAATATGAAAGCACAAGAGGAAGCAAGCAGTATAAGAATGCTCCCCAGGCTATAATTCGTGGAATCGCTGAAGATAAGGGGCTTTATGTTCCGCAGCAGATTCCGTCCCTGTATGCGACAGGTGCAGCTGAAGAAGGTGCAGACAAGCAGGCAGAGCTGGAGAAGCTTGCGGAAATGTCCTATCAGGAAATTGCATATAAGGTAATTGGCGCTTTCTTTGATGATTTTAGTGAGGAAGAACTTCGCAGATGCATCGAAGGAGCTTATGACAGCAAATTTGAAGCAGATGATATAGTTCCTATCGTGGAAGCCGGCGGTGCACACTTCCTGGAACTTTATCACGGAAAAACAGCAGCATTTAAGGATATGGCACTGTCAATCCTTCCTTATCTGATGACTACATCATTAAAGAAAGAAGGCGTTACAGATAAGATTTGCATTCTGACAGCAACATCTGGAGATACAGGTAAGGCAGCGCTGGAAGGTTTTGCGGGAGTAGAAGGAACAGAAATTGTTGTATTCTATCCTAACGGTGCGGTGAGCCAGGTGCAGGAACGCCAGATGACAAGTCAGGAAGGCGAAAATACACATGTCTTTGCAATTAATGGAAACTTCGACAATGCACAGACAGGCGTAAAGAAAATCTTCAATGATGATGATTTCGCCAAGAAGCTGGCTGAAAGAAACATCAGACTGTCTTCTGCAAACTCTATTAACATCGGAAGACTGATTCCTCAGGTAGCATATTATGTTTACGGATATGTGAAACTGATGCAGCGTGGTGTGGTTAAGGCTGGTCAGCCTGTGAACATCGTTGTGCCTACAGGTAACTTCGGAAACATTTTAGCAGCTTATCTGGCAGCGCAGATGGGAATCCCAGTTAACAAGTTCCTGTGCGCATCTAACGAAAACAAGGTGCTGACAGACTTCATCAACACAGGTATTTATGATATTCGCAGAGATTTCTTTGTGACAAACTCCCCATCTATGGATATTTTGATTTCCAGCAATCTGGAACGTCTGCTGTATCTGCTCAGCGGTCGTGACGGCGAAATGGTTAAGACTTGGATGAACCAGCTGGAAGAAGAAAAAATATATAAGGTAAGCGAAGAAGTTAGAGAAGCGATGAAGTGCTTCTACGGCGGATTTTGCTCAGAAGAAGAGACTGAAAAGACAGTAGGGCAGATGTATAAAGAGCATAACTACCTGATGGATACCCACACTGCCGTAGCATACAAGGTATATCAGGATTATGTGGCTGCTACTGGTGATGAGACTCCTACGCTGATTGCGTCCACAGCAAGCCCATACAAGTTTGCTGAAAGCGTAAGCAGAGCCATTGGTCTGGCGGAAGCTGAAAACGGATTCGAAGCAGTTCGTCAACTTGAAAAGGCTACTGGCGTTTATGTACAGCGTGGTCTGAAGGATTTAGACCGCAAGTCGGTTCTTCATACAGGCGTTTGTGAAGTTGGCGGACAGGCTGAAGCTGTGCTGGAGGCACTGAAGTAAGAAATGAGTGTAGATATTAAAAATTCACAAGTAGCGGATTTACAGGCGGAGAACCCACTTGGTTATAAGCCGGTGGGGTCTTTGCTGAGACAGTTTGCAATTCCAAGCATTATCGCCATGCTGGTTGGCGCACTGTATAACATCGTGGACCAGTTCTTTATAGGGCAAAGCATCGGCGAGTTGGGAAATGCGGCGACAAATGTGGCTTTCCCTATAAATACAGTGTGTACGGCACTGGCGCTGCTTTTTGGCGTGGGTGCTGCATCAGCATTTAATTTAGCCATGGGGCGAGGCGACCGCAATCGAGCTTTGTACTATATAGGTAATGCAGGAGTGCTGCTCTTTGGAAGCGGAGTACTGTTGTTTGCGATTACAGAGCTTTTTCTGGATCCTTTGCTGATTGCCTTCGGGTCGCCAGATGCAGTTCTGCCTTATGCAAGAGAATATGTTAGAATTACGGCTTTTGGCTTTCCGTTTCTGCTCCTTTCCAACGGGGGTGCTCATTTAGTGCGTGCGGACGGAAGTCCTCGATTCTCCATGATATCCAACCTGACTGGTGCGGTGATAAATACAATTTTAGACCCGATTTTGATATTTGGTCTGGATATGGGGATGCAGGGAGCAGCCATCGCTACTGTGGCAGGGCAGATTGCATCAGGGATTTTGGTATTTAGGTATCTCTGCCGCTACAAGGCAGGCCCGCTGGAAAAGAAGCATATTATACCTACGATAAATGTTGGCAGCTATATAGCAAAACTTGGTATGGCATCATTTTTCAACCAGATGGCTATGATGGTAGTGCAGATTGTACTTAACAATTCATTGACACATTATGGGGCACAGTCAATTTATGGAGAGTCAATTCCGCTGGCAGTAGCAGGGATTGTAAACAAGTTCAGCTTCATGTTCTTCGCTATTTGCATAGGTATAACACAGGGAATGCAGCCGATTTCCAGCTTCAACTACGGAGCGAAGAAATATGGCAGAGTGAAGAAGGTTGTATTAGTAGCACTGGGATGTACTTCAGTGATTTGTTGCGTGGCATGGGTACTGTTCCAGACTATTCCACGACAGATTGTGGGCATCTTCGGCGGAGGCTCTGAAATGTATTTTGAATTCGCAGAGCGTTACTTCCGCATATATATGCTCTTCGTATTTATCAGCAATATTCAGGCGACATCATCTACATTCTTTACATCGATTGGAATGCCTATGAAGGGAGCTTTCCTGTCTTTGACTAGACAGATTATCTTCCTGTTGCCTCTGTTGATTATTCTTCCGAGATTTTTCGGAATCGACGGAATAATTTATGCGGCACCGATTGCCGATATTACGGCATATATAATTGCAGGTATAATGCTTGTGAAGGAACTTAGACGAATTTCCAGACTTGAAAAAGAAACTGAAATGAAATAAAAAAATGGGCTTGCGATAATCTACAGCAGGCCCATTATATTTTGCATCAAAAGGCTGACGCAGGTGATTCCTTTTGCGTAAGGTATCTTATCTTTAAGCATTAAGGTGAGGATCATGCTTGCGACGATTGCGATGACAGGGCCGCCGATGATAGGGAAGGTTTTTCCCAGTAGCTATGACGGGACGGCAATCGCAAGGCAAAGCAGCATAAAATATTTTTGTTTTACAGTACAAAGTTTTGTGGTATAGTTGAGAGGGAGGTTTACGGCTATGAGATATGATTTTGATAAGATTATTGACAGAAGTGGAACTTATGCTTGCAAGACCGACGATTTGCCTAAGGGATGTCCAGACGATGCGCTGCCTGCGTGGGTAGCAGACATGGATTTACCTTGCGCAGAGCCGATTTTGGAAGCCATTCGCAAGCGCGTAGATCACGGAATATTTGGATATACAACTTATGATAATGACAGCGATGTGAAGGATCCGGCTATTCAGTGGTATGAGAAGCGTTTTGGGTGGAAAATCCAAAAGGAAGAACTGTTTTTCAGTCCGGGCGTGGTTCCTGCTTTAGGTATGCTCCTGCAAGCTTTGACGGAGGCTGGTGACGGCATCATCATTCAGAAACCGGTCTATTATCCGTTTATGACAAAGATTGAGGCAAACGGCAGACGCATCGTTAATAATGCGCTGATTCGCCGTGAGAATGGGCAGAAGTTTGACTATGTTATGAATTATGAAGAACTCGATGCTCTAATGGCAGATCCGGCTAATAAGGGAATGATATTATGCAGTCCTCACAATCCTGTAGGCCGCGTCTGGACTGAAGATGAGCTGGCTAAGGTGCTGGAAATCGGCAAAAAATATGACAAATGGATAATCGCAGACGAGATTCACTGCGACCTGACTCGTGTAGGCGTGGTTCATACGCCGCTTCTTAAGCTGGCAGAACGAATTGCTCCAGAGTATCGCCATCGCATCGTGGCATGCACGGCGCCGAGCAAAACATTTAATCTGGCGGGTCTTTCTTTCAGCAATATTGTAATTGCTGGTCCGGAGTTCAGAAAAAAATGGCTGCAGGTGGCAGGTGATCAGTTGAGCATGGCTTACGGCTGCAATCCGCTCAGTTTAGCTGGCGTTATGGCTGCATATCGCCATGGCCAGGAGTGGCTTGATCAGCTTCGTGAGTATCTTGATGGCAATCTGGCATTTATCAGCGATTTCGTAGAGAAGAAAATGCCGAAGGCTAAGGTGGCAGTTTGTCAGGGAACATATCTTTTGTGGCTGGATATGAATGAATATTGCAGCGATGAAAAAGAGCTGGAATATGCTATGCAGCAGATTGGCCGTGTGGCTCTCGATGAAGGTTATATATTCGGTGAAGAAGGTACTGGATATGAAAGAATCAATGTAGCTATGCCGCGTGCATTGGTAGAGGATTGTATGAATCGAATCCTTGCTGCGGCAGAATGGCTGGAGAAAAAAGATAATTAGAGAAAATTAAAGGAAATGGAAGGAAAAAACAAATGAATAAGAGATTTATTAGACAGGTATTATGTATCGTATTGGCGCTGGTATTAATGATGGCGCTGGCAGCATGCGGAGAAACTGAAACTGGTGAACCAGAACTGATTACAGTAAATGACGGCGAAGTTATCGGCGAAGGTGCCACTGAATTCCCATTGACAATCGTAGATGCAGAAGGTAAGTCCCTTCAGATTACTGTAAAGACTGATGCAGATACTGTAGGTGCTGCGTTAGTGGACTTAGGCATTGTCGCTGGTGAAGACAGTGAATACGGTCTGTATGTAAAGACAGTAAATGGCATCACTTTAGACTATGAACAGGACGGAATGTACTGGTCATTCTACATCAATGGTGAATATGCTATGACAGGCGTAGATTTGACTGCTATTGAAGCAGGTGCTTCTTACGAGCTGAAGGCTGAGTAACATAAATAGGCGCCCGTCTACACATCGTTAGGTCTTAGAAGATGTATATGCGGATGCTTTGTGATTAACTCACAAATGAATAATTAAAACATTGTAAATTAAAAACAAAAAAAGAACTCTTTTTTCATTGACTAACTGCGCAGAAGTAGTGTATAATGCACATATAATTTCAAAACCGAAAAAGACTTTGACGGAGACAGTAGATCGCATGCGAGAAGGCATGAGCGAGCTGGGGACGGTGAGAGCCCAGTGCTGAGTGTAGATGCAGTTGAATATCACTCCTGAGTTGCAGGGCTGAAAGATTTTGCATATAAAAATGAAGATGCATAGACATCGAGTAAGCACTGACGGAACTTCCCCGTAATCGGAAGGGCATATGATAGTATGCTGTAGCAGGTGGTATAGCGTAGAAATTTTTTCTCCGTCCTGATACAGGGCGGAGTTTTTTTATTAAATTTCGCTAAGTTTGACGAAAATTGCAGAGAGGAGCAGTTAGAAAAATGATGGCAGAAAACAGAACTGTAGAAATTAGATGGCATGGCCGAGGCGGACAAGGTGCGAAGACCGCATGCCTGCTGCTGGCAGATGTAGCATTTAACTCAGGTAAATATGTGCAAGGCTTCCCGGAATACGGGCCAGAGCGCATGGGCGCACCGATTACAGCATACAACCGCATATCTGATAAAGAAAACAGAGTTCATTCAAATATTTACGAGCCGGATTACGTAGTAGTCGTAGACGAAACACTGCTGAGAACCGTAGATGTGACCGCTGGCCTGAAGCCAGATGGTGCCATCATAATCAATTCGAAACACGAGCCCGAAACTTTACGTGAGCAGCTACGAGGATACCGCGGCAAAATCTGCACTGTAGACGCTGCTGGCATCTCCACTGAGACTCTCGGCAAGAACTTTCCTAATACGCCAATGCTGGCAGCTACCGTGAAAGTAAGCCAGGTTATCGATTGCGAAAAGTTTTTAAGCGATATGGGAGAGTCACTTAACCACAAGTTTGCAAGTAAGCCGCAGGTGATAGAAGGAAATATGAAGGCGCTGAACATGGCTATGAGCCAGATTAAAGAAAGCAAAGGAGACATGTAGTAATGGGTAAGTATGACCAATTCAAAAGTGCAAAAGATATAAATGAGACGAGCAGCTGGAAAGAGCTTACCTGCGGTGCAGAGATTTATGAACCTGCCACATCTCGCTTAGTGAACACAGGCGAGTGGAGAGTGCTGACACCGGTAATAAATATGGAAAAATGTAAGCACTGCATGCTTTGCGTTCCTTTCTGCCCAGATGTATGCATTCCTGTAAAAGAAGGCAAGCGTGGCGAAACAGACCTTTTCTATTGCAAGGGCTGCGGTGTGTGTGCTAAAGTCTGTCCGTTCGGGGCAATCACTATGGAACTGGAGGAAAAGTAAATGGCTATCAGAGAAAGAATGAGCGGCAACGAAGCCGTAGCATATGCGATGATGCAGATAAATCCTGATGTGATGGGCGCATTTCCAATCACACCTTCCACTGAAATCCCGCAGTATTTCAGTAAGTATATAGCTGATGGAAAGGTGGATACCGAGTTCGTAGCAGTAGAATCCGAACACTCTGCCATGTCAGTATGTATCGGAGCTAGCGCTGCAGGCGCTCGTGCAGTAACAGCAACATCATCTGCAGGCCTTGCTTTTATGTGGGAACTTCTATATGTAGCTGCCTCCAGCAGACTGCCAATCACGCTGGCTGTCGTAAATCGTGCTTTGACCGGTCCTATAAATATTAACAACGACCACTCCGACTCCATGGGTTGCCGTGACTCCGGCTGGATTCAGATTTACGCGGAAGATAATCAGGAAGCATATGACAACTATTTACAGGCAATGCAGATTGGTGAACCTCTCAGACTTCCGGTGATGATATGTCAGGACGGCTTCATAACAAGCCACGCTGTACAGAATATAACATTATTGGAAACGGAAAAGGTCAAAGAATTCGTAGGTGAATATCAGCCAGACCATTTCCTATTAAATGCTGATGAGCCTTTAGCTGTTGGACCGTATGGTACATCACCATACTATATGGAAATGAAAAAGGCACAGGCAGAAGCCATGAAAGATGCTAAGGGGAGAATCTTAGAGGTTGCAGCTGAATTCGAAAAAATAAGCGGCCGCAAGTATGGTTTGTTTGAAGAATATCGCATGGAAGATGCCGAGGCAGCTGTAGTTGTAATTGGCTCTTCAGCCGGTACAGGCAAGGCTGCTGTAGATAAACTTCGTGAAGAGGGACATAAGGTTGGCCTTATTAAGATTCGTGTGTTCAGACCTTTCCCTATGGAAGAGCTGGCAGAAGCACTGTCCGGCGTAAAGGCAGTCGCAGTTATGGATAAGTGCGAAGGCTTCTCTGCAGCAGGTGGACCTCTGTTTGCAGAAACACGAAGTGCACTTTATGATCTTCCCAATAGACCGATGGCTGTAAACTATGTATATGGCCTTGGCGGACGAGATGTGACTATTGGAACTTTTGAGCAGATTTTCGGTGAACTGTTTGAGATGATAAATACAGGTAAGGTTGGCGAAGTATATCGCCATATTGGAGTTAGGGAAGAATAGGAGGCGTATAAGCAATGAGATATAGTTTGAAGAAAGAACTGGACCATGAAGGCCGTTTCGCCTCGGGACACAGACTTTGCGCAGGGTGCGGGTCAGCAGTGGCAGTAAATGCAGTGCTTCGTGCACTTGAACCAGAAGATAAAGCCGTTATATCTAACGCCACAGGCTGCTTAGAAGTATCATCGTTTATGTATCCATATACTGCATATGAGGACAGCTATGTGCACAGCGCTTTCGAGAATGCAGCTGCTATGACTGGCGGTGTAGAGGCGGCATATAATGTTTTGAAGAAAAAGGGGAAAATTGACGATACATATAAATTCATCTGCTTCGGCGGGGACGGAGGGACTTATGATATAGGATTCCAGTCCCTGTCCGGTGCGATGGAACGAGGTCACGACATGGTTTATGTGTGCTATGATAATGAAGCATACATGAACACTGGGACGCAGCGTTCCTCGTCTACGCCTCGATTTGCCAACGCCACCACATCTCCTGTCGGCAGCGCATCTTATGGCAAAAAACAAAATAAAAAGAATCTCACTGAGATAATCGCTTCTCACGGTGTGCCTTATGTGGCACAGACTACCATGATGGGTGATTTCAGCGACATTCATATGAAGGCGAAGCGTGCAATCTACACAGAAGGACCTTGCTTCCTTAATGTGCTGTCACCTTGTCCGAGAGGATGGGGATATGATATGTCCGATTTAGCTGAGATGTGCAAGCTAGCTGTAGATACGTGCATCTGGCCGCTGTATGAGGTTGCAGACGGGCAGTGGAGACTGACTTATGAACCTTCTAAGATTTTGCCGGTTGAGCGTTTTCTGGAGCGTCAAAACAGATTTAAGCACATGTTTGCGCCGGGAAATGAGTGGATGATTGAGTCTGCACAGATGCATGTAGATGAGCAGTGGGAAAAGCTACTGAATAGATGCAGTGCTACTAAGTCTGTAGGCTGGTAGAGTGCAGCCGGCCTGCATTGCGAAATGCAGCTGAGTGCATAAATTGCGAAATATTAACAAAGAATAAGAAGAAAAAGGCAGGTGAGCTACATGCGTAATTTCGGAGAAAGCATCCTGATTTTTCTTCTTTTTTTTATGGCGACGGTGGCAATCTTAGAGGTGGATCAGCACTGCCGCAGCGTAACAAGCTACGGCGGAGACATAACTGCCTCCGTCGAGATGATAAGTTTTAATTAGATTTAATTAAAATTGGGCTAACTCTTAATTGTAACCAGTTTTTTGCTGTACCCATGAATAAGAACCGGTTTACCTTCTTCCAACTGCTTGCAGACAGTTTTTAGAGAGTACTTCACATTACTCTTAAAGCGAGTCTTACCCCATTTAGAACTCCAACTCATATTTCCGTCGGAGAACTTGAATTTCTTCGACAGCGTATCTGGGCGATAATTCTTGTCGTCCACACAGCTCAGTGCGGCTGTAGCACTTACTAAGAGGCAGCCGTACTTTTTAATAGTGGCTTTTCCGCTGTATTTGTAATTTTTCCAGCGTGAGTCCTGAGTGGAGAGTTTAGGTACATCGAGCTTGATATTGTATGTACTATCTGATGGTGTTGTGGAAACAGGTGCCTTATCTCCTTCGGCCTGGAAATAGAATTGCTGGTTAGCATCGCCTGTGAATTTTGCTAATGTTAATCCATTATCACCGGCTGCTGTTAAAGCCAGGGAAGGATCGTCCTGCATACGGATGGTGAAAAATCCGGCTGTAGCAGTTTCTTCGATTAAGCAATACTTGTTATATGAAGAGGACTCTTTGTATGTCACTATAGTTGTGTTCTTTTTTAGTTCCTTCACATTTAAGGACAGATTACTTCTTTTAGATACTGTAATTAAGAAACTACCATCGTCCTGACGAGTTAGTTTGAATTTCTGATTGTCGCTGAGATCGTTGCTTGAAATCATATTGATTACGGTATTATTTTTCGCAGAGCTGATTTCATCGATATCCACATTGATACTGGTATTGCCTTGCTTGATATAGTAAGTTCCATCTTCCAACAGTGCATCAGCAAACTCATATACAGGTTTAGTCAGTGCAGGAGCCTTAGTCCCTTCTTTATGAATATAGAACTGCTGGTTAGCATCGCCTGTGAATTCACGCAATGTCAGTCCCTTATCGCCTGTTGCTGTCAATGCTAAAGAAGGATCGTCCTTCATGCGGAGGGTGTAATAACCGGATTCTTTAGCTTCTTCTACTAAAAAATACTTGTTAGAGCTGCTTCCTTTGGAGTATGTGATTATAGAGGTGTCCTTTTTAACCGCTTTCACATTTAAGGTAAGCTTTTGTCTGTCGGCTACTGTAATCAAGTAGGTTCCGTCTTCTTGATTGGTAAAGATGAATTTCTGATTAGCACTGCTGTCATTGCTTGTATACATATTGACCTTAGTATTGTTCTTTGCTTCACTAAGATGTTCGATGTATACATTTACGCTTTTGTCACCTTGTTTAATATAGTAGGTTCCATCGGTAATTTGGGCTGCAAAAACAGCTGTGGTGCTGAGCATTAATGCTGCAATAAGTGTTAGCAGCGTGAGCAAAATCTTCTTTTTCATGTTGATTTCCTCCTTGACATTTGGGTAGCAATATAGTTTCATTTTACCACAATATACAAAATGATTCTATATATACTCATCTACAATTAATCGTTGAAAAAACTGTGGATTTGGGGTAAAATATAATGTTAGAGAAGTACGCCCATTTTTGGGCATAAAGGCAAACAATTTTTACGAGAGGTAAACGATGGACTATCAGAAGTATATAAGAAATTTCAGCATTATTGCACATATTGACCACGGGAAATCTACCCTGGCCGACCGTATTATCGAAAAGACCGGTCTGGTTGCCCAGCGTGACATGAAAGAACAGTTCCTGGACAACATGGACTTGGAGCGAGAAAGAGGCATTACAATTAAGCTGCAGACAACTCGCTTAGTATTCCAGTCTGAAGACGGAAATGAATATATTTTGAACTTAATCGACACACCGGGTCATGTGGACTTTACCTATGAGGTATCACGAAGCCTGGCAGCTTGCGAAGGCGCTGTACTGGTTGTAGACTCTACTCAGGGCGTAGAAGCCCAGACGATGGCAAACGTATATCTGGCATTAGAGGAAAATCTGGAGATTTTGCCATGCCTCAATAAGATAGACTTAGCAAGCTCTCGTCCGCAGGAAACTAAGGACGAAATCGAGGAGATGATTGGTATCGACGCACAGGACGCACCGCTTGTGTCTGCTAAGGACGGCATCGGTATCGAAAATCTGCTTGAAGAGGTAGTTAAGCACATTCCTGCACCGTCCGGTGATCCAAACGGAAAGCTGAAGGCGCTGATTTTCGACTCTGTATACGACAACTATAAGGGTGTAGTTATCTATACGAGAGTTATCGACGGTGAAGTTAAGGTGGGCGACACTATTCGCCTGATGAATACAAAGAAAAAGTACGAAGTTACTGAAGTTGGTATCATGGCACCAGGTCATGTTCCAACAAGAGCACTGCGTGCTGGTGAAGTAGGATATATCTGTGCTTCCATCAAGCAGGTTGCTGACGCTCGTGTAGGTGATACCATCACTTTGGATAAGGATCCGACTGCAGAACCGCTGCCAGGCTACAAGAAGGTTCAGTCCATGGTATACTGCGGTATTTATCCTGCGGAAGGTGAAAAGTATGAAAGCGTAAAAGATGCGCTGGAAAAACTGCAGGTAAACGATGCTGCTTTCCTTTTCGAACCGGAAACTTCACAGGCTCTGGGCTTTGGTTTCCGTTGCGGTTTCTTGGGACTGCTCCACATGGAAATCATCGTTGAAAGATTAGAAAGAGAATTCGGTCTTGCTGTAATTACCACATCGCCGAGCGTAGTATACAAGGTTATCATGAATGACGGAACTGAAGAGATGATTCAGAATCCTACAAATCTGCCGGACCTGACTCTTATAGACCACATTGAAGAGCCGATTGTAAAGGCAGACATTATGATACCTAAGGAATATGTAGGTGCTATCATGGAGCTTTGCCAGGAGCGCAGAGGTACTATGATTCACATGGAATATATTACAGAAACTCGAGTGCAGCTGCACTACGAAATGCCGCTTAACGAAGTTATCTACGACTTCTTCGATGCGCTGAAGTCGAAGACTCGTGGCTACGGCTCCTTAGACTACGAATTCATTCGCTATCAGAAGTCCAATCTGGTTAAGCTGGACGTACTGCTGAACAAGGATTTAGTGGACGCATTCTCCATGATTGTACATGAATCCAAGGCATATAACCGTGGCCGTTTCGTATGCCAGAAGCTGAAGGAAATCATTCCTATGCACCAGTTCGAAGTTCCTATTCAGGCGGCTATCGGTCAGAAGGTTATCGCGCGTGAGACTGTAAAGGCTTACCGTAAGGACGTAATCGCCAAGTGCTACGGCGGCGACATTTCCAGAAAGAAGAAGCTGCTGGAAAAGCAGAAGGAAGGTAAGAAGCGTATGCGTCAGTTCGGTACAGTAGAAGTGCCGCAGGAAGCATTTACCGCTGTATTGAAGTACGATGAAAACAAATAAAGGATTATACATCCACATCCCATTCTGCCTGCAGAAATGTCACTACTGCGATTTTTATTCGGAGGCTGGGACTTCATCTGATTTCCGAGCAAAATATGTCGACGCCATCTGTCGTGAAATAGAATGGTTTGGCGGCAGGCAGGGGCTTGCGAACCAGCAGAGTCAGCAGAACTGGCAGGTGGATACTGTTTTTCTCGGAGGCGGTACGCCGAGCATTTTGGAGGCAGAGCATACTGAGAGAATAATTTCCGCAGTATTTGACAATTTTTCTGTTGCCAAAGATGCTGAAATCAGCATGGAATGCAATCCTGCTACATTGACTGAGAAAAAATTATCTGCCTACAGGAGTACAGGGATTAACAGGCTTAGCCTTGGCGTTCAGTCTATGGATCCGACCATTTTGAAAATCATGGGAAGGGCGCACAAGCCGGAAGATGTAATAGATAATGTGAAGCTGGCTCGCAAGGCCGGCTTCGATAATATAAATTTAGATGTGATGTTTGGCGTTCCCGGACAGAACATGGAAATATGGACAGATACGGTGCGAAAGGTTCTGGATATGGAACCGGAGCACCTTTCCTTTTACAGCTTAGAGGTGGCTGAGGGGACGGAGTTTTATCGCAGACTTGCGGGCGGACTTCTAAATGAAACTGCACCTGAAGAAGATCGCAAGATGTATCACTGGATGCTTGAGACTTTAGACAAGGCCGGGTATGAGCACTATGAGATTTCCAACGCTGCGAAAGCTGGATATCAGTGCCGTCATAATCTGAAATATTGGAGTTTAGAGGACTACATCGGCATAGGTGCTGCTGCGCATTCGTTCATTGCAAATAGGCGATTCTCTAATGAAGCAAATGCTGCAAGCTATATTGAAGCGGTACTGGGCGCAGAACCAGACGCAGTAGCCGACCAAGCTATAGCCTCCACTCCGCCGTGGGCAGAATGGAGTCAGGAGAATAGCTGGGAGGACAGCGTAACCGACTACATGTTCACAGCCCTGAGACTGGTGAAAGGTGTGGAGAAGGCAGATTTTGCGGAGAAATTCGGCAGAGAGTTCTGGGCTGCATTCGCAGACAGAAAGAGCCAGTTCGACCAGTATGTTGCTCAGGGCGATGCCGGGGAAGACGGCGAGCGAATATGGATTAGCCGGCAAGGAATGGACATCGCAAACGAGATCATAGCAATTTTTTTATAATAACCGTGAGAGCGAGGAGACAGAGGAAAAGATGAAGAAGTACATTATGGCATTGGATCAGGGAACGACCAGCTCCCGCTGCATCATTTATGATAAAAAGGGCGAAATGATTAGTGTGGCGCAGAAGGAGTTCACGCAGATTTATCCGGGAGACGGCTGGGTTGAGCATGATGCAATGGAAATTTGGTCGACTCAGATGGGCGTGGCGCAGGAAGCGCTTTTGAAGATAAATTGTACGTACGAAAATATTGAGGCAATTGGGATTACAAATCAGCGTGAGACTACGGTGGTTTGGGATAAGGAAACTGGCGAACCTATTGCAAATGCTATTGTGTGGCAGTGCCGCAGAACGGCTGAGTATTGTGACAGCTGAAGGCTGAAGGTTACAGCGATATGGTTCGAAAGAAAACAGGACTCTTGATAGACGCATATTTCAGCGGAACTAAGCTGCGCTGGATTTTGGAGAATGTGCCTGGGGCGCGCAAGAAAGCTGAAGAAGGGCGTTTGCTCTTTGGTACTATCGAGACTTGGCTGATTTGGAAGCTGACTGGCGGCAAAGTCCATGTGACGGATTATTCCAACGCATCGAGAACCATGATGTTTAACATTAATACGCTGGAATGGGACGATGAACTTCTTGAGCTTTTAGATATTCCTAAGTCCATGCTGCCTAAACCTATGCCTTCGAGCTGTGTTTACGGCGAAACGCTGCCAACAATCTTTGGAGGACCTATCAAAATCTCAGGTGCGGCGGGTGACCAGCAGTCGGCATTGTTCGGTCAGACTTGCTTCCACGCTGGCGAGGCGAAGAATACTTATGGGACAGGTGCTTTTCTGCTTATAAATACAGGGGAAAAGCCGGTATTTTCTAACAATGGACTTGTGACTACCATTGCGTGGGGCTTAGATGGAAAGGTAAACTACGCATTGGAGGGTTCAGTGTTCGTTTGCGGAGCTGTTTTGCAGTGGCTTCGTGATGAAATAAATATAATGGAGCATGCTTCTCAGTCTGAGGCTATGGCTCGTCAGGTTGAGGACAGCTGCGGACTTTATGTTGTGCCTGCTTTTGTAGGACTGGGCGCTCCTTATTGGGATCCGTATGCTCGTGGTGCTGTCCTCGGAATTACTCGTGGTGCAAACAAGAATCATCTGGTACGTGCGGCTATCGAGTCCATGGCTTATCAGACTAATGATTTGATTCATGCCATGGTCGAGGATTTAGGTGAACCTTTGGTTGCACTGAAGGTTGACGGTGGTGCTGCGGCTAACAACTTCCTGATGGAGTTCCAGGCTGATATTTTGGATTGTCAGGTAATGCGTCCTAAATGTATAGAGACCACTTCATTAGGTGCAGCTTACTTAGCTGGCCTTGCTGTGGGATACTGGAAGAGCAAGGAAGATGTGCTTGAAAATTGGCAGATTGACCGTACTTTCCAGCCGCAGATGGACGGCGAAAAGCGTGCGGAGCTGCTTGATGGCTGGTCTAAGGCGATAGGTGCCGTAAAGGGCTGGGCTAAGTAGGCATGCAGGCTGCTGCGGTGCTGGCGGTGCATGTGCACAGCTGTGCGTGCCTCGGACCGTGCTGTATAAAAAGAGAGGATTTAAGTTAATGGGAGAGTTAAAACAAAGAGACTATATGTTTG
Source organism: uncultured Oscillospiraceae bacterium (assembly GCA_964559965.1). Lineage (GTDB taxonomy): Bacteria > Bacillota > Clostridia > Peptostreptococcales > Anaerovoracaceae > RGIG7179. The sequence continues at coordinate 8,864 of CAZLJV010000011.1, read as the reverse complement.
ACACCTTCAGAGGGCTTTTGATGTGGTCAATCCCGATTTCCCACTTTACCAGAGTGGCGGGACACTTTTCGCAGGCTTCACTGAGCGGCGTCATTTACATAACTATAAACGTGTTTGTAATGCAAGCATTCGTATTTTTATCAGGATATTTCAGTAAAAAACCAGACCGTGCCAGAGAAACGGCATTCCACACCTTCATGTGGCCTTATCTCATAGGAATTCCATTTTTCTACTGCGTGCGCTACCTGATTTTAGGCGGCGCCAACCTTTATTGGGACATTCCGCCATTTGCACTCTGGTACCTGTTTGCCCTATTCTTCTACAGGTTCTTCCTGAAGGACTACATCAAAATTCCATATTTCATGGAAATCAGCCTTCTGGTATACCTGTTCGCAGGTCAGGTTCCGTTCCTTGCCGATAAATTCGCCTTAGGCAGAATGGTATCATATTTTCCGTTCTTCCTTTTGGGCTACTACTGCGATAAAGAAACCTTAGCCAGACTGCGTTCACTGAAAAAAATCCACTGCTGGATTTTAGGAATTGTACTAATGGCAGCATCATGCGTGCTGGCATTCTGTGTGAAACAATTGCCGGTTGGCTACTACCTGCTAAAAAGCCCGGCCTGTGACCTTGGCGTTACCTGGTACTGGGACATCATCGGCCGAATTATCATTTTCTGTCTGGCATGCGGCTGGATAGTGCTGATGCTGAATATTTTGCCAAGCAAAAAGAACTATGTCGCATATGTGGGTATGAATACAATGCCTGTCTATATCTTGCATCTGATAGTCCGTTACCTTGTCAAAGTCCACGGAATTGACTTTGGTATCCTGCCGGACAACTGGTTTGTATACTATCTGATGATTTTCGGCCTGGCATCGCTGTGCGTAGTAGTATTTACGACCAAGCCGGTCATTTGGGCATACGATTTTGTTGTTGAAGGTTCATACAAGATATTCCTTTGGCTTCTCCGCAAAATCTCAGCCTTCCTGGCTCTCCTTCATCGTCCGGTGATGGCTGTTTGCTGGGGTGTGATCGGATTAATCGACGGTTCAAATGATAGTGAAAAAAAGAGTATTAAATAGAGTATGTGAAAAGGGGGAAAATTTTATGTATCAGCAAAATTACAGATTTAGAACGCATGATTGCGATAAGAACAAGATAGCTAAGCCTTCGGGGATTTTGCAGGAAACTCAGGACTGTGGCGAGGGCCAGATGGCATCGGAAGGTGCAACATATATGGAACTGTTCGATCAGGGCAAGGCATTTATGCTTAGTCGACTGGATATGGACATCAGACAGGAGCTGAGCTACAAGGACGAGGTTACAAGCAGAACATGGCCGTGTCCAAGCCGCCGTGCGACTTTTTTGCGTAATTATGCAATGTGGCCTGCGGATAAGAATGAAGGTAAAGAAAATATTGCTGTTCTCATATCTTCGCAGTGGAGCTTAGTAGGTGTTGAGGACCGAAAGATTTTGACGATTGATGATGTAGATATGAGTTGCTACACCCATGACGAATATTTGGAAGTTGTGCCGGGTAAACTGAAATTTACTAAGGAAGAGGAAGCAGAGCTGATTTTGGCAGGGGAGCAACGCGTAATGTACACAGATGCTGACTGCAACGGCCATATGAACAATACTTATTATGTGGATTATCTCTGCGACAGAATTCCCGAATTAGAGGCAGGAACTCATCGTGTATCTACGCTGCGTATACACTTTAATAAAGAGGCTGTGTTAGGCGATACTATCGAAATCTTCATGTCTCCTAAAAAGGCTCCGAGGGAGGGTGCAAACCACGAATTCCGTTATCTGTTCAGAACTACTCGCAAGTCCGATGGCCTTATTAACATCAGCTGCGAAATCGGTCTGCTGCCGGTATCTGGTAAGTAGTACGTGAATTTGCGATATATTGCAACTTATCTATTGTAAAAAAAGAGGATGCAGAACTTGCTTGGAAACCAGCGAGTTCGCATCCTCTTTGTGTTTGCGCTATTTTGTATTTGCTATTTATTACTTGCTCTTATTCTTGAGAGCCTTCTTTTCTTCTTCATATTTCTTTAATTCTGCCATAGCTTCCCCAGCCATAGGAATCAGAGCAATCATGTTGAATACAGTCATAAGACCGATTCCCACATCTCCTAAGTCCCATACGAAGGTGTAAGTTGCAACACAGCCGATGCCAAGCATAATCAGACAGAAGATTTTGTAGATAGTCTGGCTTGTCCAGTTGTCACCGAAGACATAAGCAACATTAGAACGAGCATAGTATAAAATGCCGAGGAATGTGGAAAAACAGAACAGGAGCAGTGTGATTGCGATGAAAACAACACCGAATGTACCGATATGATATTCCATAGATGTCTGCAGTAAGTCCATTCCAGAAAGGCCGTCGATAATATCAGCAGGTGCTAACAACATGATGAATGCGGAGCAAGTGCAGATGATGATTGTGTCGATGATTACGCCGAAAGCCTGAAGTATACCTACTTCTGCAGGGCTGTTTCCGTCTGCTGCAGCTGCTGCACAAGGTGCGGAACCGCTACCTGCTTCGTTGGAGAATAAACCTCTCTTAACACCGTTCATGAGAACTGCACCAAAACCACCAGCGACAACCTGACGAATTCCGAAAGCTTCGGCGAAAATATTTCCTAAAACTGTTGGCAGCAGTGTGATATTCTTCAGAATGATGAAAATGGTCACGAAGAAGAAGCAGCCTGCCATAATAGGAACGATAATGTCTAAAACTCTAACAGTAGTATTTTTTCTCAGAACTACAACTGCGCTGACTGCGACTAAGAAGATGGCAGTTGCAACAGGTGGAATTGAGAAAGCATTTTCCATGGATTCTGCTACTGAATTACCGATTACCTGGCTGATTCCGCCCCAGCAAAGCAGACCGGAGAGAGCAAACAGGATTGCGATAACACTTTTTTTCTTAGCAGATTTTCCTCTGGAGAAAAATGCGTGAATGTACTGAGCTGGACCACCGCGGTAACCGCCATAAAGTGGGTCGGGCTCGCGGTATTTCTGTGCAAGTACTGATTCGGCAAAGGAAGTAGATGCACCGAGAAGTGCAGTAACCCACATCCAGAATACAGCACCAGCACCACCAGCTGATATAGCAGCAACTACGCCAGCCAGATTACCCATGCCGACACGAGTTGCAGTTGAAACGATTAAGGACTGGAAACCAGAGATGCTGCCAGCTTCTGTGTTACTCTTCTTTAAGGTAACGGCAATCATGTCTTTGAACAGTCGAACTGGTAACAGTCGAGTTCTAATTGTGAAATAGATTCCCGCAGGTACTAAGATAAGGACTAATAATGAAAGTCCTAAGCTGTTTCCGCCAGGAAGAGGAATTGTGACTAAGTCACCCCATAATAAGTTGTAAACAAAGTATAATAGTTGCACTGGAAGCGTCCTCCTTTTTTCTATTCAGTTCCGTCTAATATACACCCAGTATACTACATGTGCGGAATTTTCTGAAAATTCTTAATATGATTATATCGCTTGACATTGCATTTGTAAAATAGATAATAAAGATAGTAAGCATCGAAAATATAGATTGAGAGGAAGGTTAGTAATGGATATAAAGAATATTTCTACATTCATACAGGTGGCAGAGATGGGTAGCTTCACTAAGGCTGCTGAAAAACTGGGTTATTCACAGTCGACAGTTTCTTTTCAGATAAAGCAGCTTGAGGACGAGCTGGGTGTAAGACTGCTGGAGAGAATAAACCATACGGTTTCAATGACTGAGGAAGGTGAACAGTTCTTGAAGGCAGCCCACGAAATTAATGGGCTTCTCATGGGATTTCATGCAGATGTTCACGCTGAAAAAGTGTCGGGAACTGTGAGACTTGCCACATCGGATTCCTTGTGTCATGTTATGATTGGTGAGATTTTTCCGCATCTCCATGAAAAATATCCCGACATCACCTTAGAAATCATTCCTGCAGGAACGGAGGAAATGTTCCGCCTTCTCAATCAGAATCAAGTAGACTTAGTATACACATTGGATTCCCATATTTACGATATGTCATATGAAATGCTTCACGAGCAGAGGCTGGAAGCTCATTTTATCGCAGATAAAAATCACAGGCTGGCCGCAGCAAAGCGACCAATTTCTTTAGAAGAAATTGAAAAGGAAAGTTTCCTTTTGACGGAGAAGGGAATGAGCTACCGAAGGCTCTTAGATGAGAGCTTGGCTAAAGCATCGAAAAAAATCAGTCCGGCATTGATAAGCGGAAATACTACGCTTATATGCAATTTAGTTGCATCGGGGACGGGACTTTCGTATCTGCCGGATTTCGTCGTGAAAAGTCATCCGGATGCAGACAAGATTGCGATTTTAGATGTGCCAGAAGTATCGGTTGAAATATGGGGGCAGCTGCTGCGAAGAAAAGACAAATGGCCGTCACAAGCCTTAGAAAAAGTAATAAAAGAACTCCGAAACTACACCATTTAGTTTCGGGGTAGCTTCGGAGTTCGAATTTATTCGTACATTTATTCGTTTGCCATTCTATTTGTTATCATCAGATGCAGATGATTCTGATGTCGGTGTCTTTATCTTGCATGTAAAAAATGCATCGGCAATCAGATCGAAAAGTCCGCTGACTAAAAGACCTATACCAAGAAGAGAGAATAAGATTCTTCTCGTGGAGAACGGATTCAACATAACCAGAATGCCGAAAAGAGCAATCACAATAGATGCAATCAGATATCCTTTCGCCATAGGTACGCCCAGTTTCTGCAAGTTGAGAAGGTTCTGAATGCCTTCGATTCCCTTGAAAGCAATCATGAAACCTAAAACAAAAGGAACTAACATGATGAACATGGTGCTGTCCATCATTACGAAAAGACCTAACAGAATCAAACTGGATCCGATTGCGAAACCGTTTGTATCATCTGCGATACGAGCCTGAACATTAGTAAACAGGTATCCGACTAATTTCAGAATACCGATCAAAATCGCAGCAGCAGCCAGAAGGGTGCTAAATGCGTTTTCGACTAAAGCAGGCTTAAAAATCAATGCACAGCCCAACGCAATGTAAATAAGCGATGTAGCGAATTTAGAAAAGTTTTTCTTCAAAGTATTCATAATATAAACCTCCGTGAAAAACATTAGATTTTCTAACTGAAATAACGGAAGACTCCCTTTACTTTTCCGAGAATCTTAACGTCCTTAACGATAATCGGGCTCATTGTAGGATTCTCAGGCTGCAGGCGGATGTGATCGCTCTCACGGTAAAATGTCTTAACCGTAGCTTCACTTTCGAAACCATCTATCATTGCGACTACAATCTCACCATTGCGGGCAGTTTCCTGCTGCTGAACGAGAATTAAATCCCCATCAAAAATTCCGGCTTCAATCATACTGTCGCCGCGTACTCGGAGCATATAGCTGGTGCCACCTGCAGCGTAACGAGCAGGAACAGGAAAACTGTCTTCAATATTCTGCTCAGCTAAAATAGGTGTGCCAGCAGCCACACGGCCGACCACAGGAATATCTACGATATCATCGCGTTCTTCTACGACTGAGTCTGATGCAGACTCAGCAGCAGAAGCTGTTTCTGATTCTTCTTTTTTTTCGACAACCATAAGTGCTCTCGGCTTGGAAGGGTCTTTTTTCAGGAAACCCTGGCGAACTAAGCTCTCAATATCCTTATGAGCTGTGGAAGTAGACTTGATTCCAACTGCAGTACAAATTTCACGAACTGTAGGTGGGTAACCCTTAGTCTTAATTTCCGACTTCATATATTCTAAAATTTTTCTTTCTCGTTCTTTTAATTTATCCATACTAAAATCTCCAATTCTAAGCTGAATTATACCTGCCATGTATCCATTTTAGCACACCGAAACATAAAAGTAAACACCTGTTCCGAAAAAAGCTGGCCGAACGAACAAAAAAGAACATTACAATCTGAAGCACATCATCACATTATCGGAATAGAGCTATACTTGGCTGCGAGCGGCTCGATAAGCATGGCGATTTGAGAAGCGATTGACTCCAAGTCCGCATTCTCATTCAAAATCACATCATAAACGCAGCCTGCAATAGCATATGCATAAAAATGAAGAGCGAAATCCAGCTCATCAACTGAATAATCTGTATTTTCATTCCGATCTTTGAACATAACGAAAAGCCACTTCTGAATGGCCTCCAGAACCATACTACAAATTTGAGTACGCTTCTGCGAGTTTAACAGACGCTTGCCGAAAGGGCGACGCGAAGCCGATTGCTCAAGAAGTGTATGCAGCGCCTCCTTTATAGTCTCGGCCTCAAGGCACTTCTGAAGTGTATTCTCCGTCCCCTGACAAAATCCCCATTCAATTACATCTAACAAATCCTGAAAATGGTAGTAAAAAGTCTGGCGCGTAATGCCACACTGATTCGCTACATCTTTTACGGTAATTTTTTCGATTTGTTTCGTAGTCATTAAGTAGACATATGCCTGAAAAATCATAGTCTTTGTATTGTTTGCCATTTTCTATTTTACCCCTCCTCGCAAAATATTTACTCCCCAGGCTGACTATCGTCAAACCTATATGTTGATTTTACATTTGAAGCTTCATTCAGTCAACGGTGAAAATACTGAAAATATTGTTTTTTTGCTTGACATAGAGGTACAGAAGTGGTATAGTATTAAGGTAACGAAGAAGAAGTTATCCGCTTCTCACCTGTGGAGCCTACGTCGCTGGCACAGGTTGATATGTTGAGAACAGCACGCTTTGCGTGTAGTTTTATGCGGATACTCTTTAGTATCCGCTATTTTTATTCAGGAAACTGCATCGGGACTCCCGGCAGTAAATCTTTAGGAGGTGTACGGCCATTAGTAAGGAAAATCTGATCAACGAAGAGATTCGTGATAAGGAAGTTAGAGTTATTGACACAGACGGCACAATGCTGGGTGTTATGCCAATCGAAAAAGCCATGGATCTGGCTGGCGAAAAGAAGCTGGACCTGGTGAACATTTCACCAAATGCGAAACCGCCGGTTTGCAAGATTCTTGACTACGGTAAGTATCGCTATGATCTTCAGAAGAAAGAAAAAGAAGCGAAGAAAAAGCAGAAAACTACTCAGGTTAAGGAAATTCGTCTGAGCACGTTCATTGAAGAACATGACATCAACGTAAAAGCAAACACTGCGTCGAAATTCCTTAAGGATGGCGACAAGGTTAAAGTAAGCCTGAGATTCAGAGGTAGAGAAAAGGACTACAAGGACAAGGGTATGCATGTAATGGAAACTTTTGCTCAGGTAGTATCCGAAGTCGGCGTCGTAGAAAAGAAGCCTTTATTTGAAGGCAGAAGCCTGACTATGGTTCTCGGCCCTAAATCCGACAAATAAGTTACAAACAATCCAGATTTAACATAGGAGGAAAAATCATCATGGCAAAGAATAAGATGAAGTCCCACAGAGGAGCATGCAAGAGACTGAAATTAACCGGTTCCGGTAAAATCAAGAGAAATAAGGCATACAAGAGCCACATTCTTACTAAGAAGGCCGCTAAGAGAAAGAGAGGCTTAAGAAAGGCTACCGTATTAACCAGCGCAGACCTGAAGAGAATGCTGCGTTCCATGGCAAGATAGTATAGTTTTAGGAGGTAAGAAACATGGCAAGAGTAAAGAAAGGTGTAAACGCACACAAGAGACATAAAAAGATTCTGAAGTTAGCAAAGGGATACTATGGTTCCAAGAGCAAGACTTTCAAGGCAGCTAACCCTGCAGTTATGAGAGCACTGAGATCTGCTTATACTGGTAGAAAGCTGAAGAAGAGACAGTACAGACAGATGTGGATCGCAAGAATCAACGCTGCTGCAAGAATGAACGATATCAGCTATTCCCAGCTGATGAACGGTCTGAAGAAGTCCGGCATCGAAATCAACAGAAAAATGCTGTCCGAAATGGCTATCTACGATGCAGCTGCATTCGCTCAGCTGTGCGAAACTGCAAAGAAGGCAGTAAAGTAATACACATAGCAATTTAGCACATAGCATATTCAACCCCTGTTAGGCATAGCCTGACAGGGGTTTGCTGTATCTAATGGAGGCAAAATATGATATTAGAAAACGGACGACCTGAGAATATGGAAGGTCGATTAGATAAAGAAATTAGAGTATACCAGCTTCTTGATGAATTAGGAATAGAATATCAGAGAGTGGATCACGAAGAAGCTAACACCATGGAAGCATGTGCGGAAGTAGATAAGCTTTTAGGAGTAACGATTTGCCGCAATCTGTTTCTGTGCAACCGCCAGAAGACAGACTTCTATATGCTGCTGATCGAAGCGGACAAAGTCTTTAAGACGAAATATCTTTCTGCGCAGCTTGGCTGCAGTCGCCTGTCCTTCGCACCGCCTGAATTCATGGAAGAATTTTTAGATATTAAACCGGGTTCTGTGTCCGTGCTTGGCCTAATGAACGACCATCAGAAGCGAGTGCAGCTGGTTATGGACAAGTCCATCTTTGAAAGCGAAGAAACAGGCTGCCATCCATGTGTCAGCACATCAAGTCTTAGAATTAAAACAAAGGACATCTTAGAAAAATTCCTGCCCGCAGTAGGCCATGATGTAATTATGGTGGACCTGCCGGAGGAAGAGTAAAGGAAAAAAGTGTAGTATTGACAAAGAAGTAATTTGAGCGTATTATAAAAGTATCAATTGATACTTTTATAATAGAGGTGAGGAATTGGATGATAAAACAAAATCACGCATAGAGAGTGAAATGGATGTTAAAAAATACATTCAGAATCTGAAATATGCGCTCAACAATGGTGCTAAGATAGATTTTCAAGCCAAACGCCTTATTGATGAAAAGCGTAATATAAAATCTGTCTCTTATACACATCTGACGCTGCCG
>CAZLJV010000010.1:0-25344 GCA_964559965.1 uncultured Oscillospiraceae bacterium | reverse complement strand
GGATGTTTTGCAGAATTCCGCACAGGATATTTATGTGGTGAAGACTGCCAGCGGTAAGGAAGCTCTCATTCCAGCTGTGGGCGATTTCATTGCAGATGTAAATATTGAAGAAAAGTATGTGAGCGTAAAACTGATTCCTGGGCTTATCGACGAAGATGCTCTGGAAGTTCGTGACGGAGCACAGAAATAGGGCTGGGAGTAGATGAGATGAAAATACATGTTCTGAGCCTTTTCCCGGAAATGTTTGCACCGGTGACGGAAACCAGCATTCTGGGCAGAGCAGGGGAAAGAGGAATTTTAGATATTCAGTGCATTAATATTCGTGATTTCAGCAACGACAAGCACAGCAAGGCTGATGATACACCTTTTGGGGGAGGCGTTGGAATGGTCATGCTGGCTGATCCAATTTTCGGTGCATTGCGTTCATTAGGACCCGAGGAGGAAGTTAAGAAAAAGAGAATTCTCTATATGTCACCTCGCGGATGTCATCTCAATCAGGAAATGATAGAGAAAATGGCTGAGGAAGATGAGATGGTAATCCTTTGCGGTCACTATGAAGGCGTGGATCAGAGAGTTCTGGATTATTGGGATATGGAGGAGGTTTCCATCGGCGACTATATCCTTACAGGTGGGGAACTTCCTGCTATGGTTTTAATCGATGCGGTGAGCAGATTTATTCCTGGCGTACTTGGAACTAAGGAGTCTGCAACAGAGGAATCCATATATTCTGGGCTTTTGGAATGCGATCAATACACGAAACCTCGCGAGTATGAAGGCATGGGAGTACCGGAAGTGCTTTTCGGAGGAAATCACAGGCTGATCTATCTCTGGCAGCTTGAGAATTCACTTCGCAAAACTCGAGATGACAGACCTGATCTTTTTGAAAAGTGGCTGAAGGAAGAAAGAAAGCTGAAGAAGGACGAAAAGAAAATTCTGGATAAAATTCTGGCTGGAGAATAGTTGCCATAAACGGGTAGTTCATGGTACAATAATTAGTATGAGTAAGAAGAGAACAACTAAGGGTACGAAACGCACTATTGTAATATATTTGATAATTATAGCACTGCTTTATGGGATAATTTATATTGTTCCACAGGTATCAGATATATTTGTAGAAACTTATACAGCAGAATATGACACATTACAGGTTACAGATGAAACCACATGTCTCTTCATTAGAAATGAGAAGGTGTATACAGCTGGGGCTGGAGGCTCAGTAAATCGTGAGGTGAAGGAAGGGCGCATGATGCGTGCTGGAGCTCATATCGCAGATGTAGGTAATACAGCATACTATTCTGATATGAAGGGAATCGTAAGCTATGATTATGATGGGCTTGAAACTGTTTACACACCTGACAGCTTAGATAAACTTACTGCATCGGCACTGGACCAGGTTAAAGAAAGTGCGATGCTTGAAATGTCCTCTAAGGAAGCCGCAGCAGGCGATGCTATTTTTAAGATAGCAGATAATCAGAAGTGGTATCTTGCGTGTTGGATTGATAAGGCGGATGCCGAAAAATATGATGAAGGCGGCAGCGTTTTAGTGGATTTTAAGGACGGGGTAGGAAAGACCAAGTCAACTCAGATTTCCATGGCTGTTCAGAGTAAGACTGAGCAAGGCGGGCTTGTTCGCATGATTTTATCGTGCAACCGTCATTATGAGGATTTCTCAGAATATCGCATTAAGGAATGTACCTTAATCGCATCAAGCACCAGTGGTATTTTCCTTGAAACGGACAGCATTGTAGAGGAAGATGGTCAGAAGGGTGTATATGTGGTGGACAAGCTGGGAAATTATAACTTTACGCCGATTAAGATTCTGGATCAGGAAGGTGATATCACAGTTGTAGAAAAGAATTACTTCTATGATGCAAAAGGTGTCGCAGTGGAGACTGTTCAGAACTATTTCGAAATATTACGCCCAGATGTGAAAGCTACGCAGGGTGAAGAAAAAGAAGAAAAGAAAGAGGGGTAATGCAATGTCAATCAGAGAAAATATTGAGCATATACAGCAGTTAAAGGCTGAGGCGGCTGAGAGAAGCGGCCGCAGTGGTGATGATGTGCTTTTAGTTGCGGTGACTAAACTGCATGATGTTGATGAAATCAATGAAGCGATTGACTGCGGAATCACCGATATTGGCGAGAATAAGGTGCAGGAAATCATGGATAAGTATGACCGTGTTAAGCCGGTAAGATGGCATTTAATCGGTCACTTACAGACTAATAAAGTAAAGTATATTATCGATAAGGTTTCTATGATTCATTCTGTGGACTCTCTTCGTCTGGCACAGGAAATTGATAAGCGTGCGGCGCAGCATGGAATTACGATGGATATTTTGATTCAGGTTAATTCTGCCGAGGAAGAGAGCAAATTCGGAATTAAGACTGAAGAAACCGGCAAGTTGATTGAAGATATTCTGGATACTTGTGAAAATGTGCGTATTAGAGGTCTTATGTGTATCGCACCTTTTGAGGAAGATCCAGAGGACGCGCGTGTGTATTTTACAGAGGTTCGCAAGCAGTATGAGGAGTATGGCCAGATTGACCATCCGCATCTGGACTTTAAGTATCTGTCGATGGGAATGTCTGGTGATTTTCATGTGGCAATCGAGGAAGGTTCCAACTTGATTCGTGTGGGTACATCTATCTTTGGTGCCAGAGACTACTCTAAGAAGTAAAAATGGGAGGATATTATGAGTGCTTTTGATTCTTTAAAGAAGTTTATCGGAATAGAAGAAATCGATGAGGAAAATGTAACTGAAGAAGAAATTCAGGCAGCTAAAGAAAAAATCGCCAAGGAAGGCGTAAGAGAATCTTCCTTCGCAAGTTCTGCTCGCAAGTCTTCGTCTGACTTCAGCAAGCCGTCTGAAGGTTCTAAGGCAGTTCCTATTGAACGTCGCATTTCTGTGGCTAATACTAACGCATTTAAGCTGGTACTTATCGAGCCTAAGAGTTTCGATGAATGTCCTAAGCTGGTAGATGGACTTAAGGGCAGACGTCCTATCATTATCAATTTAGAGAAGATTGAAACTGAAACTGCTAAGAAGATTTTTGATTTTCTCAGCGGTGCTACTTACGCATTAAATGGCAGCGTGCAGAAAATTGCTAACAACATCTTCATTTTTGCACCGGAAAGCGTAGATATCAGTGCAAGTCAGGAAGATCGCGGCGGCTTCGATTTCGGAGCGAATAAGAGTCCGTGGAGATAAGGGGGATTTATGAGATTACTTTTAGCACAGGCAATTTTGTGGTTTGCAGATCTGCTGACTACGATTTTGCTGATTCGATGTATCTTCAGTTGGTTTAGACCGAATCCATACGGATTTATAGGCAAGTTGAATGAACTTACGATTTCCATAACGGAGCCTATAGTGGCTCCATGCAGAGCACTTCTGAGCAGAATCAATACGGGAATGTTCGACTTTTCTGTACTGCTCGCATTCTTGCTTATACAGTTTGTGAGAAATGTGCTGATTCAGATTCTTTTGTAGTAGGGGGATAAAAATGATTACACCAGCAGATATAGAAAATAAGGAATTTTCTAAAACAGTAAGAGGATATAAGGAAGAAGAAGTCGATGATTTTCTGGATTTAATCATTCTTGATATGGAAAAACTGATTAAGGAAAACCGTCAGCTGAAGAAGGAATTGGAGAAGTCCCAGAATCAGGTGGATCGCCATGTTTCTACAGAAAGCTCTGTATATGAAACTCTGGAGGCAGCTAAGTCCTTAATGAATGATATCGCTGCAAGCGCAGAGCGTCGTGCGCAGGTCATCCTGAAGGACGCAGAGCTTGAAGCAGCATCTATCACTCGTGAAGCGAAGGAGTCAATCAGCCGTTTGACTGATGAAGGAAACAGACTTCGCAGAAATGTGGAGCATCTGCGCACTAAGTACCGCCAGATGCTTGAACTTGAAATGGATCGCCTGGATTCCATGAATGACGGATGGTTCGATGAGCTGGATAAAGATTTTTTACAGGCTCCTGACGAAGCATTGGAACAGATGACTGTGGTAGCAGATCCGGTCGAAAAGAAGACTGCCGTAATCAATAAGGTAGAAAGACATGATGCTCCAGAAATCGATTTAACGAAGACTGCTGTGCATATTCGATAGTAGAAAAGAGAAGTTATTCTATGAAAAAGATGCGTTATTTATTGATTGATGGGCTCATTCTGCTGGATCAGGTTGTTAAGTATGCTGTACGCCTCAATATGGAGGTGGGAGATTCCATCAAGCTGATTCCAGATGTTTTTAAGCTTACCTATGTGCAGAATACAGGTGCTGCATTTAATCTTTTTGAGGGTATGTCAGTATTTTTAACTGTACTTCCATTAGCAGCGCTTGCAGTAGGTATTTGGTATATGGAGAAACATCTCAATGAGCACTGGACCTTGTTGCTGTCCTTGATTTTGATTATTTCCGGTGGAATCGGAAATTTAGTCGATAGATTTTGGATGGGATATGTGACAGATATGTTTAACTTCTGTCTTATCGATTTTCCTGTGTTCAATGTGGCAGATATAGGAATCTGTGTAGGCTGTTTCTTCTTAGTAGTTTACATCTTCTTTTTTGATCATAGAGACGAAACAGGGAGCAAACAGAATGAAGACTGATGAAAAATACACATTTATTATCGATGAAGAAAGCAAAGGCACCAGGATTGACCGGGTGCTTTCTTTGCTGCTGGCGGAAAGTTCTCGCAGTTATTTGCAGAAGCTGATTGAAAAGGGCAATGTTACTGTGGATGGGAAGCCTTGTACTGCGAAGAATTACAAGGTGAGTGCAGGACAGCTTGTGGAACTGGAGATGCCGGAGCCAGAGATTTTGTCGGTAGAGCCAGAAGATATTCCGCTGGACATAGTTTATGAAGATGATGATGTTTTAGTAGTCAACAAGCCTCGCGGAATGGTGGTTCACCCGGCAGTGGGCAATTACACAGGAACTCTTGTAAATGCCATTCTTTATCACTGCGGCGACCGTTTGTCGTCCATAAATGGCGTCATAAGACCTGGAATCGTTCATCGTATAGATAAGGATACCAGCGGACTTTTGATGATAGCTAAAAACAATATGGCTCACGAGTCTTTGTCTGCGCAGCTTGCGGAACATTCCATAACAAGAAGATATCAGGCTTTTGTCTATGATAATCTTACTAAGGATTCCGGTACCGTAGATGCGCCTATCGGTCGTGATCCTAAGAATCGCCTGAGAATGGCAGTAACTACCCAAAATTCCAAGCGTGCTGTTACCCATTGGAAGGTTTTAGAGAGATTCGGCAAGTATACTCTGATCGAGGCAAAACTTGAGACAGGGCGTACTCATCAGATAAGGGTACATATGGCGCATATTCGTCATCCATTGGTAGGTGACATGGTCTATGGACCGAAGAAGCAGCCCTTGACTGAGGACGGTCAGATGCTTCATGCTAAGGTTTTAGGCTTTGTTCATCCGAGAACTGGTGAATATATGGAATTTGAGAGACCTTTGCCTGAAGAATTCCAGCAGATATTGAATAAAGTAAGAAAATAGATTTTTAGAAAGTGAGAAGGTTAAATGGCTAAACGCAGTTTAAATCCCGGAACTCTTTTAAGTCCGGTTCCGGCTGTCATGGTTTCATGCGGCAGCGGAGATGAAAAGAATATAATCACGATTGCCTGGACAGGTATTGTCAACTCTGACCCGCCTATGACTTATGTTTCTGTGCGAAAGTCGAGACATTCTCATCATCTCATTGAGGAGAGCGGTGAGTTCGTAATCAATGTGACTACTGAAGATATGGCATTTGCTACTGATTATTGCGGCGTTCGTTCCGGTCGTGATGTGGACAAGTTCAAAGAGATGAAACTGACACCTGTTGCCGGCGAAAAGGTATCCTGCCCGATGATAGAAGAATCTCCGGTAAATCTGGAATGTAAGGTTGTGGAGGTTCATCGCTATCCTTCCCACGACATGTTTGTGGCTGAGATAGTTGCTCTTCATGTAAACGAAGATATCTTCGATGAAGACGGAAAAATGCCTATCGAAGAGCTTGGTCTGCTGGCTTATGCTCACGGTCATTATCTGGGTGTAAAGAGAAGACCGATAGGCAGATTTGGATTCTCTGTGATGAAAGCTAAAACGAAGAAGAGAATAAATCGTGAACTTCATCAAAAGAGGGTCGAAAAAAATCGTGCCGCCCGCGAAAAGAAGGCAGCACGAAAAAAATAAGGTCTTAACATGATCTGAAAAATTTTGAAAAAGTTTGAGAAGGCAGCGGGCGAATTGCGTTTACACCTGTAAGAATGTTACCGTAGCAAAGCATTGCATTTTTCGAGTGGATTGCCCGTTCCGATTTTGTTTTCTGTAATAGTTTGTTGATGTATATATTTATTTGTGGTTGCAGCATATATGCTGCTCAGTATTGCGATCAGGTCAGCTTCTTAATATAACCTACGCATTCCTCGCATACATAGCCTGACTTAAAAGCTATGTTGTGATAACGTTTACCGCAAAGACTACAATTGCAGTCAGGTGCATGGGGCGCATCTGGCTGTTTTTTTTCACTTTTTTCCATGATATCGATAGATTCATTGTTTGATTTCGTGATGTCCATTTCACTACCTCCTCATACTTGACTAAGTCATTTTACGGCTAACCTGTCCGCAGTTTCATAATAACTTAACTGGAGGTAAAAGGAAATAAAAACTTCACAATATGTAAATAAATAGTCGTTTCCTGTCGAAATTTAGGTTTTTTATGTATTAGGATTACGGCTTGCAGCTACTTGCCTTTTAATCCGAAAACGATGATGCTTATTATAATTAAAATTCCGCCAACAAAAGTCATAGGTGAAGGAACTTCATTAAGCATGATAAATCCCATAGCCGTAGAGAGGAAAGGCGTCAAAAATTGATAATTGGACACATCGCTTGTCTTCTTTGCCAGCGACATGGCATTACTCCAGAGAAGATATGCTGTTGCGCTTGGCATCGCACCTAAATAAATGGTCGCTATTATGGAATTTAGTGGAGCAACAGAGACTTCCGCCAAAGCATTAGGCAGGAATGGGAAAAACAAAAGTGCGCCGCAGACCATACTCCATGTGACACATTCTACAGCAGTATATCCCATAGATAAAAGTTTTCTGTTCATCAGATTGTAGCAGCAAAATACTAAAGCAGCCCCCATGGTCCAGAAAAGGCCTACTCCGCCAGACAGACCGCCCTTGCTGGTATCACCAAGCAAAAGAACCGCAACACCGCAGAATGCAACTCCTATGGCAATCCAGCCGATTGGCTTTATATGTTCCTTATATATGCGGGAAGCTCCGATGGCAGTTAAAACTGGAACTGTTGCGATTATCAGGCTGGAAGTGGCTGAAGAAAGCGTCAGCATACCTGAGTTGAAAAAGATCATATATAGAGTAAATCCCAGACCGCCGGACAATATGAAAAGCAGGATATGGGATTTTTTCTTAGGAAGATGAATGTGGTTAATCGCACCTATTCCCAGCAAAATCACTGCTGCCAGACTGCATCGGAGAAGTCCAAGTGTGTTGGCACTAAAGGCTTCAGTGGCAATCTTAGTGATAGGAAATGCTGAAGACCATAGGAATACGGTTATAAAGGCGAAAATAGACGATTTGGTTGATGAATTCATGATGTTTGACCTCCAAGCTATTGATTACATTCAATTCAAATTATAACAAAAAACAGGAGAAAAGCAAAGTGTATTGTGATATACTGAAGATGAAAATGTGGAAGGGGAAGGTGTATTAAAATGCAGAAAATTTTAATTGCAGAAGACGATGAAGATATAAGAGATGTGGTGAAGCTTTATCTTGAAAGTGAGGGCTTTCAGGTAATTTGTGCAGAGAACGGACGGCAGGCTATGGAGATGGTCAGCTTGCACCATCCAAGTCTGGCGATTTTAGACATAATGATGCCGGAGTTAAACGGTCTTGATCTTACACGAAAGCTGAGAGAACAGACTATGATGCCTATTTTAATTCTTTCCGCACGGAATCAGGATTATGATAAGATTCTAGGTCTGAATATCGGTGCAGATGACTATATGACTAAACCTTTTAATCCTCTTGAACTTGTGGCAAGGGTTAAGGCCTTAATTAGAAGAACAAGCACTTCGTATGATATCATCAAAGTTAAGGATTTTCAGTTAGATGTGTCTGCTCACACTTTGATGAAAAACGGATCTCTGATTCCGCTTACGCCTATGGAATATAAGATTCTTCATGTTATGATGCAGTCACCGGGTCGGATTTTCACTAAAGTTCAGCTGTATGAAAACGTTTGCGGAGAATATTTTGAGAGTGATGATAATACCATAATGGTACATATTTCCCGCATTCGTGAAAAAATCGAAGATAATCCGAAAAAACCTGTACATATAATCACCGTAAGAGGGGTGGGATATAAGTTTGAAAAATAGAGAAAAAAAGGGCAGGCTTGTACTGCTTTTAGCCAAGGGATTCTTAGGTTTCACCCTTGCAGTTTTAATTGTGACTGCACTTACATTTTGGTTTTATGAAATGTATTACGAAAGGCTGACGAGAGTGCCGGACATTGAGAAAATGCTGGCAGATGATGCTTTGCTAAGCGGCAGGTATAAAAGCGTGCCGGTTTCCAAGTATTTAGGCAAAGACGGAGCTTTCGCTGTGGTAGATGCAGAGGGTACGACGATTTATCAGTCAAACGAAATCTTTCAGCAGGCTTATACAGATTCGGAGCTTGAATGTATTCAGCCTTATGATTCTTATTCCTATGTGGTTTATACTTCTTTCGATGCGCAGGACGAGGCACATGGGGACGGAAGGGAGCATCTGTTCATTCGCTATAATTATGGTGATGAAGGAGATATGAAGGAAGACGTCATGATTCTCAATGATGATTATGAGGTGATAGGAGGCAGTTTCCAGAAGGGTAAGGATTCGTATACTGATTCAGAAGTGGCATATCTTACAGGTGAGGCTTATCCTGGTGCGGACTTGCTTCAGATTGGATTGGAAGGTCAGCGGACGCTTTTGATGCTTTCTAAGTGTCAGGATATGGCATATTACAACGAGCTGATGAAGAAGTCCAGTTTGACTTTTTTAGCTGTAATCCCGCTGTATGTTCTGGTGCTTGTGATTTTTCTTTTCTGGATAAGCAGAAGGATTACGAAACCGCTGGAATCTTTGAATCATGTCATAGAAATGCGTGCTGGCGGAAGCAATATGCGTGCAGGAAATCTTGATGGACCGTGGGAAATCAGACGAATTGGGGAAAACTTTGACCATATGATTGACAGGCTTGAGCATAGCGAAAAACAGCGCAGGCAGCTTGATGAAGACAGGCAGAGAATGATCGCAGCAATTTCCCATGACCTTAAGACTCCAATTACTGCAATTTCAGGATATACGAGAGCCATATGCGACAGCAAAATCCCAGAAGGAAGTTTGGATAATTATCTCCGCAGGATTGATGCCAAGGCTACGGAACTGAACAAGATGATAAATTCATTCCACGAATTCAGCAAAACTGAACATCCGGACTTTTCGTTGCAGCTAAAAAAGGAAGATATCTGCGAGTTTATGAGGTCCTATCTGGCTGAGCGATATAACGATATAGAATTTCACGGTTTCCTTTTGAAGGCGGAGATACCTGATGATTTATGTATATACAGTTTAGTAGATAGAGAGCAGTTAAGGCGTGCCTTGGATAATATTTTGTATAACACACTTGAGCATAATAGTTTGGGTACAGTGCTTGCGGTGCAGGTGAGCAGGGTAACTCAAAGTGCTGGAAGTGTTTCGCTGGCAAGGATTTCATTTGCTGATAATGGGATTGGAATTCCACCTGCAATGGGTGATAAGATATTTGAACCTTTCGTTATGGGGGACGAGTCACGTAGCGGCAAAGGCAGCGGTTTAGGCTTGTCTATAGCACGGAGTATAATAAGATCTCACGGAGGAAAACTTTCGCTGTGCAGCCCTGAAGTAGGCTTCAGTACGGAGTTTGAGATACTGCTTCGTGAAGTTATATAAAGTTATATAACTTAAAGCGACTAATATTAAGTTTTTTTAAGATTACAGTAAGGTGGAATAAAGAAAGTTTTGGTATGGTGAAGGTGCAGAAGGGAGCGTGAAACGATGACTCAAATGACTCAAACGGATCAAACGACCAAGCGAGACAGGCCAGTGATTCAGGTACATAACTTGAGAAAAGAATATGTCATGGGTGAGGAACGAGTGGTCGCCCTAAAAAAAATTGACTTATCCATTGCAAGAGGGGAAATCTGCTGCATTTTCGGCACATCAGGTTCGGGGAAGAGTACGCTGCTTAATCAGCTTGCCGGATTAGAAAAACCTACCTGTGGACAGGTGCTCATAGGCGGTATAAATCTGTCCGGACTCAGTGAAAATCAGCTGTCTGCATTTAGGCAAAAGCATGTTGGATTTGTATTTCAGTCATACAATCTGCTTCCTGAACTTACGGCTGTAGAAAATGTGGCTATGCCGCTTATGTTTCGCGGCATTTCAAAAGAAATGCGGGAGCTTGAAGCTAAAAAGATGCTTTGCAGGGTGGGTTTAGCCAATCGCATGAACCACTATCCTGGTCAGATGTCCGGCGGTCAGCAGCAGCGCGCGGGAATCGCAAGGGCATTTATAACCAGACCTGATGTGGTATTTGCTGATGAGCCTACAGGTAATCTTGATTCAAAGACTACTAAAGAAGTTATGGAGATGATTCGCCATTTTGCGAGAACTTTTCATCAGACCATAGTGCTTGTTTCCCATGATCCGGAGATGACTTCTTATGCAGATAGGATTGTTACACTTCTGGACGGTGAGATAGTAAGCGATGTGCGAACTAATAATAGTGAATCGTTATAGTTAAGTTAAGCGGAGTTTATCAGAGAAAGGGCAGAATGATGAAAGCGAAGATGAGATATGGGATTCATGTTTTAATCATGCTAATGGTAATACTGACTGCAGCATTGGGAAGCAGCAATCTTAATACGAAAGTTTATGCTTACGGAGCTAATGCTGACAGCGGATTCGTTATAACCGGATATACTGCTAACCTTTCGAATATAAGCAAAGGTCAGACGGTAAATGTTTTGCTGGAGCTGAAGCATACGGAACAGAAAACTCCAGAAGATATGACATGGGAGAATGTAGATGTTTCAAGATTAGTCGACAGTTTCAGCGGCGGTGAGGCAAAATGCGAAAAAATCCTGTCTAAGCCAGGTGAACCTTTGAAGTTGACCATTTCTGTTAATCAACTGATGTATACGGGAAGCGGACGCAGCTTAAAGCTGATGATAAGTGCTGGCGGTGCATTTGAGCAGTTGGAGGTTTCCATAACAGAATGTGAGGAGTACGAAAAGCCTGTATATGACTTGTCTCCATCTGAGCCAGTGACTACTCCTGCGCCTGTTGCAGTTATGAGCCGAAATGAGATTAAATCTGCGCTGAAGGTTGGAGAAAAGCAAACTATAACGCTGTTTGTAAAAAATGCCGGAAGCAAACCGATGAAATCGCCTATATTGACAGTTGCAGCATCTGACGGACTGTTTTTGCCAGGTACGGGCTCGACACTCCAAATGAAAGACATACCTGCAGGAAGAACTGAAAGCGTGACAATTGATGTTCAGGTGCTGAAGGAGGCTTCCAGTGCAAATCAATATTTAGATCTTACTCTTAACTTCACATACTTTAATTCGGTGGCTACAGTAGACGGAAGCAGTACGGGTAAAGTGACTATTCCTGTGCAGATTAAGAAGGCTGAAGAGGAAAAACCTGATACTGAAAAAACTCCTATAGACAGCCCTGTTCCTAATTTGATTATTTCAAGTTTCAATTACGGCGGTTCTTCTGTAGCTGCGGGAAGCGAGTTTAACTTGGGATTCCAGTTTGTAAATACAAGTTCAAAACTGCCTGTTGAAAATGCTGTAGTTACATTAGAGGGTGGCGAAGGTTTCACGATCAATGGGGCTACAAACACCTTCTATTTCGATAATATCAAAGCAAGTGGAACGAAATCTGTTTCTGTGCCTATGAAAGTGCTTGGAAATGTGGAAAACGGTGCGAAAACTGTAACCGTCAGCTTTAAGTACGAGTATGTAGATAATGACAAGCGTATCCCAGTTTCAAGCGAAATGAAACTTACAGTGCCTGTATATCAGCCAGACCGCTTTGAAATAACATATCCAACAATTCCAGCGGTCGTATATGCTGGCGAGGAAATCAGCATTTCCATGAATTATGTAAATAAGAGCAAATCGGCTATATCAAATGTGGAAGCTGCTCTTGAGGGAAATGTAGAAACTTATACGCCTGTACAAAATTTAGGTAACATGGAAGCTGGCAAAAGCGGTACAATGGTATTCGCAGTGACCCCGATGGAAGCAGGTGAAACGGAATTTACGATTAAGGTTACATATGAAGACGGCAACGGTCAGTTAAAGACCAGAGAATTCCCGATTACATTGAATGTAGAGGAAATGGTGATGGAGGATCCAGGATTCTATGAAGAACCGATCGAAGAACCTGAGCCAGAGTCAACTGGAAATTGGAAGATAGCAGCGGCAGTTATAGCTGTAGCAGCTGTAATGGCATTTTTCATAATTAAGAAGAGAAAGAAAGCGGCAGCCATAAAGAAGGAAGCAGAGATGTGGAATAACTGGGACGATTCGGTGGATATTTCAGGTCCTGCATCTATGGATAGAGATAATCAGGAGATGAAAAAATGAGATTCGCAGATATAGCCAGGATGTGCTTCGACAATCTAAAAAGGCGTAAAGGCAGAACAATCTTAACTGTGCTTGGTGTCTTTATTGGATGTACGTCAATTGTGGTAATGGTCTCCATTGGATTGGGAATGTCAGAGTCAAATGATCAGATGCTTTCTGAGATGGGCGACCTTACCATAATAGAAGTTAACCAGGGATATGGAGAATCGGGCAGTGAAGAGGCTGTGTGCAATGATGATGCAGTTGAGACTTTTAGGACGATAGATGGAGTAGTTGCTGTTATGCCTAAAGCCTCCATGGGAGAGTATTCTGTCAGCCTGCGAGCGGGAATAAATGATCGTTACTACTGTGAGTGGTGTGAAATCATCGGGCTTGATGTCGATGCCATGGAAGCCATGGGATACGAGATTCTTGATGGCAAAATCTCCTCAAGCGGGCGTGACGAGATGCTCGCAGGTCAGTGGCTTGCATACAACTTTTATGATTCCCTCATGCCAGAAGGCAGAAATTATGTGGATCGCTGGGCAAATTATGATGGCAGCGGTGATATGGCTGATGCACCTGATCCATATTTTAATATACTTAATACGCCTATTACCCTCGAGTTTACTATCGATGATGGCATGGGCGGTGAAGGTCAGAAAATCCGTCAGGAAATGAAAGTTACAGGTATTACCAAGGAAGACTATGGAAAAGGCTGGGAAACTTCTGAAGGCATAATGATGGGTATTGATACTATGAAAGCCTTGATGAAAAAAGTTGATGGCAATGCAAATAATGCAAATAAGCTGACATATTCGAGTATTTCTGTTAAAGTAGAAGATATAAGTTTAGTTTCTGAAGTGGAAGCGGCGATTAAAGAAATGGGCTACTATACTTATTCAATGGAGAGTATGCGTGAAAGCATGGAGGAAAGCTCGCGCAGAATTCAGCTTATGCTTGGTGGATTAGGCGCTATCTCCCTTTTCGTTGCAGGCATAGGAATAACCAACACCATGATAATGTCCATATCGGAGCGTACACGAGAGATCGGAATAATGAAGGCTTTAGGTTGCTATGTTCGAGACATTAGAATGCTGTTTCTGATGGAAGCGGGGGCAATCGGCATGATGGGCGGAATTCTTGGCTGCGTCGTAAGCCTATTGCTGTCTGCAGCGATAAATTTAGTGTCCATGGGCGTGCTTGAAAGTGGACAGATTACAGCTGAAATCCTCATGCAGTCTGTGTTCGGAGGCGAAGGTGTTTCCCGAATTTCAGTAGTTTCTGTGGGCTTGCTGATATTTGGTGTGACTTTCTCCATATTGGTTGGTCTGATTTCAGGATATTATCCTGCAAACAGGGCGGTTAAAATTCCTGCTTTGGAAGCGATTAAGCATGAGTAAATTTTAGGATGGATTGGATTGAATCAAATAAAATCGACAGGAGTAAATTTATGGGAAAATTTGATAAATACAAAGATTGCAGCGATGTTTTAGGCTGCCCGGTATGCGGGCGGCCTCTTTGGCTTTCCGGAGAAAGCGGCCGCACGCTTAAATGCGACTCAAATCACAGTTTTGATATAGCAAGGCAGGGGTATATCAATCTATATAGGGGAAAGCCCTTAAATGAATATTCGAAGGAGTCCTTCGCTGAAAGACAGATTATTTTAGAAAAGGGTATGTATGCGCACATTTTGGGAGAAATCTGTGCTTTCTTGGAGACGGTGCCGGGGGCAAAGATTTTGCTGGATGCTGGCTGCGGTGAAGGGTACTACAGCCGTGAGATTGCGGCAAAATTTGGTGATACCATGCAAATCTATGGTGCTGACTTGTCTCGTGATTCAGTTCAGCTTGCGGCAGCTACGGGAAACAAATTGGGCGGTGCGGCTGGTGATATTAAGTGGCTGGTTGCTGATATAGGGAAACTTCCTGTGCAGGACGGTAGTGTGGATTTGATTTTAGACATATTTACATCGGCTAATTATCAGGAGTTTAAGCGGATTTTGAAAGATGAGGGGTTCTTAATCAAGGTGATTCCAGGGGAAAATCATGTCTGCCAGCTGAGAGATGCTGCTAAGTCGCAGCTTTTTCATAAGGAGTACAAGCAAAGGCGAGGCGCAGATGTATTTGCGCAGGAGTTTGATGTGGTTGAACGCAAGGTTATCACTAAGACTTTTTCTGTAAATGAAGAGGAACGCGATATTTTTATACGCATGACACCGCTTTTGTTCGCTGTTGATAAGGCGAAAATTGATTGGAGCGTAGTGAAGGAGATTACGGTTGAGGGTGAGCTTCTAATAGGGCGAAAGAAAATGGAGGTATAGCTTATGGATGTGAAATCGGCGATTAGGGAGAATTTAGTCATAAATTCGCAATTTGATCAGCTGTCGCTGAGTGTTTCGGTGACATTTCCTGAGAATGTTGAAAATGCCAAGGGGATAGTACAGCTTGTTCATGGTATGTCTGAGCATAAAGAAAGATATTTTCCATTTATGGATTATTTGGCAGATGCAGGATATATTTCGATAATTCACGATCACAGAGGTCATGGAGGCAGCGTGAGATGTGCTGACGATTTAGGATATATGTATGATGACAGCGGAAAGGCGCTGATAGAAGATGTGCATCAGCTGACAGTATATATGAAGGAAAGATTTCCTGATATGCCAGTCTATCTATTTGGCCACAGCATGGGCTCGTTGATAGTTCGTGCGTATTTACGGGATTTCGACTATGAAATTTCCAAATTGATCGTGTGCGGTGCGCCTGGAAAAAATCCTGCTGTGGGTTTAGCTAAGGCTTTGATTAAGGTTCTGAAGGCGTTTAAGGGTGATCATCATGTAAGCGGGCTTATGTTTAATCTTTCGTTGGGTGGATTTAACAAGTCGATTAAAAATCCGCGAACTGAAAATGACTGGCTTTCTGTAAATGAGGCAAATGTAGATAAGTACATGGCGGACGAGTTGTGCGGCTTTGGATTTACACTGAACGGTTATTCAAATTTAATGAATGTAATGGAAATGTGCTTCTGCGATTCTGGATGGAAGGTGTCTAATCAAAATCTGCCAATCCTTTTCATCGCTGGAAGCTGCGATCCGTGCATTGGCAGCGAGGCTGTCTGGAATGAGAGTCAGGCTTTTCTGCGCGGCAAAGGATATAAAAATGTAAATGGGAAGCTTTATGCAGGCTATCGTCATGAGATCCTAAATGAAGATATAGCGGAAGATGTGTTTGGGGATATAGAAAAGTTTATTGGCGAGGAATATGGAAAATAGCGAAAATTTGTAAAAAAATAGATGATTCGACAGGGTTCGACCAGTTTCGACATTATTAGCGGTTGCAGACTAATGCCTTGTGATAGTAGTATATTACATATATTATATGCAACAAGGGGTGTTGAAAATGAAATCGCTATTTGATGAAAATGAAAGAAAAAATTATTCGCTATGTGAAGACTGGACATTTCATTATGTATTCAGCAAAGATTCGGAAGCGAGCAGACAGGCTTTGATAGAGCTGCTTAATGTTATCTTGGACAAGAAGGAAGATCCAATCAAGCATGTTCGCATACTTAATCCTGTGCATTACGGTTGGCAAAAAAACGGAAAGCGATCGGTGCTTGATATTAAGGCTGAAGCGAGTTCGGGTGAACTTATTGACATCGAAATGCAGAACGGTAAATTAGAGGATTATGGGCATCGAAGTTTAAAATACGGTGCAAGTTTAACGAATTCTTCATTGGAAAAAGGGCAAGATTATGATAAAATGAGAAAAAGTATCGTAATCTCCATTGTAACAGGAACTATTTTTCCGCAATTAGAAGGTGTTCACAATGTGTTCCGTATTCTGAATGTGAAGGATAATAATAGTGCAGAAACGGTACTTATGACAGATCGTCTGGAGTTCCATTTCTTAGAACTGGGGAAAATAGATGGAACGAAATCTGTTTCTGACCTTAGCGAAGTTGAGAAGGTTGCGGCATATCTTAAGTATGCAGGCGATGAGACGCATGAGGCGTATACTGTCGGGTTATTAAAAGAAGGAGGCAGAGCGATTGCAATGATGGAATATGTGTTTAAGGAGTTGACTGCTGACGATATTGCTCGTGAGATTCAATTCAGTGAGCAGATGGCTGAGTGGGATCGCATTACACAGGAAAAGCGCATGATGGAGAAAGCAAATGCAGAGGGAAGGGCAGAAGGTCTGGAAAAAGGCATAGCAGAAGGTCTGGAAAAAGGCATAGCAGAAGGCATGCAACAAGGCATAGCAGAAGGCATGCAACAAGGCATGCAAAAAGGCAGCGAACGGATAAACCGTTTGAATCAGAAACTTGCAGAACTTGGACGAGTTGACGACATAATTCGAGCTGCGACAGATGTGGACTTTCAGCAGAAGCTGATTGAAGAACTCGGCATCGAATAGAATTAAACAGAAATAGCACAAAAAATGACATAAAGAGGAAGGATACATTCACACAAGAATGTTCCCTCCTCTTTTTCGATAACTACAATTCAATATTATCATTTATTGCCTGCAGGAACCGCAGGATTAACCCACACAGTTCGATTATTTGTAAAAATAACCATTCCAGGTTTAGCACCGGCAGGCTTCTTTACATACTTAACAGGCACATAATCTACAGGCACATTTTCAGAAGTGCGGCCTTTGCTGTGATAAGCAGCAATCGATGCAGCCTCAAAAATATCCGTTTCAGACAGCTCTGCACCATTACACAGGACGATTAAGTGAGAACCTGGAATATCCTTTGTATGCATCCACATATCCTTATTTCCCGCAGTCTTAAGCGTCAAGAAGTCGTTTTCCTTATTATTTCTTCCTACAAGCACGGTATAACCACTTGAGAGCATATACTTGTAAGGCTGAGGCTTGTATTTCTTTTCACGGAAACCGCCCACCTGCTTGCGACGGCGAACATAGCCAGTTTCCACCAGCTCCTGACGGATAGATTCAATCTCATTCACATCATCAGTATTTTCCAAATAGGCTAAAACAGATTCCAAATACTGAATCTCAGAATCATTCTCCTCAATCTGAACCTGCTTTTCCTTGATCGCAGTCTTAGACTTACCATACTTCTTGAAGTAATGCTGAGCATTTTTAGCGGCAGTAAGTTTAACATCAAGAGGAATTATAACATTTGACCCATCATAATAATTCAGGACAGAAACCTTATCCATACCAGGTTTTATCAAGTGAAGATTAGCCGTAAGAAGCTCCCCATAAAGGCGAAGATCCTCAGAGTTTTCCGCCTTCAGGATGTCCTCAGAAAGACGCTTGTGTTTCAAGTACATCTTATCAAGAGCACCGCTGACCGACTTAATCAAATCGCTGGATTTCTGGCGGCCGCGATTGGATGTAGTCTTGCGATTAAAATATGATTCCATAGCATGGCTTAACGTATCAAAAATCTCAGCCTTGCAGCCGCTTTCATAGTCAGCTAAAGGTAAGACATAAAATTCCTGAGGTACACCGCTCTCGTCCAAATAAACGCGAGGCTGGAGATTCAGCGCTGAAACAGCAGATTTTGCGAAGTTAAACCAAGCAGAACGGGCAGGTCCGGAATAAGACGCAAGCTCATCAGCAAGCGCAGGCGAAATGCCGCCAACGGCCCTCAAAATACTTCGACCGTCAGAGCTTAGGGATTCAAGTTGTTCATCCGAAATTTCTTTGAACGGAATCTTGTCCTGCTGAGGCGGGTATTGATAAATCATTCCCGGCAAAATCTGTCTGACCCGGTTTACATCAATAGAAACACGCTTTATCGAGTCGATGATTTTTCCAGAGGCAATATCCGTCAGTATTATGTTACTGTGCTTGCCCATGATTTCGAAAATCAGCTTTTTGGAGACAGAGAAACCTAATTCGTTCATAGTCTCTATGCTGATTTCGATGATACGCTCAGAATCCTTTTGATCAATTGCGATTATTCGGCCGCCCTGAAGATGCTTGCGCAGGAGCATGCAGAATGAAAGAGGAGCAGGTGGATTTATTGGATTATCCTGAATGAAGTGTACACGTGCATGAGCAGAATTGCATGAAGCGTACAGCTTGAAATTTCCTCTTTTAGTATGAATGTGGAAAACCAGTTCGTCGGCTTCCGGCTGGTAAACCTTCTCTATTTTACCAAGCAAAATTGTATCTTGAAGTTCCCGAACCATTGCCCAGGTAACAAGTCCATCATATGCCATATATTTAATCTCCCTTCGGATTGCTAACACTTCATTATATCACGAATGCATAAAATTCACAAGGAGGAGCAGGTTGATAAAGAATGCGTTTGCTAAATGAGCGATTTGTGGTACAATGAATATATTATTGAATGTTTCGGAAAGGAATGATGTTAATTATGAACGAAAAGACACTTTGGGAAACTTATGATGAAAAAAATATGCAGGCTATGGAAGATACATGTCGCTGGTATATGGACTGTTTAGACAAGGCTAAGACTGAACGTGAAGCTGCTCGTTTGACAATAAAGCTGGCTGAAAATGCCGGATATGTAAATTTGAATGATGTTATCGAAGCTGGAAGTATGCTGAAGGCTGGAGATAAGGTGTATGCTGTATACAACGAAAAGCAGGTTGTACTTTATCAGATTGGCACTGAGAGCATGGAAAATGGCATGAACATTTTAGGTGCGCATATCGACTCTCCGCGTCTCGATGTGAAGCAGAATCCTCTCTATGAATCCGAAGGTTTCGCTTATCTGGACACACATTACTATGGCGGAATTAAGAAGTATCAGTGGGTGACTATTCCACTGGCAATTCATGGCATAGTAGCCAAGAAAGACGGAAGCATAGTAGATGTTAATATCGGTGAAGCGGACACAGATCCAGTATTTACAATTACAGACGTTCTGCCGCATTTAGGTGCTTCACAGATGGAGAAGAAAGCCAGCATAGTAATTGAAGGCGAAAAGCTGGATGTACTTTTTGGAAGCCGTCCTATGATTGCAGAAGAAAATGGCGATGGTGAAGAAAAGAAAGAAGGCGTTAAGGCTGCTGTACTTAAACTTTTAGGTGAAAAATATGGCATTGAAGAAGAAGACTTCCTTTCAGCTGAATTGGAAGTGGTGCCTGCAGGTCGTGCAAGAGAACTGGGAATTGACAGAAGCATGATTTTGGCATATGGTCATGACGACAGAATATGCGCATTCACATCTCTTAAGGCACTGCTGGAACAGGAAGAAGCTCCAGCGAGAACTTCTTGCTGTATCCTCGTAGATAAGGAAGAAATCGGCAGCTATGGTGCAAGCGGTATGCAGAGCATGTATTTTGAAAACATGACAGCAGAAGTGCTGGCATTATGCGGATATGAATCACCTCTGTCAGTAAGACGCTGCCTGCGTAATTCCAAGATGCTCTCATCAGATGTAAATGCAGCTTATGATCCGCTGTTCCCGGAAGTTTATGAAAAGAAGAATACTGCATTTTTCGGCAAGGGACCGGTATTCAGCAAGTATACAGGTTCTCGCGGAAAGAGCGGTTCAAGCGATGCTAATGCTGAATATATTGCATCACTGCGTCATGTATTTGATGAAAATGATGTTAAGTTCCAGATGGCTGAACTTGGTAAGGTAGATGTTGGCGGCGGCGGTACAATTGCTTGGATTACTGCACGCTACGGGATGGAAGTTATAGATAGTGGTGTTGCATTACTGTGTATGCATGCACCTATGGAAGTTGCCAGCAAGGCAGACATATATGAGGCAGTGAAAGGCTATAAGGCATTCCTGCGCGATATGAGATAGGAGAAAATGAAAAAGAAGATATTACTGATCGGTACAGGCGGAACTATTGCTTGTAAGCAGACGGAGGAGGGCCTTGCGCCCTCCTTCACCTCTGAAGAACTACTGTCATATATTCCAGAAGCCGAGGAATTCTGCAATGTAGATGCAATCCAGGTATGCAATTTAGACAGCACCAATATTCGTCCGGAGCATTGGAGTAAAATAAGCAAGACCATTGCAGAAAAATATGACTATTATGATGGTTTTGTGGTCTGTCACGGCACGGATACTTTGGCATATACGGCGGCAGCACTGTCATACATGATTCAGAATTCACCTAAACCTATTGTGATAACTGGTGCGCAGAAGCCTATAAATGATGCAAATACTGATGCAAGAACAAATCTGTATAACAGCCTTTTGTACGCATCAGATGATGATTCGTGCGGCGTAGTTTTGGTCTTCGACGGAAAGGTGATTGCAGGCACAAGGGCTAAAAAAGAACGCGCGAAAAGCTATAATGCTTTTTCAAGTATCAACTATCCTTGCCTTGCAATAATTCAGGACGGGCATCTCATAAGATATATTCCTATGCAGCAGGCAAGATGGGGAGTTCGCTTTTACCATGACATGGGAAGCCGCGTCTATGTGCTTAAATTTACACCGGGATTAGATGCTGATATTCTAGACTGGATTTTTGAAAATGCAGATGGCGTAGTATTTGAAAGTTTTGGTGTAGGTGGAATTCCGGAATATCTCTTGGACAAGCTGGATGTGCTAATGCAGCAGCATCCTAATAAGATGGTAATCGTAGCGACACAGGTAGTCCATGAAGGTAGCGACATGATGGTATATCAGGTGGGAAAGCAGGTGAAACAGCAGCTGCAGCTGCTCGAAACCTACGATATGACACTGGAATCAGCTGTATCAAAGGCTATGTGGATATTATCAAATCCTAATATTCCTATTGAATCAAGAAAAGAAGCATTCTACACTCCGATTAACTATGATCTGAGTATGTATCGATAATTTCATGCGCAAATTCACTGCGGGAAACTAAACTAGAATAAAAAAGCGCCAGTGGCGGCATTGATATCACATCAGCTGTCGGAACTGGCGCTTTTTGCGTAGTTTGAATTATTATATTTTGAAATATTATCTGCGATTGCTATTCACTAATCATAGCCTTGAAAGCTGGCAGACTGCGTTTAATCATTTCCTTAGATACGCAGTAGGAAAGACGCATGAAGCCGGGACATTCGAATTCCTCACCAGGCACGACAAGCAGATTGTGTTCTAACTTGGCCTTCTGCGAGAATGCACGACCGTCACCATTTGGAGCTTCCACAAAGAGATAGAACGCACCGTCTGGCTTAGCACAGTGATAACCCATCTCAGTCAAGGCATCATATAATAATGTGCGATTTTCATCATAAGCATCGAGATTAGGCATTTCGTTTACGCAGCGTTCAATGACCTTCTGCCACAAAGTAGGTGCGCAAACATGTCCCATACCTCTGGCAGCACCAGCCACGGCAAAATACACTTCGCCAGCGTCTGCACATTTGTCAGGGACGAGTACGTAGCCGATTCGTTCTCCCGGAAGAGAAAGGCTCTTAGACCAAGAGTAGCATACAATAGTATTTTCGTAAATGTTAGGTATGAATGGCACTTTTACATCACCATAAACAAGCTCACGATATGGTTCGTCTGCTATGATATAGATTGGATGACCAAATTCTTCCCCTTTTGCACGGAGAATGTCAGAGAGCTTAATCAGCGTTTCTTCTGTATATACAACGCCTGAAGGGTTGTTAGGTGAGTTTATGATGATTCCCTGAGTATTAGCATTGATTCGCTTGCTAACTTCTTCTAAATCTATCTGGAAATACTGACGGTCAGCTGGGATTACAGTAAACTTGGCACCATTTTTCTCTACAAAAGGTTTGTATTCAGGAAAATAAGGAGCTACTGCCATAATTTCGCTGTTCTCATCTACAGCTAAAGCCTTTATTACCGAGATGAGTGCAGGTGCTGCACCGCATGTTATAAACAGATTGGAAGATTTAATTCCGGCATCGAATCGGCGATTCAGATTTTCTGCGATAGCTTCTCTAACGTTGTCGAATCCTGCTGCCATGGAGTATCCGTGGATTGCAATAGAATCTGTGTCTTCGAGAATATCTCTGATAGAATTATTTACTTTAGCTGGGGCTGGAATGCTTGGATTTCCGAGTGTATAATCAAATACATTTTCCGGACCTACTATCTTAGCTTGCTGCAGCCCATAGGCAAAGAGCTCACGAATGACTGATGGAGAATTGCCTAGCTGATGCATTGTTTGATTGACCATGATGTATATACCTCCTCATACAGTACAATACAAGAATTATATCACAGGAATGAAGGAATTTGTACCCCTTTCCCTTGCTATTTACGCATTTTTAATGTAGAATGTAATTTGAAATCATACGCAAACACATGGTTCAGAGAAAGGATAAACGGTATGATAAAGAGCATGACTGGCTTCGGAAGAGGCGAATACACAGACGGAAAAAGAAATATTATTGTAGAAATCAAATCAGTAAATCATAGATATTCAGACATATCTGTGAAGATGCCGAGAAGATATGGCTTCGCCGAAGATAAGATTAAAAATACTGTTAAGGAGAAACTTTCCAGAGGTAAGATTGATGTTTCAATCATCGTTGAGAATATTACTGAAAATGATGTAAATATTAAGCTGAATGCAATGCTTGCAAAGCAGTATGTAGACAATCTTAAAGAACTGAAGGAAACCTTCGGTGTGGAAGGTGATATCACGCTGCAGTTCTTAGCAGGTCTTCCAGATGTAATGAAGGCAATCCCTGATGTGGAAGATGAAGAAGAAATCACTAAGGCTATCCTGATTCCTGTCGCAGAAGCAGCAGCTAATCTTGAAGCTATGCGTGCAGTAGAAGGACAGAAACTCGGTGAAGACTTGATTACAAAGGGTGCAACAATCAAGCAAATTCTGGACAAAATAGCAGAAAAAGCTCCAACAGTAGCGGCAGCTCATACAGAAAAACTTCGTGAAAGAATTACAGAACTTCTCGGGGGCAGCGTTCAGATTCCAGAAGATCGTATTTTGGTTGAAGCTGCAATCTTTGCTGACAAGTGTGCTATCGATGAAGAAATTACTCGCTTAAACAGCCATCTGATTCAGCTCAAGGACATTATCAGCACTGCTAAGCAGCCTGTGGGTAAGAAGTTAGACTTCTTAGTTCAGGAGATGAATCGTGAAGCTAATACTATCGGTTCTAAGTCCAATGATATCGAAATCACAGGACATATGCTGGATATCAAGAGTGAAATAGAAAAAATTCGTGAACAGGTGCAGAATATCGAATAAGATAACTTGCATGCAGATAGATTTCGTGATATAATATATATTCAAGTTATTATGACTTAGAGTAGCAACAGGAGTTAAGAATGAATCCAATTGATAAACATGAAGGGAAGCTGTTCGTTATCTCCGGACCATCGGGAGCTGGGAAGGGAACGATTTGCAAGGAATTGTTGGCTGAAACCAGCCGTGACGAGGTGCAGCTGTCCGTATCCATGACAACTAGAAATCCAAGAGTAGGCGAAACAGATGGCGTAAGTTATTATTTCGTAACTAAGGAAGAATTCGAGCAGAAGATCGCAGCTGATGGGCTTCTCGAGTATGCGGAGGTTTATGGGAACTATTACGGAACTCCGAAGCAGCCTGTAGTAGAAAAGCTCAATGCCGGAATCGATGTTATTCTGGAGATTGATATGCAGGGTGCATTGAAAGTGAAGGAGAACTATCCCAATGGCGTGTTTATCTTCATTTTACCACCGTCTTTGTCAGAACTTCGCAAGCGACTGACTGGGCGTGGTACAGAAACACCGGAAGCTGTTGAAATGCGACTGGGTGAAACTCTAAATGAGCTAACTTATATTGAACAATATGACTATTACGTTGTGAATCACAATCTGGACGAGGCGGTTGCTCAGATGAAAGCTATTCTGAGAGCTGAAGGAAACCGAGTTACATTCACAGCGGAGGAATTGATTTCCAGATTTAAGGAGGAAGCATAATGTTATATCCATCAGTAAATGAAATCAGAAAAAAAGCAGACAGCAGATATACTATCGTAATTCTGGCAGCTAAGAGAGCCAGAGATATTATTGACGGCAAGCCAATCCTGACTGATGTAGAAATCGATAAGCCGGTTTCTATCGCAGCTAATGAGATTGCTGAAGACCTGATCACTTATACTAGAGAAGCTTAAAAATGTAGCGCATCAAACGGCTGTAACAGCTGACTGATGCGCTATTTTTTATACAACTTAACCTTGTTAGGCAGCCGAAGCACAGGCTATAAATATAAAAAAGAGGCTCGCTCATTAGACATTCTAATGCAGCGAGCCTCTTTTTTATTTCGTTTAGCTTTTTTATCTTAGCGGTTTGCCTTGGATTATAGAATTAGAATCCGATTGCAACTGCTAAGATTACAGTAGCGATTGCCAGCACTATGAGAACCAGCAGGAACTTCCACATGAACTTGATCCAGTTTGACCATTCGATCTTTGCGATAGCCAGGGAACCAATCAGACATCCGGAAGTAGGAACAATCAGGTTAGTGAAAGCATCACCCAGCTGGAATGCCAGTACTGCAGTCTGTCTGGAAACACCTAGCAGGTCAGACAGAGGTGCCATAATAGGCATAGTCAGAGCAGCCTGTCCGGAACCGGATACAACGAAGAAGTTGAATACAGACTGGAACAGATACATGAGAACTGCAGCAGCTGCGACGGAAAGTCCGGAGAATGCTTCGGAAATACCATACAGAACAGTATTTAATACAGTAGG
>CAZLJV010000009.1:0-28056 GCA_964559965.1 uncultured Oscillospiraceae bacterium | reverse complement strand
GTTAACAGAATTCTGATCCCAATGATTAACGAAGGTATCGGCATCCTGGCTGACGGCGTTGCAGATGCTAAGGGCATCGACGCTGCAATGAAGTTAGGTGCAAACCATCCTATGGGACCTCTGGAATTAGGTGACCTGATTGGTCTGGACGTAGTTCTGGCAATCATGGATGTACTGTACGAAGAATATGGCGATCCTAAGTACAGAGCACACGTTCTGCTGAGAAAGATGGTAAGAGCTGGTAAGTTAGGTAGAAAGACTGGTATCGGTTTCTACGATTACAGAAAGTAAATTCATCTCGATTTAGAGCGATGACTAGCCGATGTGTAAGCCGAAAAGCTGCGCATCGGCTTTTTTACAACGAACGTAATATTGACACATTGCCGAAATCTATGTAAAATCAAATAAAAATGAATGAACGGAGGTACCGTCCAATGGCAAATTTTAATAAAGAAGAATACATGAAGGATCTGGAAACCTTAGTAAACATCGACAGTGGCTCAAACGACATCGATGGACTTAACAAGGTTGCCGATTTTCTCTGCGCAAAATATGAGAGCATCGGTCTTTCTCCTGTGCGTACAGTGCAAGGTCCCGACCAGCGTCCTTATGTAGAAGTATATACTCACCCAGAATCCGAAGAAGTCGATGTGCTTTTCCTCGGCCATCTGGATACAGTTTTCGATCACGGCACAGCTGAAGAACGACCTTTCACACTTAGCGAAGATGGCAAATGGGCATACGGTCCAGGCGTAGGCGATATGAAGGCAGGCGATTTATTAGCATTCCATCTGACTCGCGTACTTCGTGAAGAATGCCCAGACTTGAGAATCTGCGTGTGCCACAACAGCGATGAAGAAACAGGCTCCGAAGACTCTGAACACGCAATGCAGGCTGTCGCAGCCAAGAGTCGCTACGGTTTTGTTTTGGAACCAGGCAGATTTGGCGGACATTTTGTATACCAGAGAAAAGGCGTGGCAGATATTTCTGTCAAGTGTCAGGGAATCGCGTCCCATGCAGGTAATGCTCCAAAAGACGGTGCCAGCGCAATCTTAGAAATGGCAGACTTAGTCCAGAAGCTCCATGCTTTGACAAACTATGAAACAGGACTGACTGTAAACGCTGGTGTTATCAAGGGTGGTACTGCGTCTAATGTTGTAGCCGCTGAATGTGAGACAGTGTTCGATGTAAGATATACTAGCTTCGACCAGCTGGCAGAATTCGAAGCGACGCTGAGCGCATTTTGCGAAGCTCCTGCAGTAGACAGAGTTAAGGTGAGCTGGACAAAGCTGGCACAGATGCCTCCAATGAAGCCAAATGAAAATACTGAAACAATGATGAATCTGCTCCGTGCTGAATCAGAAAAACTGGGAATTAGCCCTGATTTTCTCAGCGTAGGCGGTGCTTCCGACGGCAGTCTGCTGTCTGAAATGGGTTGTGCGGTTATGGACGGCTGCGGCCCTGAGAGCGATTTTTATCATAGCGAAGACGAAGTTATGCGTGTCGATTCCATCGAAGAGCGCTTCCATCTGCTGTTAGGCGCAATCCGCGGTCTGGCGTAAAGATGGCGAATTAAATGGCGAGATAATAGAAAAAGGGTATTTGCACAAATACCCTTTTATATTATTTACAATCAGTTCTGCTGCGTCGACCACTTCTAAAATATTACACATATTCAATCCTCACCTTCCCCAATTCATCTATCACAAATATTGTATCACTAAATATCTTTTGTTACTATAAAAACTTGAAATCTAACGCATTTCATCAGTTGCCGAAATTTCTGAGGTAAACTTTTACCGAATTATTAACTAAAAAAAGCACTTAGACCTCGAATCAAGTCTAAGTGCTTTTTCACCCTATTTCACCGTCTTGCACAGTGAATCTAAAATGTCTTCCAGCTCTGCCACGAAATATTCATCGCACAGAATTACCAGCTTATCACCAGCCACCAAGACAGTGGAACCGCCCGGCACGATTTCCTTTTCGTCACGCACAATGGAAACTACCAGACAGCCAGCAGGTAAATCAACCTGCGCTAAAGTTTCACCCTCTACCGGAGCGCCTAAGTAAACCTCGCTTTCGATGAGAACCTTATTAGTACGGCGCGGACGCTTACTTACTCCGCCCTCAAGCATTCTGTCCAAAAGCTGGTCATAAATCGGAATACCCTTCATAACCTCTGCCGTCATGTACGCAACAAGCGATACTATGGACAGCGCAAGCAGGTTGTTAAACGATCCCGTCATCTCGCTTATAAGTATAATCCCTGTAATCGGTGCACGAACGATTGCAGAGAAGTAACCAGCCATACCTAAGATTACGAAGTTTTCGATATAGCCCACCTCGAAGCCGCAAATCGGATTAGTCACCTCAGCAAACAAGCCGCCGGTTATGGAACCAAGTACCAGCAGCGGCAAGAAGATACCACCGGGCGCACCGGTACCGAAGCTGAATCCTGAGAACAGGAATTTTATAACTAATATCAGCGCCAAAATCTTCACAGAAAAAGCTCCATCGGCAGTCTCACCTACCAGATGATGCCCGCTTCCTAACATTTCAGGCCACAAGATGGCTAGAGCCAGCACCCAGACGAAAGGAATGACAGCCTTCATCCATTTAGGCTTCAACCCACCATAAAAATCCTGCATAAATGCAATAGTCCTATTATAGAAGACACCGAACGCCCCTAAAATTACACCAAGCAGTGCCACCTGCCAGTAGCGAGGCAACGGCAACTGTCCAATTTCACCAAAGTTGAATACAGGTTCCAGTCCGAAAAATGAAGAAGCTACACAATCCGCACTGATAGACGCACCCATGGTTGCGAGAAGAAGTTCGGTTGAGAAATTTTTGTGAAGTTCCTCAAGTACGAATACCACGCCAGCCAGAGGTGCATTGAAAGCCGCCGCCAGACCAGCTCCGGCACCGCAGCTCATCAGCATCTTTTCCTCCGTACGCAGCCTGTTCGTCAGGCGGCTGAAACCTTTGCCCACCATGGCACCCAGCTGAATACTTGGGCCTTCACGCCCCAGAGAAAGACCTCCGCCTAAAGCTGCAATCCCTCCGAGAAATTTAGCAAGTATAACTTGCAGCCAGTTGGCATTTATTTTCCCCTTCAGTTCGCCCTTAACCTGCGGAATCCCAGATCCCGAGCAGAGCGGCTCACGCTGCAGAACAAATGCAATCACAAAAGTCAGGAAGAGCAAAATGATGATGCCCACTATAACCAACAAAACACTATGCCCCGCAGCATCGATATACAGATTTCTGATTTCTTCTGCCTTTTGCAGAGCATATCGGAAAAGTCCGACCACCATTCCTGCTAAAATCCCTACTGCAATTCCCTGCAGCAGCAACAAATACTTAAAATTATCTTTTCTTTCTATAGTTTCCCGTGTGACGCTCTTACGACGGCGCCGCTCCGTTTTTTTACTCATTTGCCAGTTCCTTTTTGCCAGTTCATTTTTGCCAGTTTTTTTAATATTTATGTGAAGTCCCTATTTATGCGAAGTACAGGTTAGTAGTCACATATTCCGGATCACAAGTAACATCGATACCCATGTTTTGGAGAGTCTGTTCATCACGATCACTGAGAATTGCAGTGCAATGCGCGCGGCAGCCTTTCAGCTTGTCCAGCATAGGAATAGCCTTAGCCGCACATGAATTAGACTGCATGGAAATACTCAGCGCTGTCAGGACTTCCTCCAGATTCAGGCTTGTACGATCCTGATGCAGAACCTCATCCTTCATCTTCTGAATACTGCTGAATACATTAGGCGAAATCAGATACAGGTCATCTGGAATACCGCCCAGACGCTTGATGGAATTAAGGACAGCCGCACCAGCCGCAGCCATACGGCGAGAGCTTCTTCCTGTTACGATTGTTCCGTCAGGAAGTTCGATAGCCATAACTACCATATTTTCATACTTGCTGTCCTGCTCACGGCGGTACTCAGCATAGCGTCTTGCAGGCAGAACAACAGCACGATCCTCTTCAGATGCATTAACTTCCTTCATGAGAAGTTCCGCACGCTCCAAAGTCCCTTCCTGAATCTTACCCTTCTTATAGTCGCATTTTGCAATCATGAAACGACGAATGATTTCCTGAACAGCAGCCTCACGCACAACCTCATCATCTGTTATGCCGAAGCCGATTCTGTTTACGCCCATGTCAGTTGGTGACTTATATTCAGCCTCTTCACCTGTAATCTTTTCGATAATTCTGCGGAATACAGGGAACGCCTCCAAATCACGATTATAGTTTACAGCCATTTCGCCATAAGCCTCCAGATGGAAGGAGTCAATCATATTTACATCTTTAAGATCTGCAGTCGCAGCTTCATAAGCAATATTTACAGGGTGCTTCAGCGGCAGATTCCAGATTGGGAAGGTTTCAAACTTGGCATATCTGGCCTTAAATCCACGCTTGTTTTCATGGTAAAGCTGAGAGAGACAAGTAGCAAGTTTACCAGAACCGCCACCTGGCCCAGTTACAACAACCAGCGGCTTAGTTACTTCGATATATGGATTAGCTCCGTAACCTTCTTCGCTGACGATAGTATCCACATCAGTAGGATATCCCTTAGTATAATTATGCTTGTAGGTTCTGATTCCACGGCGTTCCAGCTTGTTAATAAACATATTAACTGCTGGTGCGTCCTGATAACGAGTCACAACGACACTGTTAATCTGCAGGTTGTGCTTTCTGAAAATGTCGATAAGACGAAGCACCTCTAAGTCATAAGTGATGCCGAAATCCTGTCTCGTCTTGCTATTGATAATATCCCCCGCATAAATGCAGATGATAATCTCAGCCTGATCGCTCATATTTTGCAGAAGCTTAATCTTCGCATTCTCATCAAACCCCGGCAAAACACGCATTGCATGCTTATCATGCACCAGCTTACCGCCAAACTCCAGATACAGTCTCTGGCTGTCGCCCCTGCTGATGCGTTCCCTGATATATTTGGTCTGCTCTTCGATATACTTTTCTGGATCAAAACCTTTCTTATACATGATACCTTCCTCATTCCTTCCTGTCGTTCTTCACCTACATTACATTTATTTCAAGCTTATTCTTGCCTTCTCCTAAGCCATCGAGACTTACATCATAGCATACGCAGATGCTTCCGCTCAATGTCTCCTTATCAAACTGATTTTCCACATATCGTGTCAAAATCTCCATATCCATAGGTCCATACGGCGTGCTGTATGTACTCGTGAACCGCTTATTCTGCTCAAAATACATCTCCGTGCCGCCTCCCGCACCTCCGATTCTCTTCATTCTCAGGGTGTCACCTACTAATCTGAGGGTCGTCTTGCATCCTGCCATTCCTGACATTTCACTTTCGTCATAGATGACATAAATAGCATCATTCTTCTGGTAAAGCTGCCCCTCTGTTACGAATTCCATCTGGTCTTCTTCACGGTCTTCATAAACCTGCTTACCCGTTATTTTTAGCGTAATATCTCTCATAACCCAATTCTATAATCCTTTCAAGAAGTTTATCATATTCCAACCCCGCTTCACGGCACAGCTGCGGGAACATGCTGTACTTAGTAAATCCAGGGATTGTATTTATCTCATTTAAGTAAATTTTGCCTGTCACCTTATCCACAAAGAAATCCACTCTCGCATAACCTTCGCCATCAATTGCCTTATATGCACGAAGAGCTAATTGCTGAATTTCCTGGTAAAGCTCCTGAGGAAGCTGCGCCGGAATACATAGAGACGAAATTCCGTCAGTGTATTTTGCCGTGTAATCGTAGAAATCGCCGCCGGACATGATTTCTCCTACTGCGGCAACTCTTGGATAGGCATTTCCAACTACTGCAGTTTCCACCTCGCGACAGTTTACGGCTTCTTCTATGATGATTCGTCTGTCATAGATAACCGCCTCCTCGAGGGCTGCCATCAAAGTATCATAATTCTCAGCCTTGCTGATTCCCACGCTGGAACCCATGTTTGCCGGCTTTACGAAACAAGGATATCCGATTTCCGCTTCCACACGCATAGCGATTGTTTCCGCAGATTTTTCTACTTGCTCTTTAGTTGCAAATACATGACGGCATACCGGCAAGCCGTGCTGAATAAACAAATCCTTCGCTATAGCCTTATCCATAGCTACCGCAGAAGCTAAAACGCCGCAGCCTCCATAAGGAATATCCAGCATTTCTAAAAGTCCCTGCAGCCTGCCGTCTTCGCCATAAGGCCCGTGTAAAATCGGCAGTGCGAAATCGATTATTTCAGACAGCTGCATAAGATTAAATGGCTTAGCCTCCTGAAGCCAGCTTCCGCTTTCAATATCTTCAACTGGACCTTCATAGAGCATCCACTCGCCTTTTTTAGTTATCCCTATATATATAAGGTCGAATTTTTCGCGATTCATTGCACGAATGACAGATGCCGCAGACATGCAGGAAACCTCATGTTCACCAGAGCGTCCGCCAAATATCACCCCGATGCGCTGATTTTCATATACATTCGGATGATTCACCATCTTTATTCCCCCTATAAGCAGGCCGCAAGTATGCGTTCCAGATGCTCCTTATCGAAGTGATATGCTTTGCGACAGAACTGACATACCATTTCTGCTTGACCATCTTCTTCGATAATATCCTTCAGGTCTTTCACGCCGATAGTCATAAGCACTCTTTCCAGACGCTCCATGGAGCAATCGCAATCCCAGTGCATTTCTCTTACTTCCTTAGCAATAACCTGATAATCTTCCGGCATTTCCTTAAAGATTTTTTTAAGCAAATCTTCAACCAGACCAGCTTCTGTCTTTCCAGCACCATTTTCCATTACCTCATCAATGAGCGTAGTTATAGGTGCCATCCTATTCAGCAATGCTTCCAGTGCATCTACCGCTGCCTCTTCATAATTAGGCAGCATCTGGATAATCATACCGCCTGCACACTTGATGGTGCAATCAGTATCGACCTTAACGCCCAGTGAGATTGCCGTATTTTGCTGCTCTGAAATATAATAGTAAGCAGTCAGATCCTCAGCGATTTCACCGGAAACCAGATCAATCTTGCCTACATACGGTTCACGCAGACCTAAATCCTTTATTACAGTCAGCTGACCGATTCCCAGAGAACCGCCAACATCTAACTTTCCATTTTCCTTCAGCGGCAGGTCTACATCTGGATTAGCAATATAACCCTTAACCTCGCCCTTGCCGTTTGCTGTCGCCAAAATCTGCTGTGCCGGGCCGTCTCCCTTAAAAAGCACTGTCAGTTTATCGCTGTCATTTTTCATCATCAGACCCATAAGACCTGCGCCGGTAAGCACTCGGCCTAAACCTGCAGATGCCAGCGGGCTGGTCTGATGAATCCCTCTCGCTTCCTCTACTAAATCTGTAGATATAGTCAGATATACGCGGAAAGATCCGCTCTTATCCATTGCTGTAATTACTTTACTCATATATTTCTATCTCCTCTTTTAATTTCAAAAGCCATTCCTGCAGCGCCTCAGACAATTTCTCTGCCGCATCCGCTGCTAATTTCCCTGTTCCGCCCTCTGCGAAAACATAAGACTTGAGCTTAAGCTCAGTACCCGAAGGACGAACCACAAACCGATGCTTGCAGCAGCGACCGCTCTCATCCACACATTGGATTTTTCCCTGATAAATATTATCTTTAGCCAGGCTCAAATCCGCATCAACCTGCCAGCCTGCAATCTCCGCAAGTTTATTCTCCAAAAGAGCCTTCATCATAGCCGCTATGGTTGCACGATCCTTTTCACGCTTAAAATACAAGGACCAGGAACGAGTCTCTGAAAAACCATATTCCATGCGAATCTGCTCTAATCTTTCAAGCAGATTTATGCCCTGCGACTTCCAATATGACGCTGTCAAACAAGCAAGCTGAGCCGCAATCACACCGTCCTTATCTCTTGTATAAGTCCCATGCAGATATCCGATGCTCTCCTCAAAACCGAAGAAAAACGAATCTTCGCGCCCTTCTTCCGCCAGCTTTTCCATTTTCAGCGCTATATTCTTAAATCCGGTCAGCGTATTCTCCACAATAACTCCGTGCGGCGCTGCCATCGACTCAACCAGCGGGCTAGACACCAGGCTCTTATATACACGCTTGCCTTCAAGCCCCTTCTTTTCCTTGCCTCCGTAGCAAATACACAGATAGTCGAACATCAGCTCACCCATCTGATTCCCGCTGAGCAAAACATATTCGCTCCCATTCCACACTTCGGCTCCCATTCTGTCGCAGTCTGGGTCTGTGGCTACGATAATATCAGCTTCCAGTTTCTCTGCCTCTGCAAACGCTTCCTTTATCTCAGGATTAGGAAAAGGGCAGGTCGTGAAATTGCCGTCTCCTTCTATCTGATTTTCTACTACATGAAGCTGAGAAATTCCTGCATTTTTAAGTATCTCAGGCACATGCTTAATCCCAGTTCCGTTAAGCGGCGTATATATTACTTTCAGCTGATTTTCACCCTTCATATCAGCAGGCTTCACAGCTAAATCCATAATGCACTTTCTATATGCATCTATAGTCTCCTGCGAAACCGTATATATTTTTCCTGAAGTTCCAGGCGTTCTGCGAGGTGCATCGAAATAATCATGCTTTTCTATGAAGCCTTCAATCTTCCGTGCCTTTTCATCATCAATCTGGTTTCCATAGTGATCGTACACCTTATACCCATTATACTCTTTCGGATTATGACTTGCTGTAATCATAACTCCGCCTGATAATCCCAGATGGCGCACCGCAAAAGAAAGCAGCGGCACAGGCTGCGCCTCTTCCATAATCCAAACATCGATGCCTCGAGCAGCAAACACTTGAGCAACATCGAAAGCGTAGTCTCTGGAATTTTTGCGGGTATCGTAACTGATTGCCAGTGCCGGATGGGTTCTCCGCTCCAAAACATAGTCTGCAATACCCATACTTGCTCGCATCAAAACTACGGAGTTGATGTAGCATGTACCTACGCCCATCTTCCCACGCAAGCCTGAGGTTCCGAAGGTCATGTCACGACAAAATCTTTCGTATATTTCTTCTGGATTATCTTTAATTTCTTCCAGCTCTTTTTTCAAATCCAATGAAACTGATTCCGAGAGCCACCGAGTATATTCTTCCCTTGACTTTTCCATAATATTATATACCCTAACATCCATTCTAATTTCAGATTAAATTGCATTTACAATACAACATATTATTTTATCATATTTCTCAAATTTTTCACACTAAAAATACACAAAAGATGGATATAATTTAATTACTTCAATGGAAAGAGTAGAAGTTAAAAAGAAGGAGGCATACTACTAATGGAAGATTGGAATAAATTTGGAAATTCAGACGACAGTTCAAGCACAAGAACAAGTTATACTTATGGCAGCGGAGATTTTGATTCGACTGTTAAAAAGGAAAAGGAACCCGTATATGTAACTCGAAAAACACTGGTAATCGTATTAATATTTGCAATGATTTTATCTGCCACGGTTGGGGCTGGTGCTTATGCAATAGCCATGAGTACATTTGGCGGAACAACTATTGATAAATCTATAAGCACAACTAATTATAATTTGGCCGAAAATACAGGAAGTTCCCTTTCTGTTCAGGAAATAGTAGCTAAGAATGAAAACTCTGTTGTAGCTATTACTACTGAATCTGTTTCCACAGACTCTTGGCTGGGACAGTATGTAACAGAAGGTGCAGGTTCTGGTGTTATTATTTCAGAAGATGGTTACATCATTACAAACAACCATGTTATTGACAGTGCAAGCTCCATTAAGGTTACATTAAATGACGGCAGCGAAATTAAGGCTGAGCTGGTTGCAACCGATGAGCAGACTGATATCGCTGTAATAAAGGTTGAAAAGACAGGTCTTACACCTGCTAATTTTGGCGAAAGCAGCTCTTTGAATGTTGGTGATTTAGCTGTTGCTATCGGTAATCCTTTAGGCCAGCTGGCAGGCAGTGCTACAGAAGGCATCATCAGCGGTCTGGAACGCGAAATCACTTTGGACGGCAGAACTATGAAGCTGATTCAGACCAGTGCTTCCATTAACCCAGGTAACTCTGGCGGCGGTCTTTTCGACCAATATGGTAATCTTATCGGTATCGTAGTTGCTAAGTCTTCCGGTTCCAATGTTGAAGGTCTGGGCTTCGCTATCCCAAGCGACTTAGCTAAGAAAATTTCCTCTTCACTTATCGAAAGCGGTTATGTAGAAGGTCGTGCTGCTGCTGGCATCTCCATTCTGGACCTTACAGATTCCGCTAAGGCAATGCAATATGGTGTTCAGATCACAGGC
Source organism: uncultured Oscillospiraceae bacterium (assembly GCA_964559965.1). GTDB lineage: Bacteria > Bacillota > Clostridia > Peptostreptococcales > Anaerovoracaceae > RGIG7179. The sequence continues at coordinate 17,776 of CAZLJV010000009.1, read as the reverse complement.
GTATATATCGCTGAGATAAATGGAAAGAATGCTAAGAAGTCTGGTCTGGAAGTCGGAGACATGATTTACTATCTGGACGATACTAAGATTAACAGCGGAGCGCAGCTCATCAGTCTTATTCAGGAACACAATCCTGGTGATGAAGTTACATTTACAGTAGTAAGAAACAATGAGATTAAAAAATTCAGCTTAGTTTTGGAAGATTCTCAAGATGTAAAGACTGCTGCAGATACAGAAGAATCCACAGAAAATTAAGGCAATAACTTTTTCATTTCCATAAATATATAACTATGAAGGGTGTCGCCCTAACGGTTGCTATTACAGTCACCGTTAATGCGACACCCTTCTTTTTTCATCATATTAAAATTTAGAATTCGATTCGATCATAAATTTCTTCCAGAGGTGCAATCCATGCGCCCTGCTCTATAACATACTTAATAAATTCTTCAAGCATGGTTATATTATGAGGGCGGCCTATTACCTGCGGATGGGTGCATACGACCATCATGCCATTTTCAATATTGGCAATCCCGTAATCAAAATGAGCCTTCCAGATTTCGAAAATCTGACTCTGAGGCTTCATGCCTGTACGAGTCATTACAAATTCCGAATGCGGAAAATCGTCTAAATACCATGATGCAGGCATCTCGACCACATTATATGGCTCGCTGAATTCATTTCCCCTGTCATAATGAACAGTACAGTAGCGAGGACAATATGGATAATAATCATTACCCATAAGGCTGCTGTCGTACTTGAATCCGTATTTATCTAAGAGGTCTAAAGTATTAGGACTGAAATCAAATCCGGGAGAACGATAACCCTTAGGCTCAACTCCTATTTTCTTCAGAGTTTCAAGTCCCTTAATGATAATTGCTTCCTCTTCAGCCAAAGTCAGATCCGTAGGATCTTCATGCACATAACCGTGATGTCCCACTTCGTGACCACGCGCCACGATTTCCCTGCATACCTCTGGATAAGTATCGATAGTATGCCCTGGAATAAAGAAGGTTCCGCGAATCTGGTATTTATCCAGCAAATCTAAAATGCGCGGTACGCCCACCACGGCACCATACTCACCACGAGATGTATAGACTTGAGATGATTTATTAAAAGACTCCATCCATACCGAAGAAGAATCGAAATCGAAGCCTATATTCAAGGCAATCTTCTTTCCCTCCGGCAGACGAACACGACCTGTTTTCTGCTGCATCTTTAGATACCTCTCATTTATTAATCGCTTTACTTAATATATACCTTAGGCAGTCTCTGACCGAAAGCACAGCAGATTTCATAGTTGATAGTGCCAGTTGCCTTAGCGATTTCTTCTGCTGTAACTTCGTTCACACCGTCAGTACCCATGATGATACATTCATCACCGATCTTTACATCTGGAACATCAGTTACATCTACCATGCACTGGTCCATGCAGATGTTACCAGCGATTGGAGCCATAACGCCGTTAACGATAACCTTAGCCTGAGAAGAGTAAGGACGAGGATAACCGTCAGCATAGCCGAGAGCCAGAGTTGCGATTTTGCTTGGTCTTTCGGAGATGAAACGACGGCCATAACCTACGGAGAAGTTTTCTCCTACTTCCTTCAGGTGAACGATGTTAGCCTTAATCTGCATTACAGGTTTGATGTCCAGCTGAGTTCTGTCTACTTCGTCAGATGGATACTGACCATAGAGAATGATTCCTGGACGGCATGCGTCAAAATATACTGTAGGCAGTTCCATGATAGATGCGCTGTTTGCCAGTATTCTCTGAGGTACTTCGATGCCAGCCTTAATCAGAGCATCATAGAATTTGTTGAAATTGTCTTCCTGCCAGTGGGAATAAGTCTTATCATAAGCATCGGCAGTGGACATGTGAGAGAACAGACCCTTAATCTTGAAACCATCAAGAGCAGCCATCTTCTTTACATCTTCTACTGCTGCATCGATATTAGCATCATCTGGCAGGTAACCGATTCTGCCCATACCTGTATCAACTGCAACTAATCCATGAACTACCTTGCCTGCCTTCTTAGCTGCTTCAGCGATAGCTGCTGCATTAGCGGAGTCGCCTACAACTGGTGTAATATCATATTCTACAATTGTGTCTGCATACATGTCAGGTGTCAGTCCCAGCATGATGATTTCTTCTTTAGCGCCAGCTTCACGCAGTGTTACTGCTTCCTGCAAAGTCGCAATTGCCAGAGTCTTAACGCCATTTTCGCGAAGAACTTCTGCTACCTTTACAGAACCATGACCATATGCGTCTGCCTTAATAACGCCAATCATTTCACGGTCTTCACCGATCTTGGCACGAATCTGCTTAATGTTGTAATCCAGGTTAGATAAATTGATTTCTGCCCATGCGGGTCTGATAGCTTCTTTGTACATATCGACACTCCTCTTTTTAATGTTCATTGTGATGTTGAATATCAACCATATTATATTCTTTCAACTGGAAATATTCAAGTAAAAGTGAGTTTTCTTATTCATTTATTGTTGATTTTCATAAAATTCGTTTGCATATTTTAGGGAAACATAGTAAGCTATAACTTATAGCACATTACTAAGGAGACGAAAAATGGAAAGAGATAGTTTTAGAAGTAAAACGGGATTCGTGATTGCCTGCATCGGTTCTGCGGTAGGCATGGGTAACATTTGGCTGTTCCCTGCAAGAGTGTCCGCACTGGGTGGTGCTGCATTCCTGATTCCGTATTTTATATGTGTAATTCTCATCGGATTCACTGGCGTTATTGGCGAAATGGCTTTTGGCCGTGCCATGGGCGCAGGACCTATGGGAGCTTTCGGTAAGGCAACCGAAATGGCCGGAAAAGGAAGAAAGCTTGGTGAAGGACTTGCGCTGGTACCAGTCATCACTTCTTTCGCACTGGCAATCGGATATTCAGTCGTAGTTGGTTGGATTTTGAAATATGCTGTAGGTTCAATTACAGGAAGTGTTTTCGCAGGTGTTTCCGTAGATGACTATGTAAATGCATTTAACTCAACAGCTTCATCATTTGGAAGCGTGGGCTGGCATCTGCTTGGACTTGCAATTACATTTATCGTTATGATTTATGGCATTTCCTCTGGTATCGAAAAGATGAACAAGGTAATGATGCCTCTGTTCTATGTTATGTTTATCGGCATGGCTATTTACTTGGCAACTCTGCCAGGTGCAGACAAGGCATACAGCTTCCTGCTGAATCCTGACTGGTCACAGCTGGCAAATCCTAAGACTTGGGTTTATGCTTTAGGACAGGCATTCTTCTCCCTGTCACTTGCTGGTTCAGGAACTTTAGTTTACGGCTCATATTTAAAGAAAGATGTGGATATTCCATCAAGTGCGAGAACCGTAGCGTTTTGGGATACAATGGCAGCAGTTACTGCAGCATTCACCATTATTCCTGCAATGGCTATTGCAGGTCAGGAACTTACCAACAGCGGCCCTGGACTGATGTTCATCTTCCTGCCTAATGTTTTCGCACAGATTCCTGGCGGAAGAGTTGTAATTGTAATCTTCTTCATCGCCGTTACTTTTGCAGGTCTGACCTCACTTGTAAACCTGTTCGAAACACCAGTAGAAGCTCTGCAGACTAAATTCGGTTTCAGCCGCAAGAAGGCAGTTGGAATCATCGCACTGATTGGTACAGCTGTAGGCGTTTGCATCGAAGGAATCGTATCCGGCTGGATGGATATCTTCTCCATCTACATGTGTCCTCTGGGTGCATTCTTCGCAGGCGTTATCTTCTTCTGGATCTGCGGCAAAGATTTCGTCCGCAAGCATGTGGACATGGGTGCTAAGAAACCTGTTGGCACTTGGTTCGATTTTGCCGGCAAGTATGTATTCTGCGGTCTCACCATCGTAGTTCTGGTACTCGGTACTCTGCTGGGCGGTATTGGCTAAAATGATAATCGAAAACTAAAAACGAAAATTAAAAAACGCTGAAGCACTGGGTTTGTCCCACACTTCAGCGTTTTATTTTACTTATTTACAGGCAGCTTACAGCTGTTCAAGACCTGATTCGCTGGATAAGCTATGCTTAACTCTGTCAGCTTCCTCTGCAGCCTTAGCATCATTCCAATGATCCATAGTACCTACCAGATATCCGGTAATTCTTCTGATTCTCTCAAATGGCTGCGGTTCGAACTCATAATTCAGATCCGCAAACTCGTCATCAAGCTGAATATCAAGTTTCTTCAGTTTGCGACTATACTTCTTTTCTAAGTAATCCACATAAGCCTGCTGCTCTTCTGCGGACGCGTTTCCTGTGATTACGATTCCCATTTCAGTTTCCTCCCTTTTTCTTTCCTGATATGTAATATGTGTAATTTGCAATTGCGATATGCGCACTACATTTCGCGTTTATATCCTCTTCTATTTCAATATATACCCCACATATAGTGGCATAATCATGCTAAGTGAACGAGTCCTCTAAAAAACAAAAGCAGAACATTATGGTCGTAAATCTTACCTGCGATATACGACTCACCAAAAGATGCCGACAGCGTTTCCGACAAATCCGGCATAAAGAATTCTGTTATAGGCGTAATCAGCGCCAGAAATACCAGCACATAAAATATACCTATGCAGCAACCCATTCCTGCACCTAAAATCCAGTCCACAAAACTTAAAAAGCCCTCGTTGTACTGCTTGGAAAAAATATGAGCTAAAATCGTACACACCAGACTTACACCTATCACAATCAGTCCAAAAGATAAAATCGACAAAAGTATTTCTATCATCTTCTGCGCAGCTTCCTGCACAAGCATACCTGTCGCAGTATCCAATTCTTCCTGCAAAATCTGTGGCAGCAAACCCTCCCACTTCGGCTCAGACCATGATGATACGACTTTTTCCGTCACAATCTCAGCCATATCAGTTTTAGTCTGAAACCATAATTTGAGATCGTCACAGAACAGAAAACCCAAAACAATAGAAGCAATCACCTGGACGAAGTGAATAACCGTAAGCGCAAACCCCTTGCGCATAGCTAGAAATACTGTCACCACGAAAATAATCCCTATCATAATATCCATTACCATATGAATAGCACCCCCTTTACACACATAAACTTTAACATGGTTAAATTTATTATCATTCTACATGAAAGGTCGGAATAAAGCAATGGATAATAGGAACACTGGGTACGCCCCGCTGCTGCTGTTTCTCAGCCAAATGATGAAAAAATCCCAGCAAACACCTGCTAACCCGCAAACTCCAGCAAACACGCAAACCCTTGACGATAGTATGCCTAGCTGCTTTTCCTGCGACGAAACCAGATGCACATGGCGTCGCATGGAAGATTTGCAGCCGCTGACCATGTTTTGCCGCGAAGGATATGCTATGGCTAAAAAACACGGTCACTACTTGTTAGGTTCTGGCGAAAATGGCACATTTATAGGAATTCCGGGGCGTTTTTTGATCGAAGAACAGCCTGCTGGAGGTGAAACGGGCTTTACGCTTTGGCTGCCTCTGGCGGGCGGCGAACTGCACTACGAAACCTTAGAAAATCTGTCTGAAGATGAGGCAAACAGAATTTATGGTTATTGGATTGCCAGATTAGACCCTGAAACCTTAAAAATATCGGAATTTTGAATGAATTTTGTATGCAAAATACAGTTGAATGTTCCCGCAAAATGTGCTATTATTTTTTAGTATGGAAACGTATATGTCAGAAGCCCTGAAGGAGGCAGAAATAGCCAGCGAGCTGGGAGAAATCCCTATAGGTGCCGTAATCGTCAAGGACGGCAGAATCATTGGAAGAGGTCATAACATGACTGAAACGGAGAAGGATCCTACTGCTCATGCAGAGATTCTCGCAATCCGTGAAGCTGCGAAAACATTGGGCGGTTGGAGACTTACCGGCTGCCAGATGTATGTAACGCTGGAGCCATGCTCCATGTGCGCAGGTGCCATCGTCTGGGCCAGAATCGGGAAACTGTACATAGGAGCCATGGAGCCGAAAAGCGGTGCCTGTGGTTCTCTATATAACATAGTGCAGGATGAACGACTCAATCACAACGTGGAAGTTGAAACTGGTCTCATGGAAGAACAGTGCCGACATATATTGAAATCCTTTTTCCGCAGAAGGAGAGAGGAAATCAAGCGGACCGGAAACTGGAAACAGGTCCGCCTTACGAAAGAAAAGGAAGTATTGGAGGACACAAAAGAATGAAAAGAATAGGCAAGATTTTAAGCCTGGTAACACTGCTGGTTGTACTTTCGACCTCATTTTGTTTCGCAGGTACACTGAATCTGACAGAGACATATCCTGCAGATGGTGCTACTGGTGCTGCAATCGAAAACCTGGGCGTAAAATTGTATTTTGATACAGACTTTACGGAAAAGATTATCGGCAATGAAAATGATGACGCATTTGCACTGTACGGACCTGAAGGAGAAAAGCTCCCAATCCGTGTTCTGTACCCACCTAAGGAAGCTGGCGTAGTTCTGGTTCTGCTGGACGTAACTTATGACGGCGATGGAGATGGTAAGGCAGATTATGCAAGTGCAGTCGCTAACTCCGACTATAAGCTGACAATCTCCGGCGACTTAGTTGACGACGAAGGTAACACTCTGGGTGCTGACAAGACGATTACATTTAAGACTATTAACCAGACTCTGTCCATGGCTATGAACATGGGTATGATGGTTGTAATGATGGTCGGTATGTTCTTCGTAAGCAGCAAGCAGGCTAAGAAGCAGATGGAAGAAGATCGTCAGAAAGCTAAGGACGATGCATTCAATCCATACAAGGAAGCTAAGAAGACTGGTAAGTCTGTTCAGGAAGTTATGGCGCAGCACGAGAAGGAAGTCGCTAGAAAAGAAGCGAAGGAAGCTCGCAAGCACAAGCATGACGAAGACGATGAATACGAATGGATCGACATAAATACCTATCGTGTTAAGACGAAGCGTACTGTAGCTGAAGGCGGAAGCTCCTACATCACAGGAAGAAAAGCGATAGCAGAAGCTAAGAAAGCTGAAGAAGCAGCAAGAAAGGCTGCTAAGGCTGCCGCTAAGCGCAACGTAAAAAAAGGTAAAGGCAAGAAAAAGAAGTAATACATGACTGATAAAATGAGAGGCCTTGCCTCTCATTTTATATATTTGCAAGAGGTGCCGAAAATGAAAGAAATTCATTTAAAATCCTATGCGAAGGTTAATCTGTCTCTGGATGTTTCCAGTGCAAGAGAAGATGGTTTCCATGAACTGTCTACCGTTATGCATCGCATATCACTTTTTGACCGAATCCACATTCAGTGGATACCAGATCAGGAAAAAGATGAGATAACTATTCAGCTTCAGACAAACAGACCATACCTTCCAACCGATGAACGCAATTTAGCTTATAAGGCTGCGCAGATTATTGCAGACCGATATGCAGGAAGCTCTGTTGGCGGCGGTACTCTGTTAATTAATATTACTAAAAGTATTCCTGTAGCAGCCGGACTTGCTGGCGGAAGCGGAAACGGAGCTGCGGTTCTGATTGGCTTAAACAGACTTTGGGAACTCAAGCTGAATACCAAACAGCTCTGTAAGATTTCTGAAGAATTAGGCTCAGATTTGCCGTTTTGCGTACTAGTTCAAAACACCAGATATAAGGCAGCTTTAGCTACAGGCAGAGGAGAAATCCTCCACCCACTCCGCACATCGATGAAAAAGCATATTGTCCTTGCGAAACCACCTTTCGGCGTTTCTACGAAGGAAGTTTTTAAGGGCATAGATGAATATGAAATAACTGAAAGACCTGATAATGATGAACTTATTAAGGGACTTTCATCTGGTCGTGATGACTTAATCTATGGAAACATGATAAATGTGCTGGAGTTATATACACTGGAACATTATGAACCAGTTAAGAAGTTGAAAGAAATCATGCGGACTCAAACCGATGCCCAGTATGTGTTAATGAGCGGCAGCGGCCCGACCGTATTTGGAATTTACTCGTCCGAAAAGCAGGCAAGAAAAGCATGCAATATGCTCCGCAAAATGCGTTATGAAGCATATTGGGCCAGCACAGACGGGCGTTAAAACATAATAGAGGTGAAAAAAAGAAATGTTAAATTTCGATTTACAGAATCACAGACCACTGCGTGAAATTGTATATGAAGAACTGAAGAGACAGATTTTGGTGGGTGAAATCTCTCCAGGAACAAGAATGATGGAGGTTGAGCTGGCAGATGTCATGGGTGTTAGCCGCACTCCAGTAAGAGAAGCTATTCGTAAGTTAGAAAAAGAAGGTTTAGTTTCCATCGAGCCGCGAAAAGGCGCTTACGCTTCCAATATTTCCATCAAGGACATGGTAGATGTATTAGAAGTTCGTCAGGGACTTGAAGAAATGGCGGCCATGCTTGCAGCTGGCAGAATCACAGAGGAACAGAAGGAAGAACTTCTCGAAATTCTGGCAGGATATAGAAATGCTGTAGAAGCCGCAAACATTGAAGAAAGCATCCATTACGACGAAGCATTTCATATCAAAATCGTATCCATCAGCGGAAACAAGACTCTCGAGCAGGTATTCAGTACCGTTCAGGAATTAGCTCTCCGCTTCAGATATATATACTATGATGATTTTAATCGCTACGAAAATATGCCGCGCGAACACCAGATGATTGAAGAAGCAATCATGAGCGGTGACGCTGAAAAGGCTAAGATTGCAGCTGGTGAACATGTTGCCAGATTAAAGGAATTTATCCTTAAAGAAGGCGGCAGATCTTTCGGAAGCAATCAGTAGAAATACCTCGTAGAATTACCTCGGAGCTGCCTCCCTAAATGGGCTGGCAAGCTCCTTTTTTTATTCTGTTTCATCTGCTTCGTTTTTACAGCATTAAATCCCCTCCCCCCACATACAATGTAATCGGAAGGGGGTAACTATTTATGACATACGAAAAGGACATTCCAGATTTCGCACTGGTACCTGCGAAACAGCCCGAAGAACATGTCCGCATACCAATCACTCAAGGTGCCATCTATTCTCCAGTACAGGTAACAAGCATCTCAGAAAGAAACCGCACAACCATTCTTATCGAAGAAGATCTTTTAGTCCCAGACACACGCCCAGATTTGAAAGAAATATTAGACATATCCGGTGCAGTACATCTCAGCAGCAGAGAGTCAGGACCGTATACGAAAGCCGAAGACTCCATTCCTTTAGCCGGAGAAATCGAGCTTCAAACCTTATATCTTCCGGAAAAGCCATCACAAAACTACTCAATAATCTCTACGACCAGCCATATTTCATTTAGAGAACAGTGGCACAGAACTGTCGAGGAAGGCACAATTCTGACGCTGGAACCGAAAATAGCTAAAATCGACAGCATGGTTGTAAACGAACGAAAATATCGTGTAAAAATAACATTATCTATAACCGCCAGGGAATGTCAGGATCAAAAGCTCAACCTGTTTGAAGGCATAGAAGACGAAAATATTCAGACACTCCGTGAAACCGTTGAAATGACCAGCATTCCACTGCGAAAAAAAGACATATTCACCGTCCGAGAAGATATATCGTTAAAAGACGATTCAGCCTTTCCGGAGAATATTTTGAAGCAAGAAATCTCAGTTGTGGAAAATTACAAGCAATGCTCCCCAGACAAAGCCATAATAAACGGATTTATCTACATAAATCTGCTTTACACCTCGGCCGCAGGCCAAGACGCAGACGAAGCGGACTGCAACATACACCAGTTCCGTGACCGCATCGAATTCACCCAGTTTATCCCCCTGTCGCAAAACGGCCAATGGAGTGGGTGCAGCGTAACATTCGACAGCAACGACCTGCGCATCAAACCTGCCGCCGAAGAAGACGGCACAACCATTCTACGCTTAGAAGGCGACATAACCACATGGCTCGAACTCTACTTCAACACTGAAAAAGAAATAATCATCGACGGCTACCACCGAGAAAAAAATTTCATCTGCGACTTCGAGGAAAAAGAAGGCTGCACCTTGCTGGGCAACGCAATCGGCGAAACCACACTCCGAGAATTAGTCTCCTTGGACTGCCCCGATTCCACACACGGCGAAGTCTCCCGAATCTTGCACATCTGTGCGACAGTCGCCAGCGGAGAAAGCCACGCTGAACTTGGCAAAATCATCACCGAAGGCACCCTTTCCAGCAAAATCTTTGCTCTCGGCACTGACGGCTGCGTCTTCACGGTTTCTCAAGTTTTGCCATTTCGGTGCGTAACCGCAGTTTCGTATCTTCAAGGTGATGAAACCATATATCACAGAATTTATATAAAAGAGCTTTGGGCAGAGAAAATCAGCAGCAAACAAGCTGAAGTGAATGCAGGAATATTAGTAAGCTGTGAGATTTTGCGCCCTGTACCGCTGCATCTGCTGAAGAATCCTTGTTTCGATGAAATTCCAGGAAAGTCTGCGGATACTAAACCAATGGTTGTATACATGGTGCAGGAGAGCGATAGTCTCTGGTCCATTGCTAAAAAATTCAAGTCTACGATGGATTCTATAAAGCAGACTAACCAAATCGATGATGATGTGCTTATGCCCGGCGAAAAACTTCTCATATTACAATAATTTAAGCACAACTATTTAAGTACAATCATTTAATGTATAAATTCCTGCCGCATGGCTATACTCTAATTGCCAGAGAAATCCAGGCAGGAGGTTACTTATATGAACGAAAAAAGAAAACTGGACTGGACGCTGATGCTCATGCTGTTCTTGTCCATTATAGCGATGGGGCTAATGTCTGCTGTAATCAACCGCTCAGCTGAAGTATGTACGCCACCTGAAACCTTGCAAGCAGATGCAATGCAGGCTGAGGTGCTGCAGACTGATGCGGCTGCCAGCGGAATCATCAGGTTTCATATCAGAGCAAACAGCGATACTGAAGAAGATCAGCTGCTAAAACTTAAAGTTCGCAATCAGGTTCTTGCGAAAGTTCAGTCCCATCTTATGGAGGATTTGCAAAGGCACCAGTTTAAGCAGGGAATAGAAAACAGCTTGCTTGAGACGCAGCGATTGCAGCTAACCCGCCAGTGGGTTAAATCAAATTTAGATGTTATTGAAGATTGGGCCGAAGAGGCAGTTCAAGAAGAAGGTTACGATTATCCCGTCACTGCCTCCATGGGAATTACATGGATTCCTCAAAGGGAGTATGACGGTTTGTACTTCCCTGCCGGAAATTATGAAGCACTCACGCTGAACATCGGTCAAGGCACTGGTCAAAACTGGTGGTGCGTGCTTTTTCCGCCTCTCTGTCTTATCGATTGTGGTGATGAATTGGCTAAGGCAAGGCTGGATGCGGCTCTTGGAGACCGCATCGTTCTCAAATCAAGAATACTTGAAATTCTTAAATCAATGAAAGCGGAAGAAAGCCGCAGAGCTGACAAATAATTGGCCGTCAGCTCTGCGGCTTTCACTTTTTGTATTTCGTCTAAAGAAACTTTTGACTAATATATTTCTCTATGGTAGAATAATTACATAATATAACACGAGTTTTCCATATCATAAGGATAGAAGTGTGGATAAGTTTATTAAAAAGAAACTTATCCACAGGCTATCTGTGGACAGTGTGGACAAATACGGACGGTTTTTTCGTATTGTATACAATTCCGTGTAAAAATAAGCAGGAAAGGAGGTTTTTCGTTGGAATCAAACAATTTAAGCAAGCATATTGGCTGTAGAATTCGTCAATTTCGAAAACTACAGGGTTTTACGCTGCAATATATGGCGGATAAATTGAATAAGAGTAAAGCGACTATGAGTAAGTATGAGTCTGGAGACATAACTCTTGATGTGGAAACGCTGTATTCCATCGCAAACCTCCTGCAGATAAGCATAAATCAGCTGACAGACTATCGTCCGGATGGGCAGATTTTGCTGGGTGACAATGGTGCGGAAATAGTTTCTTCAGACGAAACTTTTTCCACTTTCACCCCGAAGCCTGGGGAAAGTCCATTTTTCCGCGCGGACCAGCTTTATTTTTATTATTATGATGGGCGCTATCGTCGTCTGAAGACTGGGATTATCCGTGTTCACAGAAAGGATCCGGCGGCCATGTCTCATGCGGCGTCGGTGGTCATTACGGCGGGTACACCTCTTGGCAGGCTAAGCGAGGAGTATTATTTAGGTACGATTGATTACAGTGATATGCTTTTGAAGCTCCGTTTTACCAATCAGAATCAATCTATTGAAGAAAACCTCCTGTACCTCTTCAACCCACCAGAAAACCCGTCAGAAACGGCGTTAGGCATTCTCAGTGGGCTTTCCATGCCGGATCAGGTGCCTTGTGCATTTAAGTGCATTGTGAGTCTGACTCCGCAGGATACGGATTTAGCAGGTCCACTTTTGCCGCAGCTGACTTTCACCAAACGAGAGTTGCAGCGGCTCCAGAAATTGAATGTTTTGATGACTGAGCATATGGTTTAGAGCGGTGCAGATGCGAATTTTTAATACTTGAAACGAAAAAAGCTTTCTATCCCAGTAATATTAAGGGATAGAAAGCTTTCTTTTCTTATGTTTTCGCATAAATTGTCCGCATATGTAATTATTATTAGGCTTTATTTCCTATCAACAGCCCCGTGCACAGCACGAAATACGAAGGAATCTTCCCCTCTTCAATCCATTCTAGCGGAAGACCCATCAGTTTGCGGCAAGTCAGACCCACATTTCCACCGAGAGATTCTATGGAGTAACGCATCTTTTCCTCATGGCGGCAAAGCTCGCCTGACGGTCTGGTGCAGTTGCCTTTTCCGCATATCGTGCAGCTTCCGGCGCTAAGCGACAGACTTCCTGGATTTTCAGCCTCAAGCTCAAACATCTGGCGGCTCATATCTTCCTTCACTTCGTACATTATCTCCATGCTTTCCTCTTGTGTAATATCTGGCTCGAAAATTATCTTTCTTGCAAACACCTTCAGATTCGTATACTTCTTCCATAATGAAATAACATCGAAATCATAAGGAGGACAAGCCCAAACATTTCCGTAATTAGGACATGCTTTGCAATATTCTATAAATTCGTCTACCGCCACATAACCTTCTAAATATTCTTCGACTGAAATTTCTTTTTCGAATTTTTCTATTCTATACTTATACACAAAATTCACCTCCGATTATTTTTCAGTATATCATAAAAAACGAATTTATGGTAGAATAACGGTAACATTCATTAGTGAGTAAGGAGGCTATTATGGCTTTTGGATTTTTTAAGAAGACGCAAACTGCGGACAAAATTTTCTACAACGGACAGATTCATACGGGAGATCCTGATTTTCCATGGGCAGAAGCAGTTGCCTGCACCGACGGAAAGATAACTGCCGTGGGAGATTTTGATGCGATGGATAGTCTTATCGGTCGTGATACGGAGAAGATTGACCTAAACGGCCAGTACCTTTTCCCTGGATTTATAGATACTCACCGAAGCCCTGTTATGCAGGTTTTCGATGGTAAATATATTTCACTTTCCGACTGTAAAACTAAGGAAGAAATATGTGACAAAGTGTCTTCATGGGCACAGGAACATTCTCAGCAGGAAGTTATTTTCGGATACGGTTTCATCGAGGACTTAGAACCTGAAAAGGAAGATTTAGATGTTTGCTGCGCCGACCGCCCTGTTGTGCTTTTGGCAGAAAGCGGCATAGGCTGTGCGGTAAATACTGTCGCAGAACAAATCATCGAAGAAACTGCTGAAGAAGAATGTGTAGAAGTTATAACAGTTTCCTATGTGCTGAACCTGCTCATGCCTTTTGACTTCGAACAAGTAGAGCTTGATGTCCAGAATATGCAGGAAAAATTAGCCAAGCAGGGAATTACTACTGTGCTGAATCAGCAGACTCCTGACTATCTTGAAAGTCTCTATCAGGATTCCATGGTAGCCTTATATAACGAAGAACAGCTTCGCCAGCGTTTCTGCGGTTCTTATTTGATGAACAGACCTCTTCAGCCTCGTGGAGTTGTATACCAGCTGATGCGCAGAAAGACTAATTGCTCAGAATTAACTGATGTGCTTCAGGCTAACACGATAAATGTTTCGTTAAACGAAACAAATTGTCCGATGGAATTTACCGAAGATGCTCTTAATCAGATTTTATTAGATGTCGTGGACAAGGGATTTCAGATTTTCATAGAAGCATATGACATTAAGGATTTGAGAAAAGCATATGCTGTAGCTGAACATATCAGAAACAAAGGATATAAAAATCCTATTACTATCGCTTCTGATGCGCAGCTTCCAGCGGACGAGCTTCTTCAGCTCGAGCATGCGGAGGATATAAATAAGACTTTTGCAAGCCAGATTATGTCTGACATACCAGTAGCACATTCCTCCAATACATCTTACGATGCGTCTTCTGGTTCTTCGGCTGAGTTTATTGAAGAAATGACCGTCCGGGCAGCTGAAATAATAGGCATGGAAAACCAGCTTGGTAAGATTGAAAAGGGATTCATGGCAGACTTCGCATTATTTAAGGAAAATCCTTTAGATCAGATTTTAGATGATTTCATAAACAAATCGTCCGTCATGACCGTTTTAGGCGGCGAAATCGTATATAGAAACATATAAATTTACCGAAAATCATAGGAAAGTCGTCGAAATTAATAAAATAAGATGGGATTTTGTTGACTTTAACACTTACCCATGTTAGAATAATCATAGAATCTTCATAAAGACGTATTATAATGATACTTGTCTAGGAGGTTCTAAACCAAATAGCAAACTTTCCTTCTTTTATTGAATACACACACACTTTCAGGGAAAAAGACCTCGTCAGAGGTCTTTTTCCTTTTTTGTTTTATTTAATTTGCTTACATTAATCTCTTATTGATTTTCCATCTACAGAAATGAGAAGTGTGTGGATTACGAAACGCTCATAGTCTGCACTATCCTCAGTACAAGTGGAAAGAGTAAGCACCTTATCCCCCGCCTGCACAACAGGTAATTCCAGCGCGGAAGATGATGCGAACATATTTTGCTCAGTGACAAGCTCCATGAAACTTTCAAAATTTTCAGGCTTGTTCAGCGGCAGCCTGTAAGTTCCATCCTCGATGTGGGCACGATAAATGGAGAATATCTCGTAACGCAACCATGTACCATCGACTAAAATTATGTCGACATACGGGTGCTTGCTCAAGTATTCTTCGTCTCGAAAATCAGATAAATCGCCGAACATGGTGTGATTCTTCATGTTATGACCGAAGATTATGCTGTGCGCATCGCTGAAATCAGGCTCGTTATCCGTATCCAAATAGATGCTGCCCGACGCCAGATATTTTTTGTAATAAGTCTTATCCAGATAGTACAAGTTGTTTTCGCCCTGCAAAATCGGATAGTTCACCACTGTGTCGTCCATATATATCCATCCGACCACATCTTCATTTATCTTCAAAATATCCGTAAAATCTACTTCAATTGGCGGCTTGGCTGCACTGCTTTCCTCTGTCCTAACCATATACTTTTCTGCGGTTTCTTCATATAGTTCCTCCGCCTCGTTATACGCCTGGAAGATTCCTAACAGTTTCCATGCTGAAAACAAGAATACAGCCAGACATATCAGCGTCACTATTCGGCGCAGCCCTTTTTTCGTTGCTTCATTCATTTCAGATTCCACATGGTCTCCGCACGATCCTGAGAATGTGCCAGATGTTCAGACACCGCACGGATTCCTCTCTCCTTATCTCTGGATTTGATTGCATCTAAAATTTCTCTATGCTCCAAAAGAATAGCCATCAGGTATGACTCGTCATAGAAAACCGATTTCCTCGTTTTATCTATATATCCTTTATATGATCTGAGTACCTGCGCTATGAAGCGGCTGCGAGTGGACGCATAAATCATATCGTGGAAAGTGGAATTCAGCTCCAGCACCTTCTGTGCATCTTTTTTCTTCGCATAAAATTCCATCAATTCCCACTGTTCTTCCAATTCTTTAAGCTCGTCTTCCGTTATTCTATCCATGCAGCGCTCCAAAGCAAGTTTTTCCAACGCTTCTCTCACGGCATAAATATCTTCCACGTCCTGACGTGTGAATCCCTTCGCAAAACATCCGCGGTTCGGCACATAGTCAATCAAGCCTTCGTTTTCTAATTGCTTAAAGGCTTCTCTCACCGGAGTTCGGCTTACACGAAGTTCGCTGGCAATCTGATTTTCCTTCACCTTTGCCCCAATTTCGTATTCACCGCTTAATATTCTATTTCGAATGATGTCAGCTATTTCCTCAGCTAACGAGGTTACACTTGAAAACTCTCTCTTTTCTGTCATATGTCTATCTCCTAAGTCTGCTATAAAATGTGGTTTTCGAGTACTTGACTCTTAAAGTCGAAATTTTCTATCTGTAAATAATATTCTGCCGAATCTGCTAAGGCTTTCATAGGGCACAAACCTATCATTTCTGAACCTATGACCTGCACGCCATATTTAGCAGCTTCCATCTTAACCATCTCCGTAACACGGTAAAGCGGCGTAACCCTATAATCCGTCAAATTCATGGAAACCTGAGCTATATTGCGGTCTTCGAGCATGAAGCCCATAGCCTTGACATTTCTAAGGCCTCCGTCCTTTTCGCGAATAATCTTGGCAATCTTTTTCGCGATAGTAACATCAGATGTATTCAAATTCAAATTATATGCAATCAAAGGCAGTCTTGCACCGACCGCTACTACACCTCCGGTAGGATGAATTCGTCTCCCACCAAAATCTGGCTCCCAGCCTTCCTGCTGCACCTTGTCTGCCATGCCTTCGAACTGTCCGCGGCGTACATCAGCTAAATTTCTTCTATGTGGTGCCGTCGCTGACATTTCATACAGAAAAACCGGAAGTTCAGCTTCTTCAGCAATTCTTGCCCCAACTTTTTTAGACAGTTCTACGCAATCCTCGTCTGTCGCATCTTTGATTGGAACAAAAGGCATCACATCTACACATCCCATGCGAGGATGTTCCCCTGTCTGCTTAGTTAAATCTATCAACTCCACAGCTTTCTTAGCTAACTTAACGCTGGCTTCTTCCACGCTTTTCGCATCGCCTATATATGTAATTACCGATCTGTTATGATCTGGATCTGACGAATAATCCAGCAGCGTACAGCCTGCTGTCGTGCGTATCTGATCTACACATGCTTCTACAATTTCCTGATTTCTCCCTTCTGATATGTTTGGTATGCTCTCTATAATCTGTGCCATTCTCTTCCCCCTCACTCTTCACTCTACGCTCTACATTTTACAGCATAGATGCAACTTCTGCGTAAATTCGCGCAGCTGCTGCCTCAGCCTCGATTATTGTCTTGCGGCCCGTCATGAACTTTTCCTTCAAAGCCTCGTCTTTGATGACTGGAAGATTAATCAAAACATTCAGCCACGCACCTTTTACTCCATTAAGCAGTCCTAATGCTGCTACACCTAAGTCGGATGCTGCATTTGGATTAGACTTTCCAACTGCCTTTTCTGTAATTTTAAGCCCTTCTACACAAAGCATCATTGTTTCAAAAGGTACTTCGGTAGCAACTAGCGTTCCGTCTGCAATAGCCTTGCTTCTCACTGCTTTTTCTTCATCTGTATTCTTCGGCATCTTAAAAGCCGCAGAAACTAAGTTGAACGCTTCTGTATCCTTATCAATTGCTTCTACCAGTTTATCATACAGCTGGTCAACTTCTTCTTTCACAGCCATACAAGTTTCCTGATATTCTGCATATTTTTCTTTACCCAATGTCAGCTCGCATACCATCCCTACCAGCGCAATTCCCTGTGCTGCTGCTAATGCACTTGCACTTCCGCCGCCAGGTGCCGGCGCATCTGACTTCAAAACATCCAGATAATCATTTAC
>CAZLJV010000008.1:0-29443 GCA_964559965.1 uncultured Oscillospiraceae bacterium | reverse complement strand
CAATATAGTCTGAGCCTTATATTCTCCGATATACGAAACTAATTTTTTAATCAATCTTCCTCAACCTCTCTTTCTTTATTTAAGTTTACCAGAACTCGATTTAAGTAACCGATTAACTGTGCTTTTTCATCTTCAGAAAATCCATCGGTCAGCTTAGCTTCCATTTCTATGCAGCTCTGACGCATGGTCTCTGCTATTTTCAATGCATCTTCAGTTAGAACTATCTGCTTCAATCTGGCATCTTCCTCCACGCTCTGGCGCTTTATGAATCCCTTCTTCTCCATCAAAGTCAGCACTTTAGATGCCGTGGATCGTGTCACATTGAAAGCCTTCTCTAAGTCCTTCTGATATACAGGCTTATCCTGATTGTGACTTAGATAGCCTATAATCCAGCCATTTTTACCAGTCATACCTTCAATTTCTTTGAAACTGGTATCTTTAGCTCGGCTTCTGTGCATGCCATTATGAATCATGCCCAATAAGCGTCCTACATCAGGAACGTCTCTGTTGTTCCCACACATTTTATCATTCTCCTTCCAGAGCCTGTGCTCCCAGTTAAAAACATTATCTTCAAAAAAATAAAATTGTCGCACATCTAACTGTTTGACATGCAACAATTTTATCACCATACTTTTTTTAAGTCAAT
Source organism: uncultured Oscillospiraceae bacterium (assembly GCA_964559965.1). Classification (GTDB taxonomy): domain Bacteria; phylum Bacillota; class Clostridia; order Peptostreptococcales; family Anaerovoracaceae; genus RGIG7179. The sequence continues at coordinate 28,797 of CAZLJV010000008.1, read as the reverse complement.
GCGTCTCACAGAAAAAACACACAGACTTCATTTTTTCTAAATTTAGGTTTTCGTACTATACCAGATAAGCACCCATAATCTTCAAGTTGTATTTTACATCTATGAGCTTAGCCGCTTCCATAATTGTATCGAAGTCTTCTGTATACGCATCGATTTCCATGTAGAAATGGTATGTACCCATGATTTTCTTCGTAGGTCTGGACATGATTGCCACTAAATTGATTCTGCGCTCGTTGAAAGTTCGCAGTATATCAAACAGCATGCCCGGACGGTCTACAAGTGGAGAAACGAAGATAGGAATTTTCATATTACCCTCTCTTCTTGGCTTGTGCAGCCTGCTTCCTGCATCATGGCTCATGTCCTTCACTAAGATGAACCGAGTATAGTTGTCGCACATGTCGGTCACATTCCTATCAAAATATGCGAATCCAGTTGCATCTACATGCGAAGGCACTATGGCAGCCTCACCTTCATTTCCCTGCAATGCCAAGTGGTAGGATTCCATATTGCTTTCTGTGATATTCACCTTAGCATTTTCAAGACTGCTGATGAAATCTCTGCACTGTCCATTGGCCTTAAACTGCACATGGAGCTTCTTAATCTCAGCTGGGGAAGGTGCATTGGATACCAGTGAAAACTGCACCGGCACTATAATTTCATCCACCACTGCCACATCCATCTCCAACATGAGATCCAGCGTTCTCTGAACATACCCATCGAGAGTATTTTCGATAGGTATCAAGCCATATTTACATTCCTTACCCACTGCATGAAAAGTATCATCGATGGAATCATAGAATTTAATTTCCATATCTAAATTATATGCATCGATATACTTCTTCGCAGCACATTCGCTGAAGGTTCCTGCAGGACCCAGCACCGCTAACTGATTCATTCTAGTTTTCTCCCTGATTGTCTTTTTCCATTTCTGCTTTTTTTAATTCTTCCAGCTTCTTCTTCTGCTCATTTCTTCTTGAACGAGCAGTAGTTCCACTTGGGCTGAAGTCGAAGTTCCAGTTGATTTTTTCACCCTTCACCTTCATTCCGATGTAAACGCTGACGAAACCACCCAGCACCATGATATAGTACAGGTAAGTGTTAACATCCATTACATAGCGATTAATCATCATCGGCACCATGATTAAAACAAAACCGATAACATAAAAGATAGTTCCCTTACTCATTATTATTTTCCTTTGCTTTTACTAAATAAATTTTATGCGAGCAGATACAGATCCTCTAAACCTAAAAGATCCATCAATCCCCAAATCGCATCATTTACTTCTCGTCTGTCATTGAAATATCCGAAACTGAATCGAGTCAGACCATTCTCATCAGTTCCCAGAGCCTTGTGCATGCGAGAAGACTCATGCAGACCAGGCTTACATACGATGCCATACTTTCTGGACATGTGATGACGCACCTCTTCAGGCGTAAATCCGTTAACACGAATGGAAACTGTAGCAATTCTCGTATTAGTACCGAAATCGCCATACACCTCAACCGCATCCATAGATTTAGTGGATTCGAAGAATCTCTTAGCCAATCTATGCGGCAGCATGCAAATTCCGTAGATGCCCTTCTCAAATATGAATTCCAGGCTGCGGCATAATCCGCCTAATTTTTCCTCATCTACAGGTTCAATTGCAGGAACAGCACCTAAAAATTCTTCCTTCAAGCCTTCCTTGAAACATACACCGCCGATTCCGTGAGGTCCCATCAGCTTCTTATGTCCTGTAAAGCAATATACATCGATTCCTAAATCCTCAAGATTTACATCAGTTGCACCGGCAGTCTGGCATCCATCAGAAATCACCATCAGTTTGTGGCGACGAGCAATTGCAGTAAGACGCTCCATATCCACTATATTTCCAGTCACAGAACAGCCATGCGCACATACGATAGCCTTAGTATTAGGCTGAATCAGCTCTTCAATCTGACTATAATTGAGAATTCCATAAACATTTACGCCAAGTTCAGAAACCTCAATTCCTTCTTCTTCTTTCATCTGTTCAATCACATCCCAAGTGGAATCCACATCCATCACAGATACGATTACATGATCGCCCTTCTTTATAAAAGCACGAAGCGCCAGTTCAACCGCCTGTGAACCGCTGTGAGTGAACACTACATTTTCCGGATTCTTCATATGAAAGAGCTTAGCAGTCAGAGCCTTAGCCTGTTCCTGCGTTGCAGGAGCCGCACCCTTTACGCCTTCTGGTTTCTGCTGTGTCGTCGCTGCATTATTTAAGTAAATCATTCTTTTCACCTCGAAAAATTAATCTCTCTGCAAAATCCGCTCTGCGAACTCTGCTGCTTGCTGGTCTATATCGTCTATCTCCAATACGCTGCCCGGATTGTTTGCCGTGGCTGTTAGGACAAATTTTGCCGGCAGAATAAAGTTCTTGTTCATATTAATCGCACCCATTATCTGCTGCGCTACAATATCGCTTCCGCTGTAACCTGATACTACTATAGCATAAACACGCTTGCGACTGAAGTCATTTGTTCGAAATACTGCAGTGAGCCTGTTTATAAACGCCATCAGGTTTGCACTTATGGCATCATTGTAGTTAGGGCAGATCAGCACGAGAATATCTCCTTTAAGTATTGCCGGATATATCTTTTCTACCATAACACCGCCATAAAAGCAACTGGATTTTTCACCGAAATGGACACAAGTTTCATATTTGCATCCTCGACAGTCCCAAATCTCACCATTTCGCAGGGAAATCTCCTCAATTTCGGCCTGTCCTTTTAGATTTTCAGCAACCTTGGACCAAAGCAAAAGGCTGTTGGAAGTTTTTCTGCTGCTGGCGTGAACCATGAGTATGCGAGGGTGAGATTTTATTTCCATCTGGAAATTCAGAACCTTCTCGACAAGCAAGCGAGCTGACTGCTCATATGCTTTGCGATTAGTCATCTTCATATTTTTCGCTAAAATATCGAAGTTTTTAAGACTTCCCGTCGCTTCTACCAGCGGTTTTCCTGGAAGCGTGCAGCCGGACTGATTGGCTGCATAGGCCATGCGCCTTCCGGCATCTTTCGTATACCCATCATCTCTTCCGTCGATTAAGATGCCACCGACAGAGCCGCGCAGGCAATCCTTATATAGATGAAGATATCTGATGACCTCCATCATTTCCATATTTATGCCGCTTAAATCCAATTCCACAGCGAAGAGCAACCGTGTATCTTCAAGCAGCCCCTCATCTGCCGCCTGACAGAAATCATCAGCGCATGTTATCCAGTGAATTTCTGATATATCCTTTATATCCTTTAGTGCATAGTCCAGAACCTGCTCCAAACGGCCTCGTCCATCTGGGTCTGTCAGATAAATTACATTCAGTTCCATCGTCTCACCTTCCCAACATCTAAATCAGATTGCAAAGATTGTCATAAGCCATTTTTATTCTTTCAAACAGCTCAGGCGGCAGCGGCAAGTCCTCATACTCAACCACGCCATCTTTAATTCTGTTTCTTATTCCTAAAAATGCACCCTTGCCGCTGAAGACTTCGCCATCTGTCTTTAAGGCTTCACCTAGGTAAACCGAGCTGTAATTCCAATCCCCTCTCAAAGTCTGAATTACTGACATAGCACCTGACGAAATGGCTGGTGCAAGATAAGGCTTGAATCCTAATGCTCGAACTTCTAGATTTGCTTCGACTGTTTTTTTAGTCAGCTGGCGTGACATTTCATCATCATAATTATCTATACTGTTTGCGATTACTAAATCGCTTCCATGAGGTCCATAAGCACGGCCTTCTGTCACATAACTTTCAAGGCGAGGATCTTTTTTCGCATAATATACGGCTCTGCGGTTCATAACACCTAAGCCGTATCCTCTAATCTGCCCCGGCTCAAGGCCTGATGCCAAAAGCGCTGCCTTGCACAGCGGATCTACAGGATCTGAAACTACTGCGAAAATTCCTTTATATGAAACTTCCGCTGCCATCTTGGCGTATATTTCCACAATCTTTCTATTTGCATCAAACTGCATCATGCGCACATCACCAGTTGCTCCGATTGCAGGAATCGCCTTGCTGGCACAGAATAGAAACATATCGCAGTCAAACAGCTGCTCCTGTGTTAGCTTAACTACTTCCGGTGATTTTTCAGAGGTATCCCATTCTTGGAAAGCCCAGCCCATCTGGTTCATTTCTCTTTCATATCGCTCCATCACATTCTCATTCATATCGTAAATGCCGATGGTATCGATAGTGCCGGCACCTAAGATTTTGAGCCCCAAAAGCAGTGTAGCTCCCACATCTCCCAGTGCCAAAATGTGAACCCTCATTCCGCCTGTCCCCTGTGCCACGCTCAGGGGTGCAGAATTACACCCCGCAAGCTCATGTATATATCTTTTTTCTATCATTTGAACAACTTCCTCATTCGGATGAGACGCTCCCGATCCTTTTCCACATAGGCGCTGGCCGCCACGCTCTCGTCGTAGAGAACAAAGCTGCCTAAATCAGGGCGTTTCGGCATAGTGATAACTTCTCCCAATCGCTTCAGCGTCAGCTTGCGCTCAAATTCCGCCTGATATTCCTCTTCAAGCACCTTTAATATGTCATGGGCATTTTCCAGACAGGTCATGGAATACTCGTAAAGGTTGGCCATGGACGCATCAACTAAGAAAGTAGGAACAGCATACGGCAGTATCATATTGAGGGACGGAATCTGCTCCATAGAAGCAACTTCCACCTGCTTATCCTTTATGCTGTCACCGCCAAGATATGGATATGCCGTAACCTCGTCAATCCAGCATTTGAGATTTGGCAGGAAATATGCACTGTCTACGCTTCGCTGCTTAACAGTCATAAGGTCACGCCCCCTGCCTGTCTGAACGCCAACTACGGTTTTAACCACATCTACCTCATTGCTCTTGAGAATAGGGTCAAGCTCCTTCATGCGATATCCTTTGTGCAGAAGGTCATCTACCAGAATCACCGGACGCTTAAAGGACTTAATGGTGCGCACCTGATTTTCCAGCGAAGAATAATGGCTGGATTCTGCGATTTGGAATTGGGAAATGTCTGCACTGAAATACTTTTCCGTATGCAGCGTCTTCGTCACCGTATTAGGTACTACAACGCCTCCCAAAACCTTTCCAAACGGCACTGCCATAAACGGTCCGTACTGTTTCTTTTCTCTCGGCGCTGCAGGCACTCCATTTAACTGAGTGATTCTGCTTATCATTTTGTGATGCATGATGCCTGCATTGTATGAAAGTATCAGTTCGCCCGGATAAAGTCGTGTCAAAACCTTCAGCATCTTGTAGTGTGCCTCATCTACTGCTTTCAGCACTCGCTGATTTTTATTCAGCGGACTCTTTATAACTGTTTCCACATTTCGGAATATGATTACAGGTGACTTCATGTTAACCGCATAAATAGGCTTCATTTGCTTCATTCCACGGCCGGCTATATTGATAAACCCCTGCTTTTCTATAAGTTCAAGCACTCTGCTGCTCATACCTGCACCATGGCACGGATGGTATACCACATAGGTATAATCCCTTGCTAAAAGCTCGCTGAGAACTTCCGTGAGTATGGTCTGCCCCAGATTGGAAATGGAGCTTCGCTTGCTGTAATATAGGCCGCCAATGACTGCTATAGCACCAGTCGCCTGTGAGCGTATATATGCTGCTATATCCTGATCCTGAAATTCGCTTAAAAGATCTATGCTGTCCAGTCTGCTTACAGCAGCCAAAGCTACGACTTTATCGCCTCTCATTCCATCTCTGATGCGTACAGTCTGCACTCCTTCACGACCTAAGTATGACTTAACCTCTTCATAATCGAAGCCCCAGTCAATCAGCTCATCTTTCATATCTTCGGCAGCATTGCAGCCTCTGCTCTCATACGCTTCCAGTCTGATGTCTCGTGCCTGAATCATATGCTTATATGCCGGCTCTCTGAGATAAAGCCCCATCTCATATATGAAGTTCTGAGCCACAGGATCAATCAAATTGGAAATATCCCTGTTAAGGTCGATATTCTCTCTTATTCTTGTGGAGCTTATGTCCTCGTAATATTCCTCAAGATGAAGGTTTACAATATCCCCACTTATAGGATAGCCTTCCTTCGCCAGAGTCTCCTTCCCCTGGCACACAGTTGCCGGAGCTGCACTCAAGCTGGTATCCCCTGTCGTCCTTCTAAAAATTATGTGATTCAGCGTGTGAATAGAATCCTGCTGAGGCTCTGCCCTGTAACAAGAAGCATTCTCTATAACATCGCTACCTGCCACAAAGAACAGCTCCCTGTCAGAAAAAATCTCCTTCAGTTTGGCTAAATCCTTTGGATTTGCAATATTTACAGGGATATCGTCTGGGAATATATAGATATCTGCCTCGTCCGCAACCGACATACTCATGATTTTTCTTCTAAGCAGTCTCGGCTGAGTCTTCTTCGACCAACTGAACTCGTCTAATGCAAGATAAACCTCGCAGCCCATATTCCTGATTTCCACTGCGATAGCCTTGTGGCTCAAGCTGAACGGGTCAAAAGTACCCGGGAAAAATGCAACCTTCTTGCGTTCGGGGATTTTGAAGTCACCGACCTCCACCTCATACTGGGTGATAAATCTGTAAATATGATTGAGAACCGCAGCATTGTTAAAGAAATCAAGCCCTTCTTCCTTCTGCCCGTTGTACAGCGTCAAAATCTTCTTCCCGCAGCGACAGAATATCTCATACTTTTCTCCCAGTCCGAGAAGTTCTGAACCGAAAACATGAGTTCCGATGGTCCACAGAGCCTCTGCACTAATCATGCGGTTGTAGTTGGCACAGCCGCGCAGGATTAAATCCACTAAGCGATATCTTCTCTTTTCCGTCTGACTCTTTTCTTCTTCCTCCCCAAAATTCTCGCTGTAAATACGATAATTTTCAAGCATTACGCCGAAGGTGTGCAATACAGCAGCTGCTACCTGACCGTTGTTTGCAATAAGGAGTTTTTCCAAATCTAATATGAGTTCATCAAGCTCCTGCGGAGGCAGGTGAAGCATAATTACGCCTAAATAGTCTGGTATATATTTAGAGAACTGATAGTCGCCTATCTCAAGGCCTTTTCCAAGTTCTACGGCGATTTCATTTCTCTGCTCCATAGGCATATATCCTATGATGGAAACAAGGCCATTTCCGGCAGCCCGTCTTACCGCCACCGTCTCGCTTACCTTTACTAAATTTCCCAAGTGAGTGGCAACATGAAGAACCTGCCCCTCGTTGTCTGGATTTTGCCTCAGCTGGTGAAGCATCTGCTTGATATTGGCAATCTTAATGGTCCATGGAGTCTTAGCTTTCAGATTATCTAAGAACATCTCCGAAAGAGCATCTTCTGTCAGCTGGCCGAAGTCACTTTCGGGCACGCTTTGGTCGCCGTTGTACTTGCCGGCATAACGGTCGTGAACCTCTACAGCGGCAATGCGAAGTTCAAGAGCCTCTCTCTTAAGCATCTTCTTTGCAAATAGGAGAATCTCTTTTTTCTGCTTTTCACTGCACCACTGAGGCATAATCACATCTGCTGCTCTCAGAAGTGCTTCCTTGTTCTGAGCAGTCAGACTTTTCGATCTGAACCAAGGAATAAGTACTGAAATATAGTCCTCTTTCTGGCCTTCTTTGCAGTTTCTAAAAAGTCCGACCAGCATATTTCGCAAGCTGTTGCCGATCCATTTCTTATGCTGCTCAGTCATCTTGTAGTCAGGCTGCAATGCTAAATCCACATATTCCGCCCACAGCGATAAGTTCGTAACCTTTTTCTTTGCGAGGTGTACGCCCTCCGGAAGTTCTTTTTTATATTCCACATTAAATCGTGCAATAATCTGTCCGATAATAACTCCGGCCTGATCCCTTATATCGCTCTCCCTATGTGCCAAAAGCTCATAGAGGAACTTCAGAGTTAATAATTTTTGCTTCTCAGTCATGTATGTGGAATATGCGCCGAATATAGAAATATATGTTCTAAGATTCTTCCATTGCTTTTCGCTTCGAGCTGTTTCAAGAAGGCTTGCGAATTCTTCTTCCTGATAGAATTTATTCATCAGCCTTATGTTATGATCCACAGCCGCATGCTTCATTTCTTCCACAGCTTCCTGATTTCTTATGAGCGCCATATCTTTTTTTACACGGCAAACAGGCGTCTTAGGTACAGCCTGTGCCATTTCCGGCAGGTCTACCTGGACGCCTAAATCTTTCATATAGTTTTCAAAATCCACCAGCTTGTTGTATACACGCTGGTAGCGCAGCTTCTTCGCTTCATCTACATTATCTAGCTTGCCTAAAATTACATCGAAGGACTCCTTCAATGTATAGAAGTGGACAATTTCCCGTCCGTCCACACGGCTGCTCTTTACGCGAAAATCTGAATAAATCAAAATCAGCGATTCTACTGCTAAATTTTCAAGCTCTAAATCCCAGGTTGAATGATTGGCCGCAATATAACCTATCATAGGCATCTGGAAACGATCGAAGCATAAGTCCGTATAATAGTAGTGAAGATACGGAATTCTTCTTTCCTCACTTTTTTTGCATCCATACTTACCTAAGTCGTGACCAGCTGCCGAACCTGATACAAGGCCTAAATCAACGGGAACGCCCAGATCAGCAAGCTGCCTTGCTGTATGCATAGCTACATAGTGAACCCCAGCAATATGCCCCAGAGTATTCCATGGACTTATTTCAATTCCTATGCGCATGAACTCATAGATGCACTCTTTTCGCATCATGCGCTCAAACTTTCGATACTCCTTATGACCGCCCGCTGCTTCAACCTCAGATGGTCTTGGAAATATCATATCCACAGTAGGGTCGAATTCAAGGCACTCTCTTTCTATACGAAACAGAGCCTTCAAAAGCTGCATATAAAAAACTCTGCCCTTTCTATATGCTTCATCGTCTGCCGCCAGCTTCTTTTCAGGAAACAGTCTGCCTAAAACATAGCCATAGGCATAAGCTGCCCATCCACCTTCCGGCGTGCTGCCAAAAGAGTCTAAAATCTCAGCGCTGACTTCTGCCACCTTAGTTGTCTGAAAGCGGCCTCTCTCATCAGCAGCATCCAGCAGGGCGTTAATCCACCCTCTCTGGCATGCTACATCGATTATCTCCATAGTCTCTTTAGAAGACAGACCCGCCTCCTTCAGAAAGCTGCGCTCCGTCATAGCAGAAAGAACTTCTTTATATAACCCTTCTCTCTGTGTGTCACTGTATCTATGCATCATGGTTTTTCTCCCGATTCTCGCCTTTTATTCCAAACTTAATATTAACTTAATATTAAATGCGAGAAAGTCCTAAACGAACTGCCTCTTCAGAAACAGCCTTCGCCACGCACGAAGCCACTTCTGGATTAAATGCATCTGGCAGTACATAATCTGCTCTCAGCTCATCTTCTGGAATAACTGCTGCGATAGCTCTTGCAGCCGCTTCCTTCATGGAATCTGTCACGCGACTTGCTCTGACATCAAGCAGTCCACGGAAAATTCCCGGAAATGCCAGCACATTGTTCACCTGATTAGGGAAGTCTGATCTTCCTGTTCCCACTACAGCAGCACCTGCTTCCAGCGCCTCATTTGGCAAAATCTCAGGCACTGGGTTGGCCATAGCGAATACGATCGGATCCTTAGCCATAGTCTTAACCATTTCCTTAGTCAGACAGCCTGGCTTCGATACACCTACAAAAATATCCGCATCCTTAATTACATCTTCCAGCTTGCCCTGCAGCTTATCCTTATTAGTAATCTTAGCCATTCTTTCCTGTTCAGGATTGTTTGTAGGAGCACCTTCGTAAACAGCACCCTTGCTGTTGCAAAGTATGATATCGCCGAAGCCAATCTGCTGAATCAGCTTAGCGATGGAAATACCGGCAGCACCTGCACCATTGATAACAATCTTCAGCTGTCCCATCTTTTCCTGACGGCCAGTAACCTTCACAGCATTGAGAAGAGCCGCACAAGTGATGATTGCAGTACCGTGCTGGTCATCATGGAACACAGGAATATCACATCTTTCAATCAGTTCACGCTCGATTTCGAAGCAGCGAGGTGCACTGATATCTTCCAGATTGATACCGCCGAAGCTCTTGGAAATGTTCACAATTGTATCGATGATTACCTTAGGATCCTTAGAATCTATGCAGATTGGAAATGCGTCGATTCCAGCGAATCTCTTAAATAAAGCACACTTACCTTCCATGACAGGCATACCAGCAGACGGTCCAATGTCACCCAAACCCAGTACAGCAGTTCCGTCAGTGATAACAGCTACTAAATTACCCTTGCGAGTATATTCATATGCCAGCGATTCGTCCTTATGAATTTCCATGCATGGTTCAGCAACTCCCGGCGTATATGCAACAGCCAGCTCCTCTTTATTAGTAATAGGTGCACGAGTTACAACCTCAATCTTACCCTGCCATTCCTTATGCTTCTGTAATGCAATTTCTCTTTTGTCAGCCATGATAGTCTCCTTAATCTGCGTATTTCTTAAATTTATGCTTCTATTCTAACACATTATCTCACTCTTGGCAAAACCTGAGCCTTTATTTCTTCTGTCACTTCGTCCAGAGTTTTATGGTTATTCTCCACTTCCATATCGCACCAGCTTCTGTACAGCGGAAGTCTCTGCGCTAACATTCTGGAAAGCGGCGTACTCTGGCTCAGTGGGCGGCCATCTGTAGGCAGATTTTCGATATCACGATTTATAAATATGAGTCTGCCATTTTCAGCTAATGAATAGTAATTTTCTTCACGCATTACCACGCCGCCACCGCAGGCGATAACCATTCCGGTTTCATGCGAAAGGCTTTCCACAGCAGCCATTTCAACCTGTCTGAAGTAATCCTCACCACCCTCTGCGAAAATTGCAGGTATGGACTTTCCTTCACGCTCTACGATTCTTTCATCAAGATCTACAAACTTTCTACCGCATGAAGAAGCAAGCATTCTTCCGATTGTTGATTTTCCGCAGCCAGGCATACCTATCAGCACATAATTTTCTTTTTCAGAAGCAAGTTCAGCTTCAATTTCTTCTACAGCGCAGTCATCAATCTCACAGCCCAAGAAGTATTCTGCGCTTGCCTTAGCCTGTGCAACCAGCATCTTCAGACCGTTCCAACCATGCATTCCGGATTTTCGTGCCTGGCATAAGAAATTCGTGCGAAGCGGATTGTATATAACATCGAATACATATTCAAGTTTCCAGAAAGCCCCCGGATACGCTGCCGAAACTCCGGTATTAGGATACATTCCCACAGGAGTCGTATTCACCATAATGCTTGCGTCCTGATGAAGTTCTTTCATCTGCTGATAGTCGCAGCCAGTCTTTCCGTCTCTGCTGACTACTACCACCTGAGAAGCACCTAAATCCTCCAAAACAGCAATCACAGCCTTAGACGCACCGCCAGAGCCGAGGACGATGGATTTTGCTCCGTGAACGGGCGCACCTGAAGCTTCCACAGTCTTACGGAAGCCAGTGTAATCAGTATTGTATCCGATTATGCGTCCATTTCTTCGCACCAAAGTATTCACTGCCCCGATTCTCTGCGCTTCAGGGGATATCTCATCGCAGAACTTCATCACATCCTGCTTGTATGGGATTGTGACATTCAGGCCCGCCCAGTCGCCATTGCGAACGAAATCTTCCAGCTGCTCCGGCTCGACCTGAAAAAGCTCATACTGGTATGGCTCGCAATATTTTCCCAGCTGACGATGGATTTCAGGTGAAAAACTATGCCCCAGCTTTCTCCCCAGTAGACCGAATTTTCTAATCTTATTCTGATAAGCCCTGCTGACTTCCATCAGCTTGCTGTATAACTCTACTGCGTACTCAGCCAGCTCATCTGGTGCCTGCCCCGCGATTTTGTCTAGGATTTCCTTTTCTCTCTGCGGCACATAAATAGGCATGCCCTGCTCCATTTTATTTCGCACAACATGCTCTGCTGCTGCCATGCGCTTTTCGAATGCTTCTAAAATGATGGCATCTTGCTCGTTAATAATCTGTCGTGCCTCTTCAAGCGAAAGTTTCTTTTCTGTCTTTTCCATATGATGTCCCTGCTTTCTACTATATTTTATCTTTTATTCCACGTCATTTTGAAAAAGGAGCCAGCCCATTCGGACTGACTCCTCAATTATTCGCTACATTCTTAAGATAATGATTCGTCTTCTAACATTCTATAACCAATTCCAAGTTCTGTAAAGATATATTTCGGTTCACCTGGATTTGCTTCCAACTTGCGACGAATGTTTGCCATATTTACACGCAGAATTCTGTTGTTGTCGTCAGCATATGGTCCCCATACCTGATTGATAATGGAATCATAAGTCATAACCTTGCCTGAGTTCTTAGCCAGCAAAGATACAATCTTATATTCAACTCGTGTGAGATGTACATCGTTTCCGTCTACGCTTACGATACGTTTTTCGAAATCGATTTTCAGACCGCCTGCGCTGTACGGACGGTTTGCATTTACAGGATCATCTGTAATTCTGTTGTTGTGACGAATTGCTGTACGCATTCTGGCCAGCAGTTCATAAGTTCCAAACGGCTTAGTTATGTAGTCGTCTGCACCATTGTCCAGTGCCAGAACCTTTTCCTTTTCCTGAGTTCTTGCAGAAATTACGATGATAGGAACGCTGGTCCATTCTCTCGTCTTTTTAATTATATCCATGCCGTCCATATCCGGAAGACCCAAATCCAGTAATACTATATCCGGTAAAGAAGATGTCAGCTGCGCCAGCCCATCTTTACCTGTGTGTACAGCAGTTGTCTTGTAATCGTGAGACTGCAGTGTTTTCGCTACGAATTCGCAGATGCTCTTCTCGTCTTCAATGATTAAAACCGATACTTTCTGTGCCATATTTAATCCTCCTCTTTAGGCAGGGTGAATCTGAATTCTGCCCCTTCTTCATGATTCATCGCCGACAGTTTTCCCCCATGTGCCAGTATTATGGTCTGACAAATCGAAAGACCAATTCCCATGCCTTTATATGAATCCTGTTTGCGCTCTCCTTCACCATGGAAGCCCTCTCCATGATATCCTTCTCCATCAAAAATTGTCTTAAGCTTGCTTTCATCAATGCCATCTCCGTAGTCTTTCACTCGGAACATTACGAAGTCATCGTGATTCTCCACAATCAGCTCATGCGGCTTATTGCTGTTTGCATGAAGCTGTGCATTTTGCAAAATATTTATGATTACCTGTTCTATAAGCATGGCATCCATCATTACCATGATGAATTCGTCAGGCACTTTCACCTTGACTTCTGCTCCAGGGAATCGCTTTCTGAATCGTGTTACAGACGAAGCTACAACCTCATCGACTGCTTCAAGGGACTTATTTACCTTAGCAGTCTCGTTATGAATTCTGGTTACCGACAGCAGATTTTCTACCATGTTCAGCAGCCAGTTTGCATCGTCCATAATATTTCTCATAAGAGTTCGCTTTTCTTCACTGCTCAGCTGGTCTTCCATTTCAAGATATGATTCGCTGTTTCCGATAATACCTGTCAGTGGTGTACGTAAATCATGAGATACAGCACGAAGCAGATTAGCACGCATCATTTCTTTCTGCGCTTCCATCAGCTGCTTTTCCTGCTCTGCTAAGATTTTCGCCTGCTGCTTCATGTTAGTGGTCATGGCTGATGTAATCATAGCGATTATGAGCATACCTACGAATGTAACCTGATAACCTTCCATGGTAAAGTTTAAGTTACCATAAGGCACTGTGAAAAAGTAGTTTACACTTATTACGCTGGCTACAGCAAACAGCAAGCCGTATAGATAACCTTCTGTATACCTAGCTACGATAAACAACCCTAATACATAAAGCATGGCTATATTCAGTGAAGGGTCAGACGCCAACTGCTGAAAGAAAAATGATGCTATGGTAACCAGCACATATACCAAGCCAAATATCCCACAGCTTCTTCGGTGTCTCTGATTAATTTTTTCTTTGCTTTCTGCATTCTCCGATTTAATTGATTTAATATAGTCTATTTTATGTTCCATACAATACTCTCCCTCTATACATCATATACTAAAATGTGTTAAAAGGGTGCTAAAATGTTAAAAAAAATTAATTTCTTGTCCATTTTCACATATTTCCTGTTCAAATCATAAGATAAATTGTATAAAAATTGGAAAGGAGTATGTACTTGAGCATCGAAAATATGAAAAGTGAACCATATATCGGAATGCCCATCGTCTTCGGCACCACCGAAAATCAAACCTTAGAAAACCAAACTTTAGGCAGCCTGCCCATTGCCATGACCTACACACCAATGCAGCAGTGGAAGACCACATATTCAGCTGAAGAGGCACTTCGCATCGGCACCGTGTTTCCCGAATTGAATCTTCCATTCGAAGGGAGGCGTGAGCGGTGAATCGTGAAGAAATGCTGAGAAAAGTGCAGGAAGCTGATTTCATCCTCTATGATGTCAGCCTGTTCCTCGACACCCACCCTGATAATCAGACCGCACTGGAATTCTTTCAGAAGTACCAACGGATTTATACAGAAGCAGTAGCAGAATACGAATCAATTTACGGGCCGCTTGTGGCCTTCGATGCAGACACGCAGCAAGGCTGGAGCTGGACTCAGTCTCCTTGGCCTTGGGAAAGGACGGAATAGATTATGTGGATATATGAAAAGAAATTGCAGTTTCCTGTAAATATAAAAAATCCTAACCCGGCCATGGCGAAATTCATTATCAGTCAGCTCGGAGGTCCTGACGGTTTTTACGTATTTTGTATATAAAGGTTCGCCGCAGTGCAGCCTGTTTTTATTGCAAAATCCACCTTTCTATTATATAATTTAGAAAAAACACACCTGTCGTCAGGCACGCTGTATTTCACGAGAGGAGGATTATTATGAACACAAACCTGCGTTCATCTCTTGCAATGCGTATACTCATCGCATTTATGATTTCCGTAATCATCATTACATTTATGCCGACTCAGTGCGCCTTCGCCGCATCAGCTAAAGCATATAAAAATGTGGAAATTTCAAACACGCCTGTATCCTGCCAGAATCTTTACCTTTGGACTGAAAATGTAGAAAAATCCGATGGACTTTATTCAAACCTTTTCTGCTCAAAAAAATCCGATGGCAGCAATGCAGTTTGCATCGCCGATACTGCCTTGCTTCAGGTAGAGCATGTCTACGATGAAGGTTATTATCCTCCACAGAATTTCAGAAATAAAATCCTTACTAACGGTACTTGGATTTACTTCCTCATGCTCGATACCTTCGATGACACTGCACGCCTGTATAAAGTGAAATATAACAGCAGCAAGCCTGCACTGGTTGCCGAAATCCCTAATGGCGGATCTGCACAGCTGCTGACATTGTATAATAATCGCATCTATTTCCAATGCGAAAGCTCTCAGCCTATGAATACAGATCGCAGCATCTGCTCTGTTTCACTTTCATCTGCTAAGATTAAAACGCATCGTTCCAAGGTTGATGTATTTTCACCGAAAAACAGCAGCAGCTCACGCTACATCTACTACAGAAATAACAATTTCGACAGCAGCAATTTCTCAAGCACCATGATTTACGACTGCAAGGAAGGTACCTCATCAAATCTGGGAAGAACGGAATCCCACTGCATTGTAAATGGTAAGCTGTATTATGCTAAGCCTGTTTCTTCTACATCAAGCTCCGGATTTAAGATTTACAAGGCAAATCTAAGCGGCCGTGGAACTAAGACTAAAGTTGTCACCTTAAAGAGCGCATCTAGCATAGGTACCATCAATTCATCATTCGTATATTGGAAGAAGTATGATGGCAGCACCGTTTCAGATATATACTACCGCTACAGTTTCAAGACTAAAACATCTAAGAGAATTTCTGAATCAGATTACAAATTTTACTATTAAGGCATGATAAGCAAAGAGAAAATATGAAAGAGAGATTTTGGCGCAAGGGGGAAATTGAGAAGACGGATTCTCATGTGTGGCTTCGCCGACCGCAGGAAAAAGATAAAGCGAAATTCGTAAGGCTGCAAAAAGAGAATCGCGCAGCCAAGGAGTTAATGGAGTCAGAGAGCGTGCAAGACCAGATTTGGAAGATGCACACAGGTGATTCATCGCTGATGTTTTCTATCGAAGTTGACGGAGAATATGCCGGTTACTGCGGTGTAAACGATTTGTCAGCGGAAAAGTGGGAAATCGCAATCGAGCTTCTCAGTGAATTTCACAACAGTGGAGTTGGCTATGCTGCGGTAGGCTCCATGCTGTCAGCTGTAAAAGAGCGTCTTGGAGTAAGCAATTTCAGGGCTCGCATATCTCCGGACAACTATGCCTGCCAGCATCTTGCTGAGAAATTAGGACTTACGCCTAACGGAATTTGCGAGTATGTGCGCCGCTCCGAAAACGTCGAAAACTGCGGAAACGGCGTGCAATGTGAACCCAAAATCGACGAAAAAATGAAGGCAGTAGCACAGAAGTTCGGTGTAGAACCCGAGAAACTGCTCACACATGTTTTGGAATATGATCTTAATTGGTAACTCAAAAAAGCGAATCCTTGCGATTCGCTTTTTTCTTGCACCTTACAGCCGCATAAATAGTGCCTGCAGACCTTACCTTTTCCCGCAAAATCTTCTCTGTCCCACTTTCATTATACTTCTTTTCATTAGAATACCCCCCTCTCTATTTAATATATATATTTGTATACATCTATTTTTCGAAAGGACTGATTGGAGGCATGAAAACTGCGGCCGTATACATTCGTGTTTCTACAGATGATCAAACGGAACACAGCCCCGATTCACAACTTGAAGAAGCGAAAATCTATGCTAAGACGCATGGAATGATAATCGACCCTAAACACATATATACAGATGCCGGCATAAGCGGTCGCCACGCTAAAAAGCGTCCCGCATTCCAAAATATGATAGCAGCAGCTAAAAGCAGCCCGTCACCCTTCGACGTTGTGTTAGTGTGGAAATTCTCTCGTTTTGCCAGGAATCAGGAGGAAAGCGTGGTATACAAGTCTTTGCTACGAAAGGAATGTAATGTGGAAGTCATATCAATAACAGAAGAAACTGGCGACAACCTGTTCGGCAGCTTAATCGAGCGAATCATAGAGTGGATGGACGAATACTACTCCATACGGCTTGGTGAGGAGGTTACGGCGAAGATGACATATGCGGCCACCAAGGGTATAGTTCAGACGGCGCCGCCCTTCGGATATGCAAAGGAGGCTGGCCAGCCCATGGTAATCAAACCTGAAGAGGCATACTGGGTTCGCTTCATGTTCCAGCAGTTTGCCAGCGGAGTTTCTGTCTTGCAGGTTGTAAGGAAGCTGAATGAAGAAGGAGTGCTCACGAAAAAGGGAAAGCAGTTTGAGAATCGCTCGGTCGAATATATTTTGCACAATCCGATTTACATAGGTTACACCAGATGGACGCCTGAGGGACAGACTGTAGGAAGGAGAATTTACGATAGCCCTGATACAATTACTGCTCGCGGCGATTTTCAGCCGATTGTTGACGAGTCACTTTTCAATCAGGTGCAGGAAAGGCTTGCTGCAAAAAAGCAGCCCTCTATTAATAAAGACGGGAAATATGCGAAGCCTGTAACCGTGAAAAAGCACTGGCTGTCGGGACTTGTGAAGTGTGGAAACTGCGGTGCATCGTTAGTCTATAGCACAGCAAACTGCGGTTTTCAATGCCATCGCTATGCTCACGGATTTTGCGGAGTGTCACATTATATCAAAGCGTCGAAACTGGAAGCTGCAGTTATAGCTTCGTTGGAGGAAAAAGCGAAAAAAAAAGATATAGCGGTCATTCTCAATGGTGACTATGCACTGGAGGAAAAGCATCGTGTGGCCTGCGAAGCAATAGAAAAAATCATATTCACCCGCCCCGGCGGCACCATCGAAATTTTTTATGTGCAGTAGTGCGCAGTGATGCACCGCCCGCTATACGCAGCTGCCGCCGGGAGGTCCTGACGGCGAGCTGGCCGCATCTCAGCGCTATTTATCACAGCGCTACTCTATGCCTTACCGCCAAGTGGCAGGCGTGCTTACAGATGTGGGTACTGAAGAGCTTGCCCACCTTGAAATGGTTTCGGCCATCATCCATCAGCTTACGCGCAATATGACCATAGATGAAATCAAAACAGCTGGCTTCGAAACTTATTTCGTTGACCATACTGCAGGCATATATCCGCAAGCAGCTGCCGGATTCCCATTTAATGCAATGGCTTTCCAGTCCAAGGGTGATGCAATTACCGACATGAGCGAAAACATGGCTGCGGAACAAAAAGCCCGCACCACTTACGATAACATTTTGCGGTTAGTAGATGATCCAGATGTAATCGCCCCTATACGCTTCCTTCGCGAGCGTGAAATCGTGCATTATCAGCGTTTTGGCGAAGCACTCCGCATCGTCCAGGACAATCTGGACAGCAAAAACTTCTATGCCATCAACCCTGAATTCGACTTGAACCGATAACAATAAAAACCCATTATAACCCATCGATGCGTTTCGAACAGGGTTATAATGGGTTATCTTTTTTAATCTACTTAAGTTTTTCTGCCTTTTCTTAACCACAATACAAAGTTTATTGCACCTATAATCATAAATACGATTGCCGCATTAAAACTACCATTACTTTCTTCGCAGTTTTGCTGTTTTTTATCATGAATTTGCCCCCTTTCAGATGTATCTTTGACAATATACTAACATATTGCGTATATGATAGCAACCTTTCATATAAAAATAACAGCTTAAACCGAATCTTGCCCTACTTCAGCTCTTCCAAACTGCGAAAAACATACCCTTTTTCCTTCCAACCTTGCAGCAGCTCACCTAAAATCTCTGCGTTAGTGCTTGAAGTTGAATGAAGCAGCACGATCGCACCGGGATGGATTCTCCGATTCAGTAAGTTAAGTGCTTCTTCCCTTGTTGGCTGGTCATCTACATACCAATCCACATATGCCAAGCTCCAGAAAACAGTCACATATCCCAACTCCTGCGCCTGCTTCAAATTTTCCTCGCTGTACTTGCCCTGTGGCGGTCGGTAGAAGTGCTTCATTTCCTCGCCTGTTGCTGACTTGTAGATTTCCTCCAAATCCCCAATTTCCTTAGCAAAATCTGATTTTGCTGCAATTGCCGACATGTCCGGGTGGTGCATTGTATGATTTCCCACGATGTGCCCTTCCTTCACCATTCTGCATACAAGCTCAGGATTTTCCTCCACATAATTACCCACTACGAAGAAGGCAGCTGGAACTTTTTCTTCTTTCAATACATCTAAGATTTTTTCAGTATGACCATTTTCGTAGCCAGCATCGAAGGTCAGATAGATGCATTTATCTTCCACATCTTTTTCGTTTCCTATGTACCATGCATCAAACTGCTTTAGATACTGGGGTGTAGCATTTCCAATAGGCGAGCTTCCTTCCTGCTGAAAGCTGAGACCCCAGTTTCCATCCGCAGCAGCAGCAACCGCCTGACTTAAAGTCTGAGCCGAATGTGGGGATTTTGCGCCGAAAGCGCCGTTACAGACAAGTACTGCAGCTAAAATAGTCACTGTCAGACCTGCCGCATAAAATATTTCTTTTTTCATAAAAAATCACCTCACAGCAATCTATGCCATGAGGTGAAATGCAATTCTAATTTATTTTTTACTTATCTTCCAGCTTAGCCAGAATTTCACGGTAGCCCTCGAGATTTTCGCGGAGCAGTCGTGGAGTATCTAAGTTGTACGGACATCTCTTTGTACACTGGCCGCAGTCCAGACACTGGTTGATTTTTTCCATTTCAGCCTGCTTTTCTGGCGTAATCCAAGGTTCAATAGGACTTCTGGTAATCATTGCTACCATTCGAGCACAGTTATTAATCTGAATTCCCGCTGGACATGGCATGCAATATCCACAGCCACGGCAGAAATCGCCCTTGAACTCTGCTCTGTCCTTTTCGATTACGGCTTTGATGGCTTCGTCTTCCATGGACGGAACATTCTGAGCACAGTCTAAGAATTCATCTAACTCGCTTTCCCTCTGCACGCCCCAGATTGGAAGTACATTGTCGAACTGAGCCATATATGCATAAGCAGCTCTGCCGTCCTGAAGAATTCCGCCGGACATACCTTTCATAGCGATGAATCCCATGTCTGCCTCTTCACAAAGCTTTATAAGTCGTTCTTCCTTCTCTGATGACAGGTAGTTGAGCGGGAACTGCAAAGTTTCATAAAGACCAGATGCGATTGCCTCTTCAGCAACAGCCAGTCTGTGGTTAGTGATACCGATATGACGGATTTTGCCATCAGCCTTAGCCTGAAGCAGTGCATCATAAAGTCCGTCTTCCCCGCCTGGCTTCGGGCAGAATGGTGTGTTGTGCAGCTGGTATACGTCGATGTAATCAGTCTGAAGCTGGCCAAGTGAGTATTCCAGCTCTTCCTTCAGCTTTTCACCAGTCAGTGCCATGCTCTTAGTTGCGATATATATTTTATCACGAACATCGCTAAGCGCTACGCCTATCTTATGTTCACTATCGGTGTAAAAACGTGCTGTATCGAAGAAATTTACTCCATGTTCGTATGCTTTTCTCAGAATCTTTCCTGCATCTTCTACGCTGATTCTCTGAATTGGAAGCGCTCCGAATCCGTTTTTATCTGCTAAAATTTCAGTTCTGCCTAATCTTACTTTACTTGTGCTCATTTGAGTTCCTCCTCTAAAATTCTCCTCTTTTTCCGTCCCAGCAATAAGTACATAATTTATCCTTCGGAAGTCCTGTAGCTTCAATCATATCATCTAATCTGCAGAAGCGAAGGGTTGTGAATCCCATTTCCTTGCGGATTTCTTCAACCATAGTATCGTATTTTTCGCTGTCCGGATCAGCATATTCAGCTAAGATTTCCTTATTTTCTTCTCCATTTTCCAGTCTATGGATTACCCTGCGAGTTATGAGATCCATTTCACTTCTCGATCTGGAGAAGTTGATGTAGCGGCAGCCATACATGATTGGAGGACATGCTGGACGAACATGCAGCTCCTTAGCACCGATCTCAAACAGATATTCTGCTGTTTCTCTAAGTTGAGTTCCTCTTACGATGGAATCATCGATGAGGACGATGCTCTTGTCCTTAATCAGTTCATCTACTGTCAGCAGCTTCATCTTAGCGATAAGGTCACGCTTAGACTGAATTGCCGGCGTAAAAGAACGCATCCATGTAGGTGTGTATTTAATAAATGGTCGAGCATATGGGATGTTCGATGCATTTGCATATCCTACTGCAGCAGCGATACCAGACTCAGGAACACCTGCTACAATATCAGCATTTATATCGCCTATCTGTGCATCTCGCATAGCCATGTTTTCACCAGTACGATTTCTCATACGCTCTACACTGATTCCTTCGTAAGCTGTCGCAGGGAATCCATAATATACCCAAAGGAAAGTACAGATTTTCATGTCATCACATGGATCCAGCAGGGTCGTACAGTTGCGCTCCGTAATGACTGCAATTTCACCAGGCCCTAATTCTTTATAGTCCTCATACTGCAAGTTGCGATATGCAAAACTTTCGAAGCTGACACAGAATCCGTCATCCTTCTTACCTACAGTAATTGGAGTTCTGCCGTGAATATCTCTTGCCGCATAGATGCCCGCCTGATTCATGAGTAAAATCGACATGGAACCGTCGATTACTTCCTGTGCATATCTGATGCCTTCAATCAGATTCCCCTTCTGATTGATAAGCGCTGCAACCAACTCAGTAGCATTGATTTCATCCCCGCTCATTACTAAGAAATGTCCATGCCCACCATCAAAAAGCCCCTGCACCAACTGATCCGCATTATTAATCTTACCTACAGTGGTCAGCGCATATGTACCGTGATGAGAACGAATAATCAAAGGCTGAGGTTCGTAGTCAGAAATACATCCGATTCCGAAATGCCCCTTCATATTCAGCATGTCCTTCCCAAACTTAGTACGGAAAGACGCATTTTCTATGTTATGAATTGCTCTGTTAAAGCCCGTTTCTCTATCATAAACTGCCATCCCCCCGCGGCGAGGTCCCAAATGGGTCTGATAGTCAACACCAAAATATAAGTCAAATACGCAGTCGTCCTGAGACGCCACTCCAAAAAATCCGCCCATATCTGTCACTCTCCTTATTTCCTAAAAATCCTTCGAGAAATCCTATGATTTCTACCACGAAAAATAGTTTACCATAATTCATATGGATTTGCTATCTTTTTTTGAGCACTTCATCGACATGCGCATTATATCCACTGATAACTTCCGTCGCCGTCCAACACCAGCGTCTTCTCAAAAAATCTCTCAGCAGCCTTAATCCAGTATGTCAGGTCTTTCACCCCTGCGCTCTCGTAGCTGGAATGCATTGCAAGCTGCGCCAGCCCAATATCCACAGAATTTACCGAAACCTGTGTCGTAGAAATGTTTCCCAGCGTCGAGCCTCCCGCTATATCCGAACGGTTAGTATAAATCTGCACCGGAATCTCTCCCTCTTCGCAAAGCATTTTCAGCACGGCTGCCGACACTGCGTCTGAGGCGTATTTCTGATTTCCGCTGAACTTAATCACAATCCCCTCATTCATCTTAGGTCGGTTTACTGAATCTGCCATATCGCCCCTGTTTGGATGAACCGCATGAGCATTATCTGCCGAAATCAAAAAGCTGTCTGCCACGCTGCGCAGATAAGTTTCTTCTGTACCGCCAAGTCCTATGCATATTCTGCGCATAGTATCAGCCAAGAATGTTCCTGCTGCCCCTTGGCGAGTTCCGCTTCCAACCTCTTCATTATCGAAAACGCAGTGAACCGCTACTTTTTCGCAGCTGCCGTCTGCACTTAAAATTCCCTGCAAAGATCCAAATGCACATTCTAAATCATCCAACTTCGGGCTTGAGAAAAGCGTCTTATCTAGCCCCCAGACGGTGCCTGCCTGACGGTTATATAAATACAGGTCGCTGGATAAAATGTCGCACGCCTCCACACCTGCTGACTCAGCGATGAGAGCCGAGACAGAAGATTTTGCGGATAAATCGCCATCCCCCGAACCTGCGGCCAGTACTGGCATCAAATCAGTCTTCGGGTTCATCTTGTATCCATCGTTTGCCTCGCGGTTCATGTGAATGGCCAAATTAGGAATCAACATCAAGTCACGGTCGATATTTACCAGTTTGCGGGTCAGTTTCCCGTCTTTTCGCACCAAAATCCGCCCTGCTACGGACAGCGGTCTGTCCAGCCATGTGGAGTAAATCATACCGCCATATTTTTCAACATTAAGTTTCACATAGCAGCCTTCGCTTTTGACTTCCGGATTTTCTTTTAGCTTAAATGTCGGTGAATCGCTGTGGCTTGCAATTATCTGATAACCTTGGCACTTACCAGACTTAGGGATTCGGAATGCTATCAACGATGAGTCATTTCGCACCACATAGTACGCCTTGCCTGATTCAAGCTGCCATTGGTCTCTTTCTTCCAGTTTCTTAAAACCTGCTTCTGTGAGCATATTTCCCATATTTTCAATTACATGAAAACTACTTGGGCTTCGCTTAATAAAGCTCAGCAGTTTTTCTACATTTTCATGATACATATTGCTTTGTCCACCTCATCATTTTAGATATTTCGCTTGCGATAACTCTCTTGATTATATTATAATGTACTTTTTTGCATTTTCCAATTAATTTTGTCGTAAGTATGCACTTAATTTTACGTTTGTAACTTAATAACTAAAATCCAACTTTTATTTACAGACCCTCGCCTGCAAAAAAAGAGATTCAGAAAAAAACAGGTAGACAATTCAGAAAAAAATTGACTTAAAAAAAATTTTGCGGTATTATATTCCTATGTTTTTTCTGACAGTTTCGGATGAGCTGCGACATATGGCCGTATGCAAATGCTCCGAAAAGATATACAGTTTCAAGAGAGGAATGATGTAATTATGAAATTAATCTATGAAGGCAAGACTAAAAACGTATTTCAGTTGGACAATGGTAACGTACTGTTAAAGTTCAAGGACGATTGCACTGGTAAAGATGGCGTATTTGACCCAGGTGAAAATGCAGTTGGCTTAACCATCGAAGGCATCGGCCGTGCAAACCTGGAAACTTCCATTCACTACTTTGAACTGTTAAAGGAAGCTGGCATTAAGACTCACTATGTAGATGCTAATGTAGAAGAAGCAACTATGGAAGTTCTTCCTGCAACTGTATTTGGCCATGGTCTGGAAGTTATCTGCCGTCTGGTTGCAACAGGCAGCTTCATCAGAAGATACGGTGAATATATTGAAGATGGCACACCATTAGAAGGTGGTTATGTAGAATGTACATTTAAGAACGATGCTCTGGGTGATCCACTGGTTACAAGCGAAGGTTTAGCTGCACTGGGCATCATGACACCAGAAATGTTCGCAAGCATGAAGGAGCAGACTTTGAAGATTACTAAGATTGTAGCTGATGACCTGAAGAAGATGGGTATGGACCTGTACGACATCAAGTTCGAATTCGGTTACAACAATGACGAAGTAATCCTGATTGACGAAATCGCATCTGGCAACATGAGAGTTTACAAAGATGGCAAGATTATGGATCCAGTAGAACTGACTAAGGTTATCTTAGGTAAGTAAAATTAAATGAAACAAAAAGGCTTTACCGCAGTAAAGC
This sequence comes from uncultured Oscillospiraceae bacterium, assembly GCA_964559965.1. Taxonomy (GTDB): domain Bacteria; phylum Bacillota; class Clostridia; order Peptostreptococcales; family Anaerovoracaceae; genus RGIG7179. Next base: position 4,169 of record CAZLJV010000008.1, on the reverse strand, counting down.
CTTTTTTTAATTTTGAAACGACGAAGCGTTACTCGTACTTCTTTTTCATCGAGAAGCCTCGACCCTGCACCTCGCTGACACGAGTAACTATCATAAAACAAGTCGGGTCAATGCTGCGCGCCAGCTTTTCAACCTTCGCCAACTCACGATTGGACACAACGGACAGGATAACCTCAGTCTGCTTGTGCAAGTAGCCTCCTTCGCCATGAAGAAGAATTGCACCACGGTCCACCTTAGTGAGAATCGCCTCCGTAATTTCCTTGGACTTTTCGCTGATTATCTTCATCTCAGTCTTGCTCTTACCCATGATGAGCATTTTGTCAAGCACGATAGTATAAATCATTACCAGCAAAATCCCATATAGCACATTCTCCACAGGTCTGAACATCATCTGCATCAAAAGTATCATGAAGTCGAAAACATACAGGCTGACTGAGACAGGAATTCTAAACAGTTTTTGGAGAACAAGCGGCGGCACGTCCATTCCGCCGGTAGAAGCACCTGCACGAATTACAATGCTCAGCGCTATGCCAATTCCAAGGCCTGAGAATACCGTACACAGCAAAATATCCTCCGTCAGCACCAAGTCTCCTGTCAGGCGTTGGCAGAACTCCAGAAAGATTGGATATAGAAAGGTGCTGGCAACAGTCGTGACAGCAAATGCTTTGCCAAGAATTGAAACTCCAAGCAGAAGCATGGCGATATTGAATATGAGAACGAACATTGAAATTGGAATCTCACATACATGATTTATCGCAAGGGCGATACCGGTGGTGCCGCCTGTCACCAGACCTGCCGGCAGCAGGAACAGTGTTACGGTGAGAGCATATATAAAGTTTCCTACAACTACTGAAAAAGCAGTTTTCAGCAAGTCGCTTTTTATCAAGCCATTATTCATCATAATTTTCTCCTTCGTTAGCATCTTCTTCCACCATCTGTTCAGGTGGCTGCTGATTGTTAAACGATGCACGGATTACAGACTGGCGCACATTTACAGATACGACAGCATGTTTGCCTTTGGCGCAGGCTTCTTCCTCCATAACCTTGAGGATTTCCTGAAGTCGATCACGAGTTAAGTAGTCACCACGCCAGTGAAATGTGAGAGTTTTTCCTTTTTTTACTGCCTGCGCTGAACGCTTTCGCACATCTTCAATCTTGGTGAAAGAAAGTTTCTTTGTGCGGTAGTAGAAGTGGTCTCCGTCTGTGCATTCTGGGATTTTCCATAGCACAGGCTCGTGGTCACGATATATCATTTTGTCGCTGAGCATGAAGTAATCATAGCGGATTTCCCCATGGTCTGGAGCTTCGTGGTCTGCTCCCCTTCCCAGCGAATTGTCAAATGTAGCATCTAAATGATAATATGATCCTCCTACCTTCAGCACGTTCCATGCGTGGCGGTATTTAATCCCTTTCTCAGGGTTATTTCCAGAAATTGCAATTATACACCATATGTCAAGTGCATCACACAACAGCTTTACAGATTTAGCTATTCCCTCGCAAACACCTACACCCTGGCCCAGCGGACCGATGATTTCGTGGGAATATTGCTTTTTTAGTTTGTCATAACGCACACTTTCACAAATAAAGTCGTGAATGTATTTCAGCTTTTCTTCCTCGCTTAATTTGGCTGCGGGACGAGCCAGTTTTTCCATTCGGGATTTCATAGCACGCTGATGCTCTGGAATCTTCTTCTTGTCGAAAATATATTCCGGCACAACTTCCACATTGGTGGAATCTTCGTAGTAGCGGTACTTCATTCCCTCACACCAAAAAACTTCCGGGTGGTCGAGGCGCATTAAAAATAGCACATCGAAAAGCTGATTTTCCGGAAGTCTTGGTACCATAAAACTTGGTTTTAATTCTTGAATGCCTTGCAGCAGGCTGTGGTATGCAGCCTGCTGCAGCTTATTCATCTGTGAATAGTAATACAATGTGTTCATAATCTTACTCTGCTGTATCGATGAACGCACTGATATTGTCGAAGAACTTACCGTCGGTCAGTTCTTTCAGCAGTTCTATGTACAGACTCTTGCCTCGGTCACAGTTTGTAAATACTACGACACCATCTCCGGTTTCCTTATCCCAAATGCTCAGGTTCTTAAATCCACCGTTGTCACCCCAGTGCCAGCATACATTTGCATCAGCATCGACTAAGCCAAATCCCAGACCCCAGCCGATTCCTGGTTCTGTATGATTTTGCTGGGTCGTCATGGCGTTGAATGTTTCTTCCTTCAGACCGCCGTGCTCTGTGATCATGCGGCAGATGAATTCTGCATATTCGTCAGTTGTGCTATACAGCGACCAAGCCGCATTAGGTTCAGGAGCCAGACCGCCGTCGTCGTGGGAATCACGGATTTTGCTGACCTTGCTATCCATGCCATAGCCCCATGTCATCTGCTTGCCGACTTCCGGAGTCCAGTCAGCCGCGGAATGAGTTAAATTCCATGGCTTATAGAAGTATTTTTCGAAGCAGTCGTTCATGGAGCAGCCTTCCATGTCCTGAATGATGTGCTGCAACAGGTAGTAACCTTCGCCTGAGTAGCTGAAGTTTGTACCTGGGTCAAACATGATTTCCATAGGCTTTTCTGCCCAGCCTGGGAATCCGGTGCCGTGTGATAATGCGTGAATAGGAGTAATCAGATCATATCTTGGGTCCTCGCTCCAGCGTTCGTAGTCGAACTGCTTGGTAATAGGCTGATTCAGTTGAATCTTTCCCTCGTCTGCGAGGCGCAGAACTAAAGTTGCAAACATAGATTTAGTCAAAGATGCGCATTCGAATACTGTTTCTGATGTCATAGGCGTGCCATTGTCATCACGGACACCGCTAACTGTAGAAAATGTGCGTTTTCCACCCTGAATTACCGTAAGGCTCATTCCAGGCACACCGTGGCGAGTCAGCAGTTCCTGCAAAATAGATGGTTCTTCTTTCAACTTTTCTAAAAACTTAGCATTGATCTTCATCATTTCTCCTCCGCTTTCTGATTTTTATTTATTTTTTGGCTTTTTTCTTAGCCTTCTTAGCTTTTTTCTCCTGCTTAGTTCTGCGAGGTTTTTCCGTCTTTCCAGCTTCTCTTTTGCCGGAATCTCGGTCTCGTCTGCCAGCTTCGGCAGCATGGTGGTCACGGCGGTTTTTGCCACTGCGCTTTCCTTCATGGTTACGGCCTTCTCGGTCGCTGTGGCGTTCGCCTCGCCCTTCGCTGCGACGGCCGTCTCTGCCGCCTCGTCCATCGCTGCGGCCTTCTCTGCGTCTGCGGCCGCGGCTGTCTTCCGGATCTTCCGCACCCACTTCGATTTCAATTTCGCCTAAGCTCTGACGCAGAAATGCAGCTGCCGCAACCAGCGGATCAATCTGCAGTTCAGCACACTTTCTGTAAACCACACGCATATAAGGTTCCATATCGATATCTCGATCGCTGCAGAATGCAATAGCCTCTTCAGTCGTTCTGTAAGCCTTCTTAGCCATTGCACTTGAAGCCGAAGGCATCTCCTGACGCTTGATTTCAGTGTGGCAATATTCCTCCAAAGACTCAATCTTAAACTTTTCCCTTGAAGTTATCAAAGAAATCGCCATACCTGTCTTGCCTGCACGACCGGTACGACCAATTCGATGTACATAATATTCCATATCCTGCGGCATATCATAGTTAAATACCATGTCCACATCATCAACATCGATGCCTCGTGCCGCCACATCAGTAGCCAGCAGCAGCTCTAGATTTCCTCGTCTGAAAAGATTCATAACACGCTCTCTCTGGTGCTGAGAAAGATCCCCATGAAGCGCTTCCGCAGAATATCCCTTCGCTTTAAGCACCAAAGTCAGCTCGTCAACCTTACGCTTAGTATTGCAGAAAATCAGCGCACGCTTCGGAGACAGATAATCAATCAACCTGCAAATCGACTGATCCTTTTCCCTTCCACGAACAACATAGTAGCTCTGCTGCACCAGCGGAATCGTCAGCTCCTTGTTCTTCACACGAACCATGTGCGCATCTTTTTGGAATTCATCTGCAATATCCAGAATTTCCTCTGGCAAGGTCGCAGAGAACAGAGCCGTCTGTCTTTCCTCAGGCAGCTCACGACAGATGGTTTCAATATCCTCACGGAATCCCATGTTCAGCATTTCATCTGCCTCGTCCAGAACAAGCATCTTCAAATCGTCAAATACCAAT